>JBKJLX010000465.1:0-3589 GCA_046596645.1 Polyangiaceae bacterium
GACGCCGCGCCCGTCATCGCCGGTGCCGGCGTCGATCTCGACGGCGAAACCCGCGATGCCGCCGCCCCCGATCTCGGCGCCGACGAGCGGCATTGACGGAGCTTGCCCGCGATGGATCGGCTCGTCGGTGCTGTGCTCCCCCGACGCGCGACCGGCGGCGTGAGGACGGCCACCGAGGCCGGGACGTCGACCGACGCGTGCTCACGGCGGTGTGATGGGTGGGCGCGCACGGCCCGGACCGCCGACCACCAGGTAGAGCGCGGGAAGGACGAACAGCGTCAGCAGCGTCGACGTGATGATGCCACCGATCACCACCGTCGCCAGCGGCCGCTGCACCTCGGCGCCGACGTCGGTCGCAAGTGCCATCGGCACGAAGCCCAGGCTCGCGACGAGGGCCGTCATCAGCACCGGACGCAACCTCTGGTCCGCCGCCATTCGCACTGCGTCGGTGAGCGGGCGCCCCTCGCCCTCCAGCTGTCGTACCGTCGAGACGAGCACCATGTCTCCGAGCACCGACACACCGAATACGGCGATGAAGCCGACCGCGGCGGAGACGCTGAAGGGAATGCCGCGGAAGTGGAGCGCGACGATCCCTCCGACGGCGGCAAAGGGCACGCCGAGGAAGACCCGCGCGGCGTCGCGCACCCGGCCATAGGTGACGTAGAGCAGCGCGAAGATGAGGGCGAGGGCGATCGGCACCACGATGAGGAGCCGTCGCTGCGCGTCCTGGAGGTGCTCGAACTGGCCGCCGAAGCGAATGTACGAGCCGGCGGGCAGGGTGACGCGCGCGTCGATCGCCGCCGCCGCCTCGCTGACGAACGAGCCGACGTCGCGGCCGCGCACGTTGGCCTGCACGACGACCCGGCGCTTGGCCCATTCGCGCTCCACCTTCGCCGGTCCCTCCACGACCTCCACCGTCGCCAGGCGATCGATGGGGACGCGATCCCCGCCTGATTCTCCCACCAGGACCCGCCGGAAAGCGTCGACGTCGGTGCGATAACGATCGTCGAGGCGGACCGCGATGGGGAAGCGGCGATCGCCCTCGGACAGCTCGCCGACCTCCAGCCCGCCCATGGCGGTCACCACGTCGAGCACATCGATCGCGGCGATCCCGTGGCGCGCCGCCGCCTTGCGATCGAGCGTCACCTGCAGCGCCGGCTGCCCGGTCATCTGCTCGGTCACCACGTCGGCCGCGCCCGGGATCTCGTTGAGGATGGTCTCGATCTCGCGGGCCTTCTCCTTGAGGACGTCGAGGTCGTCGCCGAAGACCTTCACCGCGACATCCGCGCGCACGCCCGCGACCATCTCGTTGACCCGCATCTCGATCGGCTGCGCGAAGACCATCCGCATGCCAGGGAACCCATCGAGCGACTTCTCCATGGCGGCGACCAGCTCGGCTTGGGTCCCGGCGCGGGACCAGCGCTCGCGCGGCTTCAGCGTGATAAACACGTCGGAGAGCTCGACGCCCATGGGGTCGGTCGCGACCTCGGCGGTCCCGGTGCGCGTCCAGATGCGCTCGATCTCGTCGGGGAAGGCCGCGAGGAGGACCTGCTCGATCTTCGTTCCGTAGCGGACGCTCTCGTCGAGCGAGACGCTGGAGAGGCGGATGGTGTTGATCGCGATGGCCCCCTCGGAGAGACGCGGCACGAACTCGGTCCCGAGGAGGGGCGCCATGGAGAGGCCCCCGAGGAGCGTCCCCACCGCGATCCCGACCACGATGATGGGCCTCCGGAGCAACCCTCCGAGCACCCAGCGGTAGCCGCGGCGGAGGCCGCGCACCACCAGCGGGTCACGGTGGCTCGGCCTGCGGGGGAGGAGGAATGTCGCCAGCGCGGGGATGACGGTGAGCGAGAGCAGCATCGAGCCGAAGAGCGCGAACAGCATGGTCAGCGCCATCGGGCGGAACAGCTTCCCCTCCGTCCCCTCGAGAAGAAGAACCGGGAGGTAGACGATGAAGATGATCAGCTCGCCGAACATCGTCGGCTTGCGCACCTCGACCACCGCGTCGCGGATGATGTCCTCCTTGGGCCGCTCCGACGTGTCCTCCGCCAGGTGGCGCATGGCGTTCTCGACCTGGATGACGGTGCTGTCGACCACCAGCCCGAAGTCGATCGCGCCCAGGCTCATCAGGCTGCCGACGACGCCGAGCCGCAGCATCAGCGACGAGGCGACCATCATCGAGAGCGGGATGGCGAGCGCCACCAGGAGACCGGCGCGCGGGCTGCCCAGGAACACGAAGAGGACGGCGATGACCAGTAGCGCGCCCTCCAGCAGGTTGGTGCGCACGGTGCGGAGGACGCGGTCGACGAGATCGGTGCGCGCGTAGACAGCTTCCACGTGGATCCCCGGGGGGAGGCTCTTCTTCACCTCCTCCAGGCGCGCGGCGAGCCGGGTGGTGACCTGGTGGCTGTTCTCGCCGAGGAGCATGAAGCCGAGGCCGAGGACGACCTCGCCCTTACCGCCGGCGGTGACGGCGCCGCGCTTCGTCTCCCGACCCTCCACCACGCGGGCCACGTCGCGAACGCGGATGGGAACGCCGCGCTCGCTCCGCACCACGATGTCACCGATCTGCGACGGCTCGGTGATGAGCGCGCTGCCCTGCACCTGGTAGGCCTCGCCGGCGCCGTCGAGGGTGCCGCCGCCCGCGGTGCCGTTGTTGCGCTCCAGCGCCTCCACGAGATCGTGCAGATCGAGGCCTCGCGCCTGGAGCAACGTGGGATCGACGACCACCTGGATCTGACGCTCGTCACCTCCCCACGAGTTCACCTCGGCCACGCCGGGGACGGCGCGCATCTGCGGGGCGATGATCCAGTCGTGCGCGGTTCGTACCTCGGCCAGGGACTTGCCCTCGGACGTCACCAGGTAGTGGAAGACCTCGCCGAGGCCGGTCGCGACCGGGCCCAGCGACGGCCGCTCGACCCCCGCCGGGAGCTCCACGTTGCCGATCCGCTCGGAGACGATCTGCCGCGCGAGATAGATGTCGGTCCCGTCCTCGAAGACGATGGTGAGCTGGGAGAGCCCGCTCCGTGACAGCGAGCGAACCTCTTCGAGCCCGCGAAGCCCGGAGATGGCCTGCTCGACCGGCGCCGTGATCTGGCGCTCGATCTGCAGCGGGCCCAGCGTCGGGGCGATGGTGTTCACCTGGACCTGCACCGGCGTGGTGTCGGGAAAGGCGTCGATGGGGAGCGCGCGAAACGAGAGCGCGCCCGCCACCACCAGCGCCACGGCGCCGGCGAGGACCAGGAGGCGGTGGCGGATCGACCAGCCGAGGATGGCTTCGAGCACGGTCAGTCCACCGCGCAGCAGCCGGCGCCGATGCTGTCCTTCAGGGTCTCGGTCTTGAGAAGAAAGGCTCCGGTGGTGACCACCTCTTCGCCCGTCTTCAGCCCATCCTTCAGGACCGACTGCGCCCCGCGTCGCTGCGCCACCGTCACGTGGCGGACCTGGAAGACGAGCTCCTCGGCGCGCACGAAGACCAGGCGCGTGGTCCCCACCGTCTGCACCGCGTCGGCGGGGACGTTGACGGCGTTCGGCAGCGCGGGGCCCAGCACCGCGGCCTCGCCGAACATGTTCGCGCGCAGCTTGCCGG
>JBKJLX010000501.1:0-3954 GCA_046596645.1 Polyangiaceae bacterium
CCCGCAAGCGGGCGCCCAGGCCGGCCCGCGCGCCGCGGACCGACAGCCAGAAGGGGGGCGCCTGCTGCAGCCGCACCCCGAGCGCCAGCCCGTGGCGACCGCGCGAGGTCCGGTGCGACTGGAGCCACACGGCGCTGCCGGAGAGCGAGCCGCTCACGCGCACCGGCGCATCCGCCGCGAAGTCGAGGTCGTTGGCGCGGGCGAACGCGGCGAGACTCGCGGCCAGCGGGCCGACCTCCGCCGCAGGCGGCGTCGCAGCGCGGGCCGCGTCGAGCGCGCGCGCGGCCCCGGTGATCGCGGAGATCACGGCGAGCAGCATGGCGGGATCACCCGACACGCCCATCGCCTGATGGTGGACCGCGACCCCGGCGTCGCTGGCGTGCACCGTCGCCCCGCACGCCAGAAGAGCCTCGCGCACCTGCGCCGAGAGGAGCGCGCGCGCCCGATCGGGCTCGTCGGCGCGCACCGCGAACGTGCCGTCGAACCGAGCGTCGCCGGTGATGACGTCGATCGCGCCCAGGAGATCGCGGAGGGATTCGACGGCCCCCGTCGGCGCGATGCGCATCCCGAGATCCAGCATCGGCTGGAGGAAGGCGCTCACCCAGGTGGTCGCGCCCTTCCCGAAGGTGCGCCGAACCACCACCGGCTGGAGCCCGACATCGCCCGCCAGCTGCAGCACCGTGGTGAACAGCGTCGCCCCTGCCGGAGGGGTCATGGTGAGGCCGAGCTGCTGGGCGGCGTGGCAGTAGATGTCGTCGACCTGCATCGAGCGCGATCGTACTAGCATCGCCCCCGGGGCTGCAGGGGCGGCTCCACGGCGTTCCGCCAGGAACGGTTCGGGAGGCGAGCGCGTGAGGCTTGTGTCGCTGGAGACGTCAGGGGTGCGCGCGCTCGCCGACGCTGCGTGGCAGCTCGGGGAGGAGCTGGGCGAGCCGCCGCCGATGACGGTGGTCACCGGCGCCGCCAGCGCCGGCCTCACCACCTGGCTGGAGGCGGTGGCGGTGACCGCCGCGCGCCTGTCCACCGCCGGCCCGGTGCCCGAGCCCGATCGCATGATCTCGTCCCGAGGCGACGCCGCGACCATCCGCTCCACGTGGCTGCTCGACGAGGAGGAGCGCCGCTATGGCGGCCTCGCCGAGGAGAGGACCACCGCGCAGCTGGTGTTCCGCCGCGGCAGCCTCCCCAGGGCCGACGCCGACCCGGCCCTGCTCGGGCTGATGTCGCGCTACGACCACCGACCCACGACCTCCAAGGTGGTCTTCGTGCCGGCCCTGCGCGCGGCGGAGGCGACGCTGTCCCCCATGGGCGACTTCGAGGCGGAGCAGCGGCGGGTCCGCGTCTCGACCGACCCCGGCAAGTACGGGGGGCTGGCGCGGGCGGTGTGCCGCGCTTTCAGGGAGGACACGCCGCAGTTCCAGCGGGTGGCCGACCTCTTCTCGCGCCTGTGCAGCACGGCGCGCCTGGTCGGAGTCGCCGGCAACGGCCAGCCGGACTTCGCGGTGGACGGCGGGGGGCGCCTGCCGCTCTCGCGGCTGGGCTTCACCGAGCGCAACGCGTTCTCGCTCGCGGCCTTGCCCATCGTGTGTGGCCTCGAGCGGTCGCTCATCCTCCTCGACACGCCGGAGATCGGGCTGCCGCCCGGCGTCGCCGTCGGGTGGGTTGGGGCCCTGCGCGAGACGGCGCCCGACGCCCAGTGGATCGTGGCGTCGCGCGATCCGGAGCTGGTGGGGAGCGCCCTCCCCTCGGCGCGCATCGTGCTCGCGAGGCGACGATGAGCGGCGACCGCATCTACCACATGGACGACGCGGTGCTCGAGCTGCCGCCGGGCTTCATCGATCGCTCGGTGCACGTGCTGGAGTGGAGGACGCCGGACGGCGAGGCGGTGGTGCTGGTGACGCAGCGCGAGCCACTTCCCGGCACGCGGCCGCTCGCCGACTACGTCGCCCAGGAGACGAAGGACTACGCGACTCGCTTCGAGGGCTACCGCGCGGAGGAGCCGCCGCGCGACGGCGCCGAGACCGCCCTGGAGGCGCTGCACAGGACCTTCCGCTGGAAGCGCAACGAGGACGTCCTCTACAACCACCAGGTCTTCGTCGCCGCCCCGCCGGTGGTCCTCGTCATGACCGTCACCGGCAAGGCGGCACACCGCGAGGACGTCGACCGGCTGGTCGGCCGTGCGCTCGCCGATCTGAAGTTTCGCGAGGCCTGAGGCCGCGGACGCGACGCTGACACCAGGAGGAACGCGATGCACGTCGAGAAAGCCGCCCACGTCGATCACGAGGTCACCCACGCCTCGTCGGTGGGGACGATCGGCCTCGGCCTCGCCGGGGTCGTGGTCGCCGCGGCGATCGTCCTGTCGGCGCCAGTGTCGATGACCATCGCCGGGGCGGTCGCCGTCGCGGGGACGGTCGGCCAGTGGGGCGCCGTCGGCATGGATCTCGGCAAGATCGTCGACGGCTTCCTCCCCGTCGCGGCCGCCGGAAAGATCGAGCGCGGTCTCTCGACGGTGCGGCTGGGGCCGGACCAGAAGCACGCGGCGCGCGCCTTCACCGACAGCATCACCGACTGCTGCAACAAGGAGGTCGCGCAGGGCAGCCTGCTCGTCATGCTGGGCCCCGAGCGCCGCCCGATGAGCCGGCGCGGCGACCAGCTGCGCTGCAGCAGCGGGTGCATCTCCGAAGGCATGGACTCGCTGATGGTCGGCGGCGCGCCGTCGGCGCTCGGACAGCAGACCGACATGTCGAACCCGATCGTCACCGGCATGAGCCTGCTCTTCGGCGCCCTGTCGCTCTCGAAGACCATCCAGAGCGGCGCCGTGCGCCAGTCGGTCCTGGGGGGCGCCGGGTTGATGCTCGAGGCCGCCGGGCAGAGCGACGCTGCGAACCTGGCCAACGCCGGCGCCATCGGCCCCTCCACCTCGAAGGGCTTCATGCGCGCAGTGGACTGGGCGCAGTCGGGGAACACCGCCTTCAAGGGCGCCGCCTCCGGCGTGACCCTCGGCTCGCAGCTGATCCCGTAGCCCCGCGAACGCAGCCAGAAGGAGCCACGCCATGGCCATCCAGACCCCGGTCCCCGTCTCCAACCTGCACCTCTCGATCGCGGGCGGCGAGTCGCTCGACGTCCGCGAGTTCATGGTGGAGGAGTCGCTGTCGCGCCCCTTCGACGTGCGCCTGATCGCGATGTCCGCCAGCGCCGATGTCGACTTCGAGGCCGCGGTGGGCCAACCGGCGCGGTTCGAGCTGCGCCGCGCCTCGATCGGCGGCGGGCCGCGCGCGTGGGGCGGCCTCTGCGCCTCCGCGGAGCTGATCGCGGTGGAGGATCGCGGGCTCTCCACCTACGAGATCCGGATCATGCCGCGTCTGTGGCTCCTGACCCAGCGCCGCAACTACCGCGTCTTCCAGGACAAGTCGGAGCTCGACGTGGTGCTCGAGGTGCTCCAGGGCTGGGGCATCCAGCCGAAGACCGAGCTCGACGCCGCGAGCTACGCCAAGCGCCGCTTCCGCGTGCAGTACGCGGAGTCGGACTTCGACTTCGTCTCCCGCCTGATGGAGGACATCGGCGTCACCTACCACTTCGTCGAGAGCGAAGGCGAGTCGACGCTGGTCCTGGTGGACGCGCCGAACAAGCGCTCGCCGGCCATGCGGGTGCCGTTCATCTCCACGCCCGGCGATCGTCTAGACCGCGACTACGTCACCGACGTGCGCAGCGGCCGCCAGATCCGCCCCGGGCGCTACACCCAGTCCGACGTCGATTACCGCAAGGCGCTCGACTACCCGCTCGCGGCGAGCGTGACCGGCGCCGCCGGCGTCGAGGCGCAGCTCGAGCGCTACCACCACAACTACGGCAGCTTCCTGTGGAAGACCGAGAGCGGCGGCGACACCCCGAGCGCCGACGATCGCGGCGCCGCCCGCACCGACGAGGGCGCCGGGCGGATCCAGGTGCAGCGCCGGCTCG
>JBKJLX010000578.1:0-4652 GCA_046596645.1 Polyangiaceae bacterium
AGCGCGAAGTTCAGGAAGTCGGCGCTGGCGCTGATGCGCTGGCCGTTGGTGGAGATGGCGAGGCCGAAGGCGCAGTACAGGAGCACCAGCGCGTCGCCGAACCACGCCGGGTGTACGCCGCCGCGGCGCCGTGCGAGCAGCGCCGCTGCCAGCAGCAGCGCGTTCAGGGCGACGGTGACGCCGTGCACCGCAAAGGCGACGGAGCGGAAGTCGCCCCACCGGCCCCAGCCCACGGTGGTGGCCAGCGCCAGCGCGTGCCCGAGGAGGAGGAGAGGCGTGAGGGCGAGGAAGCGCGCGACGTTCTGTCGCGCCAGCTCGGGCTGAGCGTGCCGCTCCTCGGCGTCCAGGTCCTGTGACAGTGCGTCGCGCGCGACGCGCCAGAGCGAGGGCGGTTGCGCGCGAGATTCCACGTCCACCGTGCCGCAGGCTACACGAGGCGTCGCCTGGAGCGGCACCTGGCCAGTTGCCATCGGACTCAGGAACGGGCGAGGTGCCGATGCAGCGCGACGCGCACCCCGCCGGCCGGGCGCAGCGTGATCGACGCCTCGGGCACCACGGGATGGCCGCTCACCGCGTCGAGGCGGAAGCGCCGCGCGACCATGGCCAGGACGAGCGTCGCCTCGAGCATGGCGAAGCCCTGACCGATGCAGACGCGCGGGCCGGCGCCGAACGGGATGTACGCGTGCTTGGGGAGCTTTGCCGCCGCCTCCGGGAGGAAGCGCTCGGGGTTGAAGCCCTCCGGGTCCACGAAGAAGGCGGGGTGGCGGTGGGTGACCCAGGGGCTCACGAACACGTAGCTGCCGCGCGGGATGTGGAAGCCGCCGATCACGTCGTCGCAGGTCGCGCGCCGGGCGATGAACCACGCCGGCGGGTAGAGCCGCATCGACTCCTGGAGAAAGCGGCGCGTCACCGGCAGCGCCGCGACATCCTCCGCGGTGGGTGTGCGCCCCGCGGCCTCCACCGCGCCGAGGACGCGGCGCGCCTCCTCCACCACCTCGCGCGCGGGCCCGGGGTGGAGGCTCATCAGCCAGAAGCTCCAGGCGAGGGCGTTCGCCGTGGTCTCGTGGCCGGCGAGGAACATGGTCATCACCTCGTCGCGGAGCTGGACGTCGCTCATCGCCTCGCCGGTGTCCTCGTCGCGGGCGTCCATGAACAGGCTGAGCAGATCGTTCGGTCGCTCGGCGCTTCGTCGTCGCGCGACGATGGCGCCGTACACCACGCGATCGAGGTCCTCCTGCGCACGCCGCAGCGCCAGGTTCTTCGGCAGGGGGAGCGCCTCCACGAAGTCGAAGGGGGAGAGGATGCGCTCGTTCGCCGAGGCGAGGAGCAGGGAAACCGCGCGGCCCACCACGTCCGCGTCGGCCGTGGGATCGGAGGAGAGCAGCGTGAGCCCCGCCATCCGCAGGGTCAGGCGCATCATCTCCTCCGCCACGTCGATGACGGTGCCGTCCGCCCGCGTCGCCCAGTGGGTGAGCATCTCCTCGGTGACGCGCGCCATGATCGCGGCGAAGCCGGCGGTCCGCTCGCGATGGAACGCCGGCTGCGCGATGCGCCGCTGCCGCCGCCAGAAGTCGCCCTCGCTGGTGAGCAGGCCGTTGCCGAGGATGAGGCGAACCTTGTCGAACCCGCGCGTCTGCTTGTCGTAATTGCGGACGTGGTCGACCATCACGTGGCGAACGTGATCGGGATGGGCGAGCAGGTGCGCCGTCACCCAGCCCAGGCGGAGCCGCGCGACGTCCCCCGCCTCGCGGAAGGCCTCGAGGACGAAGGACAGGCGGTCTCCGCGCATGCCCGCAACGTGACCGCCCAGGCGGCCGCGCAGCGGGGGCGAGGGCGCCGTCCTCCCCTCTCCTCGGCAACCGACGCCGGTGAGGGCGCGAAGATGATCGAGCGTAGCCTCGGCCTTGTGGAAGAGCCGAGGCAGCACGGGATCAGAACCTCGCCTGCACTGCGGTCCCGAGGCCGAAGAAGTTGGGCTCGATGAAGGTGCGCAGGGCGACGGTGCCCTCGTTGGGATCGCGCTCGACGAAGGTGCCGTTGTTGTCGCGGATGAACTGGGCCCAACCGATGGCGCTGACGATCGGCGAGATGTCCCACTTCAGGCTGAGGCGCGCCTGGAGGATCGGCGCCGCCTCCGCGTTGAGGGGGAGGATGGCGATGTTGCCCTGCTCGCGCACCACGACCGTCCTCGAGATGGGCGCGTTGGACGAGTCGGCCGAGTTGGTGACGAAGGTCGACGGGAACTGCAGGCCGCCACCGATGCCGGGGGTGAGGCGCGCGCTCGCGATGTAGTAGTCGGCGCTGGCGGCGAAGAAGAGCTCGGGCTTGGTCTCCGCGTCGTCCGGCAGCGTCTGGAAGGGGATGAAGCCGGGCTGATTGCGCAGCACGTACGGCAGGTCGCGGAAGATGCCGGTGAGGCTAGCGCGCAGGTAGCTGGCCTTGATGTTGGCCGAGACCGCGGTCGCCAGAGCGGGCTGGATCGCCGTGGCGCCGGTGACGTCGAAGTCCTTCAGGTTCTGCATCAGGATGTCGCCCTCGACGCTGACCGACCAGGTGAACTTCCCCTCCTCGTACTTCTCGGGCTTGAAGATCTGCTGCGGCTTGTTGGGGTCGTTCCGGTAGAGGAGGAAGTCGATCGACTGACCCACCGGCATGTCGGGATCATGGGCCACGATGCGCCCCGCGAAGCCGTAGGTGAAGACCGCCTCCCCGGCGACGTCGGGCAGGTCGAACTTGCCCTGCTGAAAATAGCCGACGCCGACGTCGGCGCGCAGGTAGTCGATGGGCTCGACGCCCGCGCCGCCGAGGAAGCCGAGGTTGGTCTGCCCGACGCGGATCTGCTCGACCTCGCTGGTGCCGGGCGTCAGCGTCTCCTCGACCTGGACGATCTGCGCCGTCTTCAGGCCCGCGAAGACGTTGAACTTCGGGTGCTCGAACGACACGCGAAAGCCAGGCGCCGCGCCCTGGATGCGCGGGAAGATCGACTGGTTGATGCTGGCCGCCGTGCCGCCCCAGCTGATGTCGTAGAGGTAACCGAGCCGGAAGCGATCGGTGTCGATGGGCCAGAAGGTGAAGCCCAGCCCCGTGGAGCCCTTCTCCGGCCTGTCCAGGTGGTAGAAGAGGCGGATGTAGGAGCCGGCGTCGTAGAGCGTCTGGTTCAGGTTGCCGCTGCCGCTCGCGAGCGACGCGACGTCGAAGCGGAGGAGCAGCGAGGCCTCGGTGTCGAGATCCTCGATGAACCCCGGCATCTTCTTGTAGAGCGCGAGGTGGGTCAGGTTCTCGCGGCCGGCGAAGCGCGAGTTCAGGTTGTCGAAGAACAGCCGGTACTGGCGGCGCTCTCCGATGCTGGCGTTGGGCGAGAGCGGGAAGGCCTGCCCGGTCTGGTGCAGGATGTCGTCGTCGCCGAAGACCCAGGTGAGGCGCGTGTCCATGAAGTCGCCGACGCGGGTGGGCGGCTCCTCCTTGCCCGTCTCGGTGATGCGCGGGGCGTCGGCCACCCCCGCAGTGGCGAGCGCGCCCGGGGGAACCTCGGCGGTCTGCCCCGGGTTCACCGCCGCGGCGGGCTCCGCCGCCGCCGGCGCGCGCAGCGCCTTGGCGCGCTCCTTCGCGATCTCCGCCTGGGCGCCGCCACCGGCCGCCACCTGATCGAACTCGTTCGCGGCGATGTCCTTCAGACCCTGCTTCTCGTGGCACGCCGCCAGCTCGAACAGGATCTCGTCGGGCTTGGGGCCGGCCGCGTCGGCGGCGCCGCTCTTGGAGGCGGTGTATGCCTGCTCGAAGAGCAGGCAGGCCGCCGCGGTGTCCCCCTTGTCCAGGGTGGCCTTGGCTTCGGTCCGCAGGTCTGCCGCGGACTTCGGAGCCGCCGGCGGCGGGTCCTGCGCGAGGGCGGCGTGCGGCGCCGCGGCGACGACACCCGCAGCAGCGAGTGCGACGAGGAACGATCGGAGGTAGCCGCTGGGCGTCATCGGTCAGTTCGTTCCTTCGTCGTTGTCGTCTTCGGTCGGGTGCAGGCTCACGCAGGCCTGGTTCGAGGGCTTGACCTCGTCTGCGCAGCCGTCAGCGGCGCAGACGAGGTCGTCCGGGCAGCGCACCTCGATGGTCCAGTTCAGCTTGCCGCCGCTGAAGTTGCGGAGGGAGCCGGTGACGGCGTCGAGCAGCATGCCGCGGTTGGCCACGGCGTTGAAGCCGGGCGCGCCGTCGCTCTGGACCTTGATCACGTTGTTGCCGCGGTAGACCTTGTAGGTCCCGCGGCTGACGAACTGCGTCCACTCGGTGCAGTCGGGGTCGGCGTCGCAGACGTTGCTGCACGAGCCCTCGGCGTCGCTCTCGAAGTCGACCCGCCCGTCGCCGTTGAGGTCGCAGTTCGACCGCTCGGCCTCGAACACGTTGCCGGTGGAGAGCTGGGGGCCGAACTTGCCGGCGATGGTGAAGCCGGCGACCCGCACCAGGCCGCTCTCCTGCTTCTCCATCTCGACGTTGGAGATCAGCGGCGGTGGGGCCTCGACCTCGGGCCCGTCGAGCAGCGCCGGCTCCGGCACCAGGCAGTCCGCCTCCTCGCCCTCGAACAGCTCGTCCGCCTCGTAGGAGGGGAAGTTCATCTCGGTGAAGCCGAAGAACTCCGCATCACCTACCTGGCGGGGACGATGGCGGAG
>JBKJLX010000373.1:0-6034 GCA_046596645.1 Polyangiaceae bacterium
GGAGGGGGCTTCCGCGCGCTCCTCCCGCGGCTCGCCGAGGTCCGCGCGCGGGTGAAGGCGGCGGGCCTGTGGCTCCCGCAGATGGCGACGCACCACGGCGGCCTCGGCCTCTCCCTCACCGAGCACGCGCAGGTGAGCGAGGCGCTCGGGCGTACGCCGATCGGCCACTATCTGTTCAACTGCCAGGCGCCCGACGCCGGAAACATGGAGGTCCTCGCGCAGTGGGGCACCGATGCGCAGAAGGAGCGCTGGCTGAGGCCGCTCACCGAGGGGCGCATCCGCAGCTGCTTCTCGATGACCGAGCCCGACGCCCCGGGATCGAACCCGACCGTGCTCCACACCACCGCGCTGAAGGACGGCGGCAGCTGGGTGGTGAACGGCCGCAAGTGGTTCACGTCCAGCGCGGACGGCGCCGCGTTCGCCGTCGTCATGGCCGTCACCAACCCCGACGCGCCGCCGCACGGGCGCGCCAGCATGATCCTGGTCCCCACCGATGCGCCGGGGTTCACGCTGGTGCGCAACATCCCGGTCATGGGCGAGGCGGGATCGGACTGGGCGAGTCACGCCGAGATCACCTACGAGAACGTGCGCGTCCCCGAGGACCACCTGCTGGGGCCCGAGGGAGGCGGCTTCATGATCGCGCAGGACCGGCTGGGCCCCGGCCGCATCCACCACGCGATGCGCTGGATCGGCGTCTGCGAGCGGGCCTTCGACATGATGTGCCGCCGCGCCGCCACCCGCGAGCTGTCCCCCGGCCGCGCCCTGGGTACGCGCCAGATCGTGCAGGAGTGGATCGCGGAGAGCCGCGCCGAGATCCACGCCTCGCGACTCATGGTGATGGACGCTGCCGCGACCATGGAGCGCGAGGGCAACCACGCCGCGCGCGAGGCGATCTCGCTGGTGAAGTTCTACGTCGCAGGCGTGCTGCAGCGGGTGCTCGATCGCGCGGTGCAGACGCACGGGGCGCTCGGCATCAGCGACGACACCATCCTCGCCTGGTTCTTCCGCCACGAGCGTGCGGCGCGCATCTACGACGGGCCGGACGAGGTGCACAAGGTGAGCGTCGCGAAGAAGATCCTCGGTCGCTACGGGCTTCATCCCGCGGGACCGACGGGGGCGTCCTGAGATGGCAGCCCCCGTCGACGAGGCGCGCCCGGCGCGCGCCGGTGAGGAGCTCGACCTCGGCGCGCTGAACGCCCTCCTCGGCGAGCGGCTGCCCGGCTACGACGGTGGCCTGGAGGCGGCGCAGTTCCCCTGCGGGCACTCCAACCTGACCTACCTGATCTCGTGGATGGAGGGGGGCCAGCGCGTGGAGCGGGTGCTGCGCCGGCCGCCCTTCGGCAACCAGGTGAAGTCGGCGCACGACATGGGGCGCGAGTTCCGCATCCTGTCGATGCTGTCGTCGCCGTCGTCCCCTGGCGGCGCGCCGTGGCTGCACCAGGCGCCGCGCCCCATCCTCCACGTGGAGGACGACGCGCCGATGGGTGCGCCCTTCTACGTCATGGATCGGGTCGCCGGCACGGTGCTGCGGCGCAAGCTTCCCGCGGGGGTGGCGTTGAGCGAGGCGATCAACGCGAAGCTCGCCGAGTCCTTCGTCGACCAGCTGGTCGCGCTGCACGCGCTGCCGTGGGAGACCATCGGCCTCGGCGCCATCGCCAGGCCCGACGGCTACGTCGAGCGTCAGGTGACGGGGTGGACGAAGCGCTGGCTCGCCGCCAAGACCGACGAGGTGGCCGACATCGAGTGCGTGGCCACGTGGCTCGCCGCCAACCAACCGCCGCCCCAGGCGCCGGCGCTCATCCACAACGACTTCAAGTACGACAACCTGGTCCTCGACCGCGACGATCTCACGCGGATCGTCGGCATCCTCGACTGGGAGATGGCGACGGTGGGCGACCCGCTCATGGATCTCGGCACCACGCTGGCCTACTGGATCCAGGCCGACGATCCGCCCCCCATCGTCCAGTTCGCGTTCGGCCCCACCCACCTGCCGGGCGCCCCGCGCCGCGCCGCGATCGCCGCGCGCTACGCGGAGAAGACCGGGCGCTCGCTGTTGAACATCCGCTTCTACTACGCGTTCGCCCTCTTCAAGAACGCGGTGGTCGCCCAGCAGATCTACGCTCGCTTCGTGCGCGGCCGGACGAAGGACGAGCGGTTCGCCGCCATGGGCTTCGCGGTGCAGATGCTGGGGGCGGAGGCGAAGCGGGTCATCGACGGCGGCGGGATCTGATGGTCAACGCGCCGGGTCACCCGGCGGAGCGATCTCGCAGACGACGTGCTGCGCGTTGTCGCATCGATCGTCATTGAGCGGGCGCGAGGTCGCAGCGCCATCGGGGACCCACACCTCGAGGCAGTCCTCGGCCTCCTCGTCGTCCCCGTCGTCGTTGGGCTCGCCTTCACCCCAGGGGCTCGTGCCGCCGGGATAGGTGAAGAGATCCGCGCTGCGCCAGACGAAGCTGTCCTCGGCGACGCGATCGTCGGCGCCGATCCAGCAGCCGTCCTCGTTCAGATCGCTGCCGCAGACGGTGGTGACGGCCGCCAGATCACCCTTCTGTTCGGGTGTTGCGGGGTCGATCGGCGCATCGTCGGGGAGATCGCCCTGGCCGCGGAGCGAATCGCACCCGTCGCCGATCTCGTAGTAGCTCCAGTCGCTGTCGTCGCCGCCGTAGCAGGTGTGTGTGGTGTCGCCCTCCACCCAGCCGGGGGGGCATTGCATCCGGCAGTCGGCGTCGCAGGGCCAGCCGCCGTCGCACTCCTCGTCGGGCGCCTCGATCACGCCGTTGCCGCAGTCGGGCTCGTTCGGCGTGCTGCCGCCACCGCCCGCGGCGCCGCTGGTGTCGCCGCCCGTGCCCGCTCCGGCGCCGTCACCTCCGCTGCCGGTGCCCGCCGCGTCGGCGCTCGACGTGGCGGTCGAGGTGGCCGTGGTCGGGCCGGCGTCGCTCCCGCCGGCGGGCGTCGCCGAGCCTGACGAGGCGACCGCCGTCGCGCCGTCGTCCTCGCGCTGGCCCGACCCCGCGCCGTCGAGCGCACAGCCGACCGGGGCGGCGAGGACGAGCGCGATCGCGAAGCGCATGGCGGGAGGATATCCGAGGCCGGCCCGGTTGAGCCGGCCGCTGTCCCGGAGCACCCCTTGGGCTCCTTGCCCCACCACGACGAACGGGGCGGCGCCTCATCGACACCGCCCCGCTATTTTTTCGGCCCTCCCCTGATTCCGGAGGGGCGGCCCAGAAGTCGGTGCTTTTCAGGCTGTCTTCTGGAACAGCACGACCTTGTAGGTGTCGGTGCCGTCCTTCATGTTCTCGTACAGGCGCGTCCCGGGGTTCCGGTAGAAGTTCTTCATCGCCAGCTCGGCCTCCTGCCGGCGCTGCATGCCGAGCACCGGGATGCGGAAGCCGTGGAAGCTGTCGATGCAGTGATCGACGTAGGCGTCGACGCGCGCCTTGTCGAGGTCACGGGCGATCACGGCCTCCTTCGTCACGTCGCGGACCTCGATCTTCTTCATGCCGATCGACTCGAGGTACTTGAAGCAGGGCTCCCAGGTGCTGTCGGGGATGGCGTTGCCCCACACCAGGAAGCCGCCCGGCTTCAGCAGGCGCTTGGCGGTGCTGAAGAAGCGCTCGTCTTCCTCCGTCACGCGGCCGGCCTGCTCGGTGACGTGCGTCTCGTTGACGGCGACGAAGTCGGCGACGCCGTCGGCGATCGCGAGGCGGGTGGCGTCGGAGCAGGTGGCGACCAGGCGGCCGCCGCAGTTCGGGACGAACTTGCGCTTGCAGGTCTGGATGGCGGCCTGCTGCATGTCCACCGCCTCGTAGGTGCACTCGGGGATGACGTACCTCGCCACGTGGTGGGCGCCGGCGCCGGTGCCGCAGCCCATCTCCACGATGTGGACCTTGCCACCCTTCTCCTTGATGCGGTCCTGGACCTGCTGGAACTGGTAGAGGCCGGTGTACGCGTGCTTGCCGAAGCGCTCCGCGTCCGTCGACTTGACGGGACAGGGGCCCCAGCTCTCGGGCCATGCGTAGCCCCAGGTGTTGAAGGTCAGCTCGTAGCGCTCACCGGTGCCGGTCGGCGCGTCGTCCATCGTCCGATAGAGGGAGTAGAAGAGCGAGTAGATGCTCTTCTTGTCGTAGTCGTCTTCGGAGATGTCGCCGTCGCTGGTGGAGATCGCCTTCTTGCGGTCGACGAGGGCGCTCATCACCCAGGCACCGAGGATCAGCTGGAGCTGGTTCTTGGTGTAGTCGGCCTTGCGATCCAGAGAGGTGAGTACGTTCACGAGCTTCCTTTGTGTCGGCGTAGCGCGTCTCAGAGAAACTCCGTGAGCTGCCCGCGTGCCTACCCCCGCCTTGTAACGCGCAATTGCAGGGGCTCGAAGCCAGAAAGCGCCGAAAATGAGCGCGCTGCCGCGCGCCGCGGGCGGAGGGCGCTGCGAAGCGCGGTACGCGGACGGAACGCTCGATCAGCCGAGGGGCTGCAGCGAGCGATCCAGCGGCGACAGGTCGGCGAGCAGACGCGTGCGACCGACCAGCAGCTCGTCGCCGTGCTGCAATTTGTAACGGCCGACGATACGAACGAACACGCCGCTGCGCGCACCGAGGTCGCTGAGGATGAAGCTGTCCGCCTGCTCCTCCACCACGCAGTGGTAGGGCGCGACCAGCGGGTCGCCGCGGAGGACCATGTCATTGAAGAAGTGCTCGTCCACGACGCTGCCCACCTGGAGCGCGTTGTGCCGGGCCAGGCACACCGTGCCCTGCAGCCCGCCCTCGAAGATCTGCGCGATGCGGAACGATGCGTGCGGCTTGGGCGACGAGAAGAAGTAGGTCGGGCCGGGGCCGGGGCCGTCGTCGACCTCGGGGTTCCTCATCAGCCGCAGCAGCTGATCGCCGACCACGAACTCGTCACCGTCCGCCAGCTCGACCCGGGTGCGGATGCGCACGAAGACGCCGTTGCCGCCGTCGATGTCCTCCAGGAAGAGCTCGCCCTTGTCGAGGAAGACGATCGCCTCGGTGGGGTGGCAGTACCTCTCCCCGTCGAGCGCGACCTGACCGGAGCGGCCGAGGATCACCTCGGTGCCGCGCGGCTCGTAGCGCTCGGGCCCGCCCCACAGGCTGCGCAGGACGTGGAGCGTGAAGACGTGCGGCCCATCGGGCGCCGCCTTGGCCGCGACCGGCGATGCGGCCGCCAGGTCGAGGCCAGGCTTGGGCGTCGCGCCTCCGACGGCGGCGACCTGTCCGCTGGGGCGCCGCTTCTCGGCCCGCCCGACCTTGTCGACGTTGACCCTGGGCGGCTCGGTGAGCGTCGCGATGCCCCCACCGGTCGCCTTGCCGTTGAGGATGTCGTCGAAGCGACCCTCGCGGAGCATCAGCACCATCTCCATGTGCTGCCCCTTCATCAGGGCCTTCACGAAGTCGCCGACGTCGCTGCGCTGGACGTGCTCGGCGTAGGCGCGCTTGTGGCTCTTGATGATGCGGCCGCCGTCGGCGAAGAGGTGGGTGATGATGTGAGGCTTGTCGAGGCCGCTGTCCTCGGTCTGCACGTGAAAGACGTGGCCGAGGTGCTTCACGTTGTTGTTGAAGCCGAGCTGCGCCTTGCGGAACGACGGCCGGAGGGACTTCTCCAGCTCCTTCAGCGACTCCAGCGTCCAGTTGCGGATCGCGGTGTCGAGCTCGGTGTGATCGCCGGCGATGCCCTCCATCCTCTCGAAGGCCTGCTTGGCGATCGGCGCGTCCTTGGCGACGCGCAGGACCTCGGCCATGAGCTCGGCGCCCTGGGGGTCGTTGCCAAAGGCGGCGGCGGAGGATGCCAGGACCGCCACCGCGTCGTCGACACGGCCGCGATCGCGGAGGGTCTTCGCCACTCTGGCGGCGACCGCCCTCGTCTCGGCAGCTCGTTCCGACATGGACGACCCCAGTATCGGGGGCCGCCTTTCGCGGCGCAAGATCGCTAGGCGTCCACCGGGGGACGAGGCGCCTCCGGCGGCGGGGCGGGCGCCGGGTCAGCGGGGTGGGGGGGGTCGGGGGCGTCCCGGGCGGGGGGG
>JBKJLX010000640.1:0-14535 GCA_046596645.1 Polyangiaceae bacterium
AGCTTCCCCCGCGGGCTCGGCCGTGGCCGCGGCGACCGCGGCGGCCGCGCGACGCTTCAGCTTGGTCCGCGCGTCCGCCGCGGGGAGTGGCGCGTGCGGCTCGTCCGCCGCATCGTCCCCGTCGACGTCGGGCGGACCCAGCGCACGCGCCTCGGCGTAGGTCGCCGGCACGTAGCCCGAGACCTGCTTGCCGTAACGCAGCAGGTAGACGCCGAGCCCCAGGAGCCCGAAGGACGCCCACTGCGCCGGGGTCAGCGAGAGGTACCGCTCGTCGGCCGGCAGCTTGTCGCCCGGGCCGACGCGGAGGAAGTCGAGGCCGAACCGAACTGGTGCGTAGAGGATGCTCATCCACCCGGCGTAGAAGCCGAAGAACTGCGGGCCACGGCGCCAGAGCACGTGGAACGCGATGGCCAGGGGGATGGTGAGCATGCACTCGATGAAGCCGAGGTCGAAGCGCCCCATGCCCGGCGGCATGTGCGGGTACTGCATCCCCAGCCAGGAGTCGGTCATGCGCCCCGGGTGATCGTGGGCGACCGAGCAGCCGGCGCGACCGAAGACCCACGCCATGGGGAAGGCGCTGCAGAGGACGTCGCACTGGGCGAGGACCGACTGGCCGCGGTGGCGCCACCTCCACAGGAACGCGCCGAAGATCGATCCGCAGAAGCCACCGAAGCTGGAGAGGCCGGCCCAGAGCTCGAGCAGGTAGAGCGGGTTCTGCGCGACCTTGTCGGGGTAGTAGAAGATCGCGTCGAGGACGTGCGCGCCGACGAATCCGCAGCCCACCACGTAGAAGATGAAGTCGTTCAGCTTCTTCGTGTCCATGCCGCGCTCCTTGGCGCGGCGGACGCCGACGACGCTGCCCAGGTAGACGCCGAGCGCCACCAGCGTCCCGAAGGGCTTGATGGTCGGCGGTGCAGCCGGGTCGATCGAGTCCCCGATGAGGGGCAGGTACTGCAAGAACGAGAGGGGGATCTCGGGCAGCTGGAAGTACGGGATCGCGGGGCCGGCCACGCGGGGGTCCTTACCGCACGGCCCGGCCGCAGGCTATAAGCGTGGGGTCGTCATGCGCGCGCTCTCGCTTCCCGGCTGCGGCTGCCGCGGCGCGTTCCAGTTCGGCGTGCTGCAGCGGCTGGTCCGCGCCGGCGAGCGGTTCGACATCGTCGCCGGCGCCTCCAGCGGATCGATCTGCGGCGCAGCGCACGTGGCGGGCCTCTCGCTCGACGGGCCCGACGTGTACCGCACCCTCTCCAGCACGCCGGTCTTCTCGCGGCGCTGGCTCGCGTCGGAGCGCAGCCCCTTCGGGATGAGCTGGATCGTGCGCGACGCGCTGTCGCGGTTCATCCCGCTGGAGCGCATCGTGGCGAGCGAGGTCGAGCTCCTGGTGTCGACGACGCGCCTCCAGCCCTTCGCGCGCAACGTCCTGCGCCAATGGCGGACGGTGCGGGCCGGCCTGGGCGCAGACCCCTTCGTCGGCAGCCCCATCAACGAGGTGGCCCGCGGCAACGGCGCGCTGGTCGTCCACTCGAACCGCACCCGCACCGACATGCACGACGTCATCGTCGCGAGCTGCACCATCCCGATCGTGTACGCACGCCTCCCCCGGCTCGACGGCGAGATCCACGTCGACGGCGGCGCCGCGGACAACACGCTGATCGACGTGCTGGTCGAGCGCGGCGCCACCGAGTTGACGGTCATCACCCCCTACGAGGGCGGCGCGGTCTCCCCCACCCTCTTCGAGGCGTCACGACCGCCCCGCGTCCCGCCGCACGTGCGGCTGCGCCTGATCAGCCCGGCGCGTCCGATCCGCCTGGGGAGGTTCGATTTCGACCGCGGCCGGCTGGAGGAGGCGCTCACCATGCCCCACGTGGAGACCGTCGTGGAGCCGGGCGAGCCGCTGCCCATCGCCCCGCCGAGGACCGGAACGTGAGCGCGCGCATCGCGACCCTGACCTGCTCCGACACACGCACCCCGGCAGACGATGCGAGCGGGACGCGGCTCCGCGAGCTTTTCGCCGCGGCCGGGCACCAGATGCTCGACCACCTCATCGTGCGGGACGACATGGCGATGATCGGGATGGCGGTGCGCGAACGGTGCGAGCGCGGCGACGTCGACGCCGTGATCCTGAGCGGCGGCACCGGCCTCGCGCTGGGCGACGTGACCATCGAGGCGGTGCGACCCCTCCTCCACAAGGAGCTCGAGGGCTTCGGCGAGGCGTTCCGGCGGCTGTCCTGGGATCAAGTCGGTGCTCGCAGCGTGCTGTCGCGCGCCCTGGCTGGTTCGCACCGATCGACCTTCGTCGCGGCCCTCCCGGGGAGCACGCGCGCGGTCGAGCTGGCGGTGACCTCGCTGCTCATCCCACTCCTACCCCACGTCGTCGACCTGCTCCACGGGCGGACGGCGCACCACGGAGCTGGCTGATGCTGAGCTTCGACGAGGCGCTGGCGCGGGTGCTGGCGACTGCGAGACCGTGCGCCGCGGAGCGGGTGCCGCTCGAGGCGGCCGACGGGCGCGTCCTGCTGGAGGAGGTGCGAGCCCCGGCGGCGCAGCCGGCGGCGGACCAGTCGTCGATGGACGGCTACGCGGTGCGCACGTCGGACCTCGGCGCGCCCCCCCACTGGCTGCCGGTCGTTGGCGAGGCCGCGGCCGGCGCCACGCCTGCGCCGCTCGCGCCCGACTCGGCCCAGCGAATCTTCACCGGGGCGGCGCTGCCCGAGGGCGCCGACGCAGTCCTCATGCAGGAGAGCGTGACGCGCGAAGGCGACGCGATCCGCTTCGATGCCACGCCCGCGCCCTTCGCGCACGTGAGGCGGGTGGGCGAGGACATCGCTGCGGGGGCCGTGGCGGTGCCCCGCGGCACCCGCCTGGGGCCGGGGCAGGTCGCCATGGCCGCCGCGTGCGACCGTGCGGCGCTGCTGGTGGCGCGGCGGCCGGTGGTCGCGCTGCTCGCGTCGGGGGACGAGCTGCGATCGCCGGGCGAGCCGCCGCGACCGGCGAGCATCCCGGAGTCGAACGGCTACTTCATCGCAGCGGCGGCGCGCCGCGCCGGGGCCCAGGCGAGGATGCTGCCCTTCGTGCGGGACGATCTCGACGCCGCCACCGCGGCGGTGACCGCCGCGCTCGAGGGCGCCGACCTGGTCTGCTCGATCGGCGGCGTCAGCGTGGGCGATCGCGACGTGATGCGACCGGCGATGGAGCGCGCCGGCGTGCGCCTGGACTTCTTCCGCGTCGCCATCAAGCCGGGCAAGCCGCTGGTCCTCGGCGTCGGGCCGGCGGGGCAGGTGGTGCTCGGCCTGCCTGGCAACCCGGCGTCGGCGTCGCTCACCTTCCTGCTGTTCGGGTTGCCGCTGCTCCGCGCCATGCAGGGGGATCCGACGCCTGTGCCCGGGCGCGATCGCATGCCCCTCGCGGGCACCCTGGTGCGCAAGCCAGGTCGCATGGAGTTCGCGCGCGCGCGCGTAGAGCGCGACCGGGAGGGCCGCCGACGCGCGCGGCTCCTCCCCAACCAGTCGTCGGGCGCCGTCACCGGCTTCGCGCTGGCCGACGCCCTGGTCGTCATCCCGGCGGACCGGGACCGCATGGACGAGGGCGACGAGGTCGAGGTGATGAGCCTGCGCGATCTCGGCCTCGGGTAGCGATGCACCGATCCGCCCTCGCCGCCCTCGCCGCGCTCGCGGTGTCCGCTGGCGCAGGCTGCCCCGGCGGAGAAGTGGTGAGCCCCGCCCTGGGCTCCGCGTCCCTGGCCACGTCGTCGGCCGAGAGCACCGGTGCCGCGGGCGGTGAGGGTGCCGGATCCAGCGGCGCCGGTGGCGGGTCCGCCGTCGACGTCGCGTGGCTCCATCGCTGGGGCGGCAAGGGTACCGACGAGCGCATCGCCGCGCTGATCGCCGAGCCCGACGACGCCGTCGTGGTCGCCGGATCGATCGGCGCCTTCGATCGGGTGGAATCGACGCTGGTCTCGGTCGACGAGGAGGACCTCCTCCTCGCGCGCTTCGACGCCAGCGGAGAGGTCGTCCTGGCGCGCGCCATCGGAGGCTTCGGCCATGACGCGCCGCGGGCCATGGTGCGTCGCCACGACGGATCGCTGGTGTTGCTCGGCGTCTTCGCCACCACCCTCGACGAGCTCGAACCGCCGCTGGTCGCGTTCGGCCCACCGGCGCCGTTCGTCGCAGCGTTCGACGCCGACTTCGAGGGAAGGTGGGGCGTCGCATTCCTCGGCGCCTCGACCGGCCGGGGTCAGGTCGCGATGGCGGTCGAGGACGACGGTGGCGTGTTCGTCGCAGGCACCTTCCGGGAGGTGCTCGCCGTCGGCGACACCGAGCTGGTCAGCGACGACGGAGTGGATGGCTTCGTCGCGCACCTCGCGCCCGAAGGGGCCCTCGGCTGGGTGCTACGGCTGGAGGGCGATCGCGCGGACCACCTCGAGATCGGCGCCGCGGTCGCGGTGGACGACGGCGTCCTCGTGGCGACGCAGCTCGAGGGCATCCTGGTGGTAGACGGCGTGCCGATCCTGGAGAACAGGGGCGCACGCAGGCCAGCCCTGGTGCACGTGGACGCCGACGGACGCGTCGTGTCCACCGTCCTCCTCGAGGGCGAGGGCGCCGCGTCGGTGGGTCGGATGGTCCGCCGATCGGGCGGCCTGCTCCTCTCGCTGGCGCTCGGCGGCACCCTGCTGGCGGGGGAGGGCGCCATCGAGGCCGCCGGCGACGGCGACGTCACCCTCGCCTGGACCGATCGCGACGGCGTCCCCGCCTTCGCGCGGACCTGGGGCGATCGGATGCCTCAGGGCGTCGGCGGCCTGGTGGTCGACGGCGACGGCACCATCGCGCTCGGTGGCACGTTCCAGGGCGCCATCGATCTCGGCGACGGCGTGCACAAGGCGTCGACGGGGCGCGCCGACGGCCTGATCGCCGAGCTCGATGCCGAAGGCCGCGCGCTCCGATCCTTCACCGCGCACGATCCGCCGGTCGAGGAGGGCACGCGCGCCGGGGCGCAGTCGGTGTCGGCCATCGCGCGGCTGACCGGGGGCGATCTGGTGGTGGCGGGCGGCTTCACCTCGCGCGTGGCGCTCGGCGATCAGACCGAGGAGGCGCGCGGCGGGCTGGACGCGTGGATCGCCCGTGTCGCCCGGCGCTGAGCCCGAGGAGGCCCCCGCGTCAGCGCAGCTCGATGACGCCGAGATCGATCGCGGCGAGGAGCACACCGCCCACCATGCGACCCTGGCCCTCCAGCGCGGCCGGCGTCGCCGCGGCGGCCAGGACCTGCTTGCCCTGCTGGCGCAGCGCGACGTCTCCCGACGCGGTCGCCACCACCCCCAGCGCGCGGGCCGCCAGGGCGCATGTGGCGAGGGACACCGTGCGCTCCGCGAACGCACCCGACGCGGCGGGATCGGGCGTGGACACGAACAGCGCACCTCCCGGCGCGCCTCCGAAGTCGATCAACATCCGGCGCGCGATGCGGACGGCCGCCTCGGTCGACGCGCGATCCCGCGCGACGGCGCCGAGCCGCGCGAGGCCGAGCGCCGACGCCGCGGCGTCGGCGAGGAACCGGACCCGGCGACCGCCGGCGTCGCGGGTGACGCGGCCGTCCTGGTCGACGTGGGCGAGGAGGGCGACGCCGGCGCGGCTTGCGCGGTCGAGGATGCCCGCATCTGCCGTCGACTCCGCGAGCCTGGCATACGCCTCCAGGAGACGGCCCGTCTCGTGAGGGTGGGTCGCGGTGTCGACACGCGGCATCCCGAGCGCGCGGCGTCCTGCGTCGTCCTTCGCGTAGTACACATGGCCGTCGACGAAGCGCGCGGCCGCGTCGTGTCCGCCCAGATCGGCGTCCTGGCTGGTGTAGAAGCCGCCGCCGGGATCGGAGAGGAAGCCGTCCACGTAGCGGCGGATGGCCATGGCGTCGGCCAGAACGTCCGCGCGACCGGAGACGCGCGCCGCGCGCGCCAGCGCGGCCAGGTTCGATGCCTGATAAGTCGCCAGCTTCTCGAAGTGGGGCGCCCGCCAGTGCCCGGCGGCCGAGTACTGATAGATGCCGCCCCACACCGGGTCGATCAGCGCGCGCTGCTTGTCGATGGTGAGGAGCGCACGCGCGAGGGCGGCGCGGTCGCCCGCCTCGGCCCGCGCGAGCTCCACCTCGATCGCCTCGCCGAGCGGCGCCTTCTGGCGCTGCCCCCACCCGCCCTCGATGGGGTCCCAATACTCGTCGAGCTGGTGAAGCGCGGCCGACGCGATCCACCCCAGCTCCTCCGGTCGCCCCGGTCGGTCGCCTGGGCCCCGACCCGCCGAGGCCGCCGTGGCGGCGCCGGCGCGGAGCGCGGACTCCAGGTGCGCACGCAGCTCGGCCGCCGGCAGGTAGCCGCGAAACGCGGCGAGCTGGGCGGCGTCGGGCGAGAGCACGATGGTGGCCGGCCAGCCCCACTCCCCCCAACGTTCGGCGAGATCGGGGTGGGCGTCGGCGTCGAAGCGCACCGCCACGAAGCGCGACGCCACGAGATCGCCGACCGCTGGATCGAGGTACGTCATCGCGTCCATCACGTGGCACCAGTGGCACCAGGAGGCGGCGCCATCGACGAGCACCAGCTTCCCCTCGCGGCGAGCGCGCTCGAACGCGGCGCTGCCCCACGGCTCCCAGCGGAAGCGCGGCGTGCGCCCCAGCGAGCGGGCGTGCGCGACATCCACCGCGGGCGGGGTGGCTGACGCGGCTGCCGGCGGAGCCGCCTCGACCCGCTCCATGCCCGCTCGTGGCACCGGACGCGCGGCGCAGGCGGACGCGGCGAGGGCGACCGCGCAGAGGAGCCGGGCGCGTGCGCGCGAAGGGCGTCGGAGCACCTCCCCGGTACGATCCGGGCGCGGTGCCGGTTTCGGGTCCCGTACGATGAGCGCCCGATGACGATGTCCAGCGAGCGGGCGGGCGAGCCCCGCACCGCGCTCGTCCTCGCCGGCGGCGCCGCGCGCGGCGCGTACGAGGTGGGCGTGGTCGAGCACGTGCTCAAGCACGTCGCCCGCGACCTGGGGCGCCCGGTGCGCTTCGACATCCTCTGCGGCACCAGCGTCGGCGCGCTCAACGCGTGCGCCATCGCCGCCTTTGCCGACGAGACGCCCGCGGCGGTCGCCGGTCGGCTGGTCGACGTCTGGTCCAAGCTGGTTCTCGAGGATCTGGTGCGGCCCGACGTGAGTGGTGTGCTCGCGATGGGGGCGCGCGTCCTCGGAAGGACGCCGAAGCGTGCGCCTCCGGTGGCTGGGCAGACTCCGATCCGGAAGGGAGGCTTCCTCGATCCCACGGGCCTCGAGCGCCTGGTCGAGGCGAAGGTCCCCTTCGCCCGGATCGGGAGCCACGTGGCCGCGGGTCTGCTCGACGCACTGACCGTCACCGCGACCCACGTCACGACCGGTCGCACCGTCGTGTTCGTCCAGCAGCGAGGCGGAGACCACGCGTCCGACCTGTCGCGATGGAGCGATCCCACCACCGTCGCGGTGCCCACGACGATCGCCTCCTGCCACGCGCTGGCCTCGGCGGCGGTTCCTCTCCTGTTCGGGGCGGTGCCGATCGATGGCGCCTGGTACTCGGACGGCGGGCTGCGGCAGAACGTGCCCCTCACGCCGGCACGACGACTGGGGGCGCAGCGCGTGCTGGTCGTGAATCCTCGGCACCTCTCCACCGCCCCCCTCGACGAGGGCGGGGCCGCGGGGGACGACGCCATCCCGGGTCCGCTGCTCATGCTCGGCAAGACGCTGAATGCCTTGCTCCTCGATCGCATCGACACCGACCTCGCTCGCCTGTCGTCGATCAACCGCATCCTCGAGGCGGGCACGCGCGCCTTCGGACCGGGCTTCGCCGATCGGCTGAACCGCGAGCTGGGTCACCCCCCGGGACAGGGGCTTCGTCCGCTGTCGGCGATGCTCGTCCGCTCCTCCGGCGACATCGGCGAGCACGCGGCAGCGTTCGTCCGCCGCCCGGCCTTCGCACGGGTGGGCGGCATGCTGGGGCGGGTGCTGCGCACGCTGGCGGAGGAGGACGCGCGCAGCGAGTCGGACCTCCTCTCCTACGTGCTCTTCGACGGCGCGTTCGCGAGCGAGCTCATCGATATGGGACGCGAGGATGCGCGCGCCAGACACGAGGAGCTCTGCGCGTTCTTCGCCTGACTGCGCCGCGGGATCTGGAGTAAGTCCGCCGCGATGGCCCTGCCGTTCCACGTCGAGCAGCCGATCGCCGCCACGCCGGAGTCGGTGTGGAGCTTCCTCATCCAGTTCACGAACTCGGGGCGGTGGATGCGGGACACCCTCTCGGTCGAGCTCCTCACCGACGGACCGTTCGGTGTCGGCTCGCGCTTCCGCCAGACGCGACGCATGTACAACCGCGTCGCCGCCGAGGAGTTCGAGGTGACGGCGATGGACCCGGTCGCGCACGCGCTCGCGCTGGAGGTCGACGGCCGCAAAGGCGTGGTCGGCCGCGGGATCTTCCGCTTCCGCTACACCATGAAGCCCGCGGGCACGCCGCTCGGGAGCTCGACGCTGGTCGTCCTCGACGGCGAGATCGACGCGCTGGGTCGGGCCGTCGAGTTCGTGGCCAGCTTCTTCGTCGGCAACTTCGTGCGCGTCGTGGAGAAGGACCTCGACGGCCTGCGCCGCTGCCTGGAGGAGGGGCGCACCGCCGACGGCGCGCCCTTCGAGCTCACCACATCTTCGACTTCACGTGCCCCTTCGACTTGATGAGGATGTCGACGAGCGCGCGGTCGTAGAAGTGCTTGCCGTAGAGCTCGGCGCTGACCCGGCTCTTGTAGAGGGCGCGGCCCTCCTCGATCTCCTCGGCCAGGGCGCCGAAGAGGTCGTCGCCCTGGATGCCCTTGACGATCTTCTCCTCGTTGTAGAGGGAGAGATCGCTCGCGATGGCGCGGGCGAGGCGGCGCGCGGCTTCTTCGGTCTCGATGAGCGGCATGGGCGGAAGGATGCCGGACACCCGGCCGGGCCGTCAAATGCGCGCTGAGGTCCCGCCGGGATCCGCAGGGGGAGCGCCCAGCGCGGCGCGGGGGGCGAGCGCCAGGGCGCCCACCGCCGCGAGGAGCGGGAAGAGCACCAGCTGGTAGCGACCTGCCCCGAAGAAAACAGCGTGAACGCCTGCCGTCGCGGCGATGGCCAGGGCGGTGAAGGTGACGACGGGCGGGCGACGAGCGACGCCGAGCGACGCCAGCGCACCGGCGAGGGCGAGGAAGGCCACCCAGGCCTGCACCTGGAGGGCGGCGACGCCAGCCACCACGACCAGCGCCCGGCCCACCACGCTCGCGGGCCGCGCCCGGCCTACCGCGATGACGCAGGCGAGGAGAAGGAGCCGCTCGAAGGCCGTCTCCACCACGGCGGCGACCAGCTTGGCCACTCCGCCGACGCGATCGGGGCGCGACGCCGCGAGCCACCACGGCCCCGCGCCCGCGTAGTCGAATGTCGCCGAGAGCTTCGCCGGGACCCGCCGCGCGAATGCGACCGGGTCGGCGGCGATGCGCTCGCGAGCCGCCTGCCCGAAGCACGCGTCCTTGCCGGCCTCGTCCCAGATGGTGCGGCAGGCCGGTGGCACCTGGACCTCGGCCCACCCTCCCCCGCCGCCGGGCTCGGACCCGATGAGCAGGTTCCAACCGCCGTTCATGCTGACCAGCGCGCACCGCCCCATCTCGCGGCAGTTCCGGGCCGTCCACGGGGCGCAGATCGCGACACCGACCGCCGAAACGAGCAGAGCAGCCGCGGCGACCGAGGTCAGCCGACGCTGGAGCGTGGGCGCGGCGATCGTCGCGGCCACGGCCGCGGCGAAGAGCGGTGCGATCACGATTGACTGGGGCCGTACCAGGGTGGCAGCGCCCCCCGCGACCCCCAGGGCGACCAGCCACCACCAGCGCGAGCGACCCCCGGCGACGGCGGCCCGGGTTCCGAGGAGCGCCAGCAGCGCGAGGAGGGTCGCCGTTGGTCCCTCGGTCATCAGCGCCGGGGCGTAGAGCACGAGGCCGGGGTGCAGCGCGACCAGCGCACCAGCGACGCTGGCGACACGGCGCCCCGGCACCGCGCGCGCGACGGTGGCGTGGATCAGCGGCGCGGCGAAGGCCGAGACCAGCGCGGCGAACGCCTGCGCCGCCCAGGGGTGGCGGAGCGCGTCGCCCGGCGCCCCGCCGCTGAGCGTCGTCGCGACGCCGTCGAAACCGGCGAGGAGCGCGGGCCACCCGACCGGATAGTGCGCCGCCGCCGTGACGGCGCCGTCCGGCCACAACCAGGTGTAGCCGTGGCCCTCGGCGATGCGTCCGGCGAGGCGCCGGTAGAACTCGGCGTCCCCCGGCATCGCACCGCCACCCGCCCAGGCGACCACGCCCAGCCGCGCCGCGAGGCCGACCGCGAGGAGCAGGAGCGCGTCGGCGCGACGCGCGGGCTCGGTCACGGTGCGAGCGGGAAGCGGGGCAGGAGGCGCTCGGCGATCAGGGCCTCGACCACCTCGCACTGGGGCAGCCCGACGACGTTGGAGTAGCTGCCCTCGATGCGGGAGACGGCGAACGCCCCGATGCCCTGCACGGCGTAGGCGCCCGCCTTGTCGCGGCCCTCACCCGTGGCGACGTAGGCGTCGATCTCCCGGTCGGACAGGGCGCGGAACGTGACCCAGGTCGACACCGTCTGCGCGCGAGCCCGGGAACCATCCGCCGTGGAGATGGCGAATCGGGTGGAGACCACGTGCGACCGACCTGCGAGCGCGCGCAGCATCGTCGCCGCGTCGCGATCGCTCGCAGGCTTGCCGAGGACCTCGCCGTCGACGACGACGATGGTGTCCGCCGCCAGCACCGCGCCGAAGCGGCCGCTCTCGCACCGGGAGGAGAGGTCGGCCAGCGCCGCCCGCAGCTTCGCCTCCACGACCCGCGCCACGTATCGGTCCGGCCCCTCGCCCTCGTGCACCGCCTCGTCCACCGCGGTCGCGCGCACCAACAGCGGGATCCCCAGGGTGCTCAGGAGATCGCGACGCCGCGGGGACGACGAGGCGAGGAGCAGCGGCGTCGTGGTGCCGATCATGCTGCGCTGCGATCCCGTGGGTTCTGACGTCACGCGCGCCGCCGGGGGCGCGGCTGCGAGTTTGCCAATAGCTCACTGGGGTCCCGTTTGGTAGACACTCGCCACACGATGCGTTCTCAGGGCTGCCTCGCCGCGGCGCTCCTCGCCCTCGCCGCGACGGCGCTCGCCGGGCCACGCGTGGCCGCCGCCCAGAGCACCGTGGCCGAGGGCTGCGAGCCCCGCAACGGCTTTTCCCCCTGCATCGATGCCCAGGGCCTGTGGGTCCACCCCGGGCCGGGACGCTTCGTCGCCCTGGGCCCGGCATCGACCACGCCGTCCGCGCAGGCGGCCTTCGGGATACTGGTCTCGTACATGTCGCGGCCGATCGGCCTGCGCATCGCGTCGGCCGATCCCGACGGGCTGATTACCTGGCTGGTCGACGACGCGATCGACGCGACCTACTGGGCAGCGCTGGGGATCACCGATCGCCTCGAGCTCTCCATCGCCGCCCCGGTGACCTTCTTCCAGAGCGGGGCGGGCCTCGGCGCCGTCCTGGGGAGCGGCGAGCAGCTCTCCCGCACTGCGGTGCGCGATCCGAGGCTCGGCGTCGCGTACGCGGTGGTACCGCGCGATCGCGCCGGCGACGACGACGGGCCCTCCCTGGTGGCGCGCGGGGAGATGGCCCTCCCCGTCGGCGACGAGGACGGGTTCGCGCGCGCGACGACAGTCACCTTCGCTCCCTCGGTCGCGGCGGAGTGGCGCCTGTCGCCGTTGACCCTCGGCGCCGAGCTGATCGGCCGCATCCGCGGCGAGAGCCAGTTCGCCGACGCGGTGTGGGGGACGCAGGTCGGCGGCGGCCTGGGCGCGACGGTGCTGGTCTGGCCCGAGGCGCGCATGCGCGTGGGCGCCGAGGCGTTCACCCTGGTCGACGTCGACTCGCAGCCGAGCGGCGATCCGCTGATGCCAGCGGAGTGGATCCTGCACGTCGACAGTGCCCCGCTGCTCGGCGGCGATGTCTCGTTCCTCGCTGGCGGTGGCGGTCCCATCCCGTGGACGGGCGAAGCGCCGGTCGGCACGCCGCGCGTCCGCTTCGAGCTGGGCGTGCGCTACGCGCCCGAGGGTCGCGACACCGACGCCGACGGCGTCCTCGACCGGGACGACGGCTGCCCCGGTGCGCTGGAGGACACAGACGGCTTCCAGGACGCCGACGGCTGCCCCGATGCCGACAACGACGGCGACCGCGTGCCCGACGTGCGCGACCGTTGCCGCGACCAGCCGGAGACGGTCGACGGGTTCGCGGATGAGGACGGCTGTCCCGATCCCGACGATGATCGCGATGGCGTCCCCGACGCCGAGGACCGCTGCCGCGCGGTCGCCGAGGACCGGGACGGCGTGGCCGACGAGGACGGCTGCCCGGAGGACGACGACGACGACGACGGCGTCCTGGACGCGAAGGACCTCTGTCCGCGCGGCGCCGAGGACAAGGATGGCTTCCGCGATGACGACGGCTGCCCCGATCCCGACAACGACGGCGACGGCACACCGGATGCGACCGATCGCTGCCCCGGCGCGGCGGAGGACCGGGACGGGTTCTCCGACGAGGACGGCTGCCCCGATCCCGACGACGACGTCGACGGCGTCGGCGACGCCCTGGACAGGTGCCCGCGCGAGGCGGAGACCATCGACGGCCAGGCCGACGACGACGGCTGCCCCGAGCCGGGCGCGACAACCCGTCCCCGCTGGGCCGGCAGCCGCGTCGAGATCGAGCGACTGGCGCGCTTCCCGCGGGGGAGCGACGCGCCCCCTGCGCAGCTCGAGGCCCAGCTGCGGATGATGGCGCAGCTGGCACGGTCCCGCGCGGCGCTCCAGGTCGTGATCGTCGAGGCGTGGGCGGACCGATCGTCCGACGCGTCGCCGCGCGCGCTGGACCTCGCCGCGAAGCGCGCCGATGCCGCGCGCCGCGTCCTCGCGGCGGCGGGCATTCCCCTCGATCGCATCACGGCGGCGGCCGGCGATCCGGCGCAGAAACGGGCGGCCGACGCGCCGCAGCTCGAGATCACGGTGCAGCAGGGCGGCGATGGCGACGCAGGAGGACTGAAGTGAAGGTCACGGGTTCGGGCGGCGTGGGGCTCCTCGTTCTGGAGGCGGAGCCGGGAGAGGACATCGTGAGCGGTGCGGTTGCCGCGCTGCGCTCGTCGGGGGCACCATTCGCGTGGCTCCTGGCGAGAGGAACGTTACGAGAGGCGCTGGTGGAGGGCGCCTCGCGGAGCGGCGGCATCACGCGCGCCATCGAGGGGTCGCACCTCGAGCTCGCGAGCGCGTCCGGCGTGTGGCACGTGCACGACGAGACCATCAACCTCTCAGGGGTCATCGCGCGCGAGATCGACACCGGGGCGGACGTCGTGGCGGGTCGGCTGGTGGCGGCGGTCGCCGACCGCGTGGAGATCGTCTGCTTCCTCGCGACGCCCGCCGCCCCGCCCATCCCGCCGCGTAGCGCCACGCCGATCGCAACGCCCGTATCGGCGCCGCTCGACGACGCCTTCTCGCCGCCCGCGGCGGAGACGTACGGCGGCACGCCAGGCAGCGTCCCCCAGGCGCAGCTCCCGCCGAAGCCGGTCCGCCGCGCCGCCGACGAGCAGCGCGAGACCTATCCGGAGCCCGGCGATCGCGTGAGCCACTTCGCCTTCGGCGAGTGCCTGGTCGAGTCGAGCGACGGCGATCGCATCAGCATCAAGCAGGACAAGGACGGGCGCATCCGCGAGGTGTCGCTGGCGATGCTACGCATCGACCCGCCGCAGACCGACGCCGAGGGCCGCAAGCACTACCGGCTGCAGCGGAAGAACTGACTAGAAGACGCGGGTGTCGACGTAGATCGTGTCGCCGGACTGCAGAGGTACGTCGGGGATCTCGTTGTCCAGAATCGCTTCGTAGCTGACGACGGCGGTGACGACCTTGCCGCCCTTCGTGCGACGGCGGATGACGATGTCCTTGTTGGCCATGCCGGTCAGGCCGCCCGCGCGCGAGATCGCTCCGACCAGGGTCATCCCTGGCTCGAGGGGATACGCATCGGCCTTGCCGACAGCGCCCTGGACCTGGATGCGCTTGCTGTTGAACTCCTTCACGACCACCGACACGCTGGGCTTGAGCAGGATCTCCTTCTCGATGAGGAGCTCCTTCACCCGCTGCGCGATCTGCTGCGGCTCGAGGCCCTTCACGTCGACCCGCTCCACGTACGGGAGGTCCACCGTGCCGTCCTCGGCGATCGTGTACTCGGTCGGCAGCTTGTCCTCTCCGACGATGCGCAGCTCGAACGAGTCACCGACGCCCAAGGAGGTCGCCTGCACGGGCGGAGGCAGCCGCGCCGACTTGGGCTGCGAGCAGCCTGCGACAGCCGGCATCGCCACCACGAGACCCAGCATCGCCACCAGGACACATCGACGAACAGCGAACATCAGCACAACCGCTTCGGTGCAGCGTACGCCCGCTGCGTTCGAATGCCAGGTGCGGCAGCGGCGATCCGCCGCCCGCC
>JBKJLX010000876.1:0-3162 GCA_046596645.1 Polyangiaceae bacterium
GCCGGCCTGGAGCGGCTGTTCAACGAGACCGAGGCCGAGGTCGAGTACGAGGGGATGACTGGCGCCTCGCCCCGCACCATGCGCACCGTGCTGCTCGATGCGGCGCAGCACCCCGACTACAGCTGCCTCTCGCCCTTCGCCGTGCTCTCCGAGCTGGACGAGCTGTCGAAGCAGGCCAGCGAGTACGACTGGCTGCGCCTCAAGGCGCAGCCGGGCGGCTTTGCCGACACCCGCGAGATCCGCACCGTGGTGCGCCGCCGCCTCCTCGATCGACTGGAGGAGGAGATGCGTCGCGCCAGCGGCCTGGTGGACGAGGGCCGATACCAGGAGCTCTTCGAGCGCTACGTCCAGCATGTCAGCGTGTGGACCAAGGGCGAGAAGATGCGCCACGCCATGACCGGCGAGCACCAGGACCCGGACGAGCGCCTGATGCGCGAGGTCGAGGCGCTCCTCGGGGTGAAGGAGAAGAACGAGGACCACCGCCGCGGCCTCATCTCGTCGATCGCGGCGTGGGCCATCGAGCACCCCGGCCAGCGGGTGGAGCCGATGGTGGTGTTCCCGCAGCTGATGCAGAAGATCAAGGACGCGGTCTTCGTCGAGCGGCGCAAGCCGGTGGCGCTGCTGGTGAAGGACCTGGTGCGCATCCTTCGCTCGCGGAAGGACGCAGAGAAGGCCCGCAGCGACGGCAAGCCCGAGCACAAGCCGGAGGACTCGGACCTCAACGCCGAGCGCCGCCGCGCCGCGCTGGAGGCGCTCGAGCGGCTCAAGGGCATGGGCTACGACGACGAGTGCGCGCTCGACGCGGCGAGCGCCGTGCTCTCTGCGCGTTACGCCGAGCTGATGGCCTGAGCGGCGAGCAGCGAGAGGAGAGGGCGCGATCGATGCGGCTCCTGGTCGACACCCACTGCCACCTCGACGCGCAGTACTACCCCGACGGCTGCGACGGCGCGCTGGAGCGGGCGCGCGCCGCCGGTGTCGGTGCGTTCGTGGCCATCGGCGTGGGCGACACGCTGGAGCCGGCGCGCAACGCCATCGCCGTCGCGTCGCGGCGCGCCGACGTCTGGGCGGCGGTGGGGCTGCACCCGCACGACGCAAAGACCGGGAGCGACGAGGTGCTCGCCGAGCTCGAGCAGCTGGCGCGCCACCCGCGCGTGGTCGCGGTGGGCGAGTGGGGCCTCGACTACCACTACGACAGCTCCCCCCGCGACCAGCAGCAGCGGGTCTTCCGCGAGGGGGTGCGGCTCGCGCGCCGGGTGAAGAAGCCGATCGTGGTCCACACCCGCGAGGCGGCGGAGGACACGCTGCGCATCCTGGAGGAGGAAGGCGCCGGCGAGGTCGGCGGCATCATCCACTGCTTCAGCGAGGACCGGGAGTTCGCCGAGCGCGCGCTGGCCATCGACCTCGACGTGTCGTTTTCCGGCATCGTCACCTTCAAGAACGCGAAGGCGGTGCAGGAGGTGGCGGCCTGGGCGCCGCTCGACCGGATCCTGGTCGAGACCGACAGCCCGTACCTCGCGCCGATCCCCCACCGGGGCAAGACCAACGAGCCCTCGTTCGTGGTGCACACGGCGAGCAAGGTGGCGGAGCTGCGGGGCATCTCGGTCGAGGAGCTCGCCGAGGCCACGACCGAGAATGCGCGCCGCCGGCTCGGGGTGAGCGTCGGCGCCTGACCGGCCGATCCCTCTCGGTGGCCGGCGGGCCGCCAGACGGGCGCCCCGATCGGCAGCCGCCCCTTGTGGCCCCCATCGCGGGGCCTCACCATGAACTTATGCAGCGGTCGGGCAGGCCCGGACAGCCCGGGAGCGGCTCGGTGGAGTCGGCGCGCGTGGGCGCGGCCTGGGCGCTGTCGGTTGCCGTCCACGCGGTAGGCGCCCTCGGCGCCGTCGCGCTGGTCTCCTGGCTCGGCACCGGTGCTCAGTTCGCTGACGTCGCCCCGCCCCCGGCTGCCACGACCCCCGCGAGCGACGAGCCGATCGTCATCGAGCTCCCGGAGCTGACCGCGACGACCGCCGACACCGAGCACGTCCGCGCGCCGGAGGAGGCGCCGGAGCCGCCCCGGAGCGGTGGGCCCACCGAGCCCCGCCCGGACACCGGGCGGCAGGGTCGGAGCGGCGAGGCCACGAGCCGCGAGGCCGCGGTCAACCTCGCCGACCGCGACGACCGCGTGCACCTCGAGCGCAGCGTGATGTCGCGCACCGATCGAGACCAGCTCCACCGCCTGCGCTCCGGCCGCGAGCGCTCCAGCTACGAGGACTGGCGCGCCAGCCGCGAGCCCACCGAGCTCACGTTCCTCGCCATGGGAGACGACCCGGTGCGCGACCCCGAGCGCGTGCCCGATGCGTCCTTCGATCCCGGCGCCGGGGCCCGCCGCAGCGTGCCGCGCACCGCCCTCGGCGGCGCCGAGCTGGGCGACGAGGGCCAGCTCCTCGATCCCCGCGGCGAGGGTGACGTGACGGCCGACGCGCGCGGCGTGGCCGACGGCGTCCGCCGCGGCGAGCCGCAGCGGGGCGAGGAGACGGCCTCCCACGGCATCGGTTGGAGCTCCAAGCAATTAGCCGGCGCCGAGACGCCGGCGGGTCGGGCAGCGCACGCGCGGCCGCTGGTCGACAGATCCGATCCCAGCGTTCCTGCACCCCGGCAGGATCGTCCCATGGACACGGTGGACGCCGAGCAGGAGGTGGCGTCGCTGGTGCAGACGATCGTGCACGCGTCGAGCGCCGGCGGCCCCCGGGGCGACGGCCGCGGCGGCTCCGCCGGGGGCGGTCATCACACGGGCTCGGGTGGCACTCGCGGGCACGGCTCGGTCGCCACCGCGCTGGGCACCGGCGGCCCCGGCCCGGCGGTGGCTAGCGCCGCCGATCCCGCGCGCGAGGCGTACCTGCGCCGCGTGATGTCGAAGGTGCACCCGCTGTGGGCGGGCGCGTTTCCCAGGTGGGCCATCGCCGAGGGCCTGCAAGGCACCGCCATCGTCAGCTTCACCATCGAGGCCGACGGCTCCGTCTCCAGCGCGAGCGTCAGCCGCCCCAGCGGCGTCGCCGAGTTCGACAGCAACGTGCGCAGCGCCGTGCTGCGCGCCGCGCCCTTCGGACCTCTCCCAGCGTCGATCGGCCCTCGCCTCCGCTGGTCGATGCCGTTCGTGGCCAAGAACGAGGCCGTCCGCCC
>JBKJLX010000049.1:0-6592 GCA_046596645.1 Polyangiaceae bacterium
GAACATCACGACCTACAACGGTTGGGTCGAGCGCGTCCTGCGCGGCGAGGCCAAGCCGCCCAAGCCGCCGAAGCAGGTGCAGGCGCAGGCCCCCGACGGCAGCGAGATCACCGTCGACGCCGCCAAGGACGGCACCGACGTCGAGCTCCCGATCAAGCTCCCTTACATCGTCATCGTGGTCGACGAGTTCGCCGACCTGATGATGCAGCAGGGCAAGGACGTGGAGGTGAGCGTCGCCCGCCTCGCCCAGAAAGCGCGCGCCGCGGGCATGCACGTGATCCTCGCCACCCAGCGCCCCAGCGTCGACGTCATCACCGGCATGATCAAGGCGAACTTCCCCACCCGCGTCGCCTTCCGCGTCGCGCAGAAGGTCGACAGTCGCACCATCCTCGACGAGCAGGGTGCCGAGCACCTGCTCGGCCGCGGCGACATGCTGGTGAAGATGAACGGCGCCAACGACACGCGCCGCGTGCAGGGCCCCTTCTGCACCGAGGAGGAGGTCCAGCGCGTCATGGACTTCCTCCGCCTCCAGGGCGAGCCGGTCTACGACGAGAACATCCTCAAGCCGCGCGACGAGGACGGCGGCGCGGAGGAGGAGGACGGCGAGCTCGACAGCATGTACGACCAGGCGGTGCGCGTGGTCGCGGAGACGCGGCGCTGCTCCACCAGCTGGCTCCAGCGCAAGCTCGGCCTCGGCTACAACCGCGCCGCCAAGATCGTGGAAACGATGGAGAAGCGCGGCGTGATCGGCCCGTCCAACGGCGCGAAGGAGCGGGAGATCTTCGTCCAGCCGACGTGACGACGTCGTGTTCGGACCGGGGCGATTCGAACACCGTCACTGCACCTGGACCCGCGCACTGGCGAGGGTCGACGGAGGTCGAGCTCGACGTCGCAGCCGTTCACGCGCGTGATGCTGCGCGCGGATGCCGCGACGCGCAGCTCGGCGTCGGTCGAGAACTGCTTCTGCACCAGCAGGCTCGCCGGGAGCTGGGCCTCGTTCGTGTTGATGACGACGCGGCACGCGCCCGTCTCCTCGTGCACGTAGCCGCGAACGTCTCGGTGTTCGTCAGCTCTACCACCACCTCGCCCTCGACGCCGGATGCGAGCACGACGCCCACACCCCGTCGGCGCGAACGACGACGGTCGGCAGCGCGTTCACCTCGGCGCGGCTGGGAGCGTCCGCCTGCACCTCGAAGGCCGGCACCGTCGCTCCCGTGGCGCTGGCGATCACCAGATCTCCCTCGGCCAGCTGCGGCGCTGACTCGCCTCGGTAGGAGTTGTCGCCGAGGAGCGACGCGCCCGCGGTGACGCCACTCGGCGGCGTGAGCGCCAGGCTCCCGGCGGGGGCGTATCTCTGGTCGTCCGAGTGGATGCCACTGCACCAGCTCGCAGCTGCCCTCGGTCGCCACGTAGCAGCTGCGCTCGCCGTCACCCGGCCAGAACCGCGTGACGATCGCGGGGTCGGCGCCGACGACAATCTCGCCCTCGCCCTCGCCCTCGCCCTCGCCCTCGCCCTCGCCCTCGCCCTCGCCCTCGAGGGCGCCGGACGCGCTTGCGCTCGAGGTCGTGGAAGCGCCCCCGCCCTGGGCCCACTGCCATCCGTCCCGCCGTCTCCCGCCCCGCCGTCTCCGCCCGTCGATGTGACGGTCGGCGCGCCGTTGGCGCGGCCTCCGCCGGCCGTCGAGGTGGGCGCGCCGCTGCCATCATCCCCGCAGCCAGCCGCGGCGCACAGCACCAGACCAACGACCGCCCCGCCGAGGTGATTCAACACGCGACCCGAAGGCGCGACGCCGCGGCGCCGCAACGAGCGCGCGGGTCGGCCGAGCTGCGCTGGTGCTAGCGCAGGGTGGCGGCCACGGCAGGGGAAGCCAGGAGGGAGCTCCTTGCGGTGTCGGGGAGCTCGGCCGCCATCGCGGCGACGACGCCGCGCACATCCGCGAGGAGCGCATCGTCCCCGTCCTCCGGGAGGAGCGCGAGCGCCGAGCGGAGGACCACCGCCGGATCCCCCAGCCTCCGCGCGCGACCGAGCGCGATGCGTAGCGCATCCACCCCCTCCCGGTGTGCGCCGGTGGCGATCAGCGCGCGGCCGCGCGTCGTCTCCGCGATGGCGAGGTACTTGAGGCGGCTGTGATGACTGGCCTGGGCCAGGGTCGAGGCGGCGTGATCGAGCGCCACCTCGGCCTGGCCGCGGGCGAGCGCCAGCTCGGCGCGCGCCTGGTTCAAGCGCATGGCGAAGAGCCAGCCGTGCCAGCCCTTGCCCTCGAGCGTCGCCACCCGCTCGCTGGTCTCCACCAGCTGCGCCTCGGCGGCAGCCATGTCGCCGCTGCGGATCGCGATCAGCAGGAGGTCGATGCACGCGCTCGCCGACGTCGCCGGGAAGGAGAAGGTGAGCGCTCGCTCGCGCGCCTCGCGCGCGAGGCGCGCCGCCTCATCGAAGTCGAACGCCTCCAGGTACATGCTGGTGGCCATCGAGTTGGTCCGCGCGAGCATCGGGTTGTTCCCGAAGCGCACCGCTCCCGCGCGCGCCTCGTCGAACAGTCGCAGGGCGTCGCGGTAGAGGCCCTTGCCCACCAGCGCCAGCCCCATCGCCGGCTGCACGAGCAGCATGCCCTGGATATCGTGCTGCGCCCGCGCCGCCTCGACGTAGGCCGAGCCACGCGCGATCAGCTCGTCGTGATCGCCGTGCCAGAGGAACGCGCTGAGGAGATGCGCCTCGTTCGCGAAGTAGTGGCCGCCCGCCCTCTCCTTGATGCGCGGGTAGTCGCGGACCGCAGCCTCGAGCTCCCCGAGCGCCTGATCCGCCACCGCCACCGCCGCCATCGCCTCGGCGATGAGCGCCGGGCGATCGTCGAGGCCGAGTAGCCCGAGCGCCGCCTCACCGTGCTCTCGCAGCGTCATCGCCAGATCGAACGCCAGGAAACTGGCGTTGGCGATGCGCAGGCGGATGCGGACGTGCTGATCGCGGTCACTCGGCGGCACCCGCTCCAGCGCGGCGGTGAGCTCGCGAACGGCGTCGGCGCTTGCCCCGAGGGCGAAATAGGCGTCACCGCGCAGCTCGTGGATCTCGGTCGCGGACGGCTCCGCGTCGAGCTCGAGGGCGCGCGTCGCGTGGGCCAGCACCGACCGGAACTGGTTGGCCTCCAGGGCTTGCGCCGCCGCACGCACGTACCACGCGTGCGCGAGAGCGGGCTCGCCGCCCACGTCGAAGTGCTCGGCGAGCACGATCGCCTGCGTCTCGCCCGCCGCCTCCAGCCAGTGGCCGGCAAGCCGATGCCCGAGGACGCGGTCCTCGTCGGTCAGCATCGCGCGCGCCGCCTCGCGCATGAGCGCGTGGCGGAAGGCGTATTCGGTCTCTCCCGCGAAGCGGCCGTCCCCACGCCGCATGATGACCTCGGCGGCGACGAGGTCGGGGAGCAGCTCCTCCACGCGCGCGGCGGCGAGGCCGCCGGCGAGCGCGGCGACGCCGCCCGCCCAGAAGACCTCGCCGAAGACGCTTGCCGCGCGCAGCAGCAGGCGCGCCTCGGGAGACAGGCGCTCGAGGCGAGCCGCCGCCATCGCGACGACCGTCTCCGGGAGAGACTCCGCGCGGTCCTCGGCCACCGCGCGGATCAGCTCCTCCAGGAAAAAAGCGTTTCCCGCCGCCTGGCGCACCACCCGATCCACCGTCTCCGCCGTGGCGCGGGCGCCGAGGACGTCGCGCACCAGCGCCTCGCACGGTCGCTTACCCAGCGCCGCCAGGCGAACCTCCTGCGCGCCGCGCTCCGCCCACAGGCGGGGAAAGCGCTCGGACACCTCCGGCCGCGCCAGCGCCAGCACGAAGAACGGCAGGTCGCGCAGCTCGCGCAGCGCGGAGTCGAGGAAGCTCGCGCTGGGGGCATCACCCCAGTGCAGGTCCTCGACCACGATCGCGAGCGGCTGGGCGGCGCACTCGGCGGCGAGCCACGCGCACCACGCGTGCCGCACGTGCTCGTTGAGGCGCTTCGCGTCGGGGCGCGCGTCGTCGAGCAGGCGGCTGATTCCGACGGGGAATGGGGCGCCGACGAGCTCGGCGAGGAACACGGTCGCGTGCTCGAGCACGTCGCCCTCGAGGCTGCGCGCCAGGAGGGCGCGCAGCTTCTCGTGGCGGAGCGCCAGCGACTCCCCCTCGTGTGTCCCCGCCACCTGGCGGATCAGCGGCGCCAGGAGGCCGAAGGGCGAGCCGGCGCGCGTGGCGTCGGCGCGAGTGATCCAGATCGAGATCGGCTCGTTGCGCTGGCGCAGCCGGCGGACGGCCTCGTGGGCGAGGCGCGACTTACCCACGCCCGCGGCCGCCGTCACCACCACGGCGCGCGCACACGGCTCGGCCAGGCACTCGTCGACGTAGGAGGCGAGGAGCACCAGCTCGCGCTCGCGCCCGACGCACGGGGTGGGGCGCCCGAGCAGCGTGCGTGTGGACTCGATCGCCTCGTGCTCGCGCAGCAGCTCGATGGCGTCGCCGCGGTGGATCTCGAAGCCGACCTCGAGGAGGCCGGCTGCGACCTCGTCGAGGCGCACCGCTCCGCCGCGCCGCGCCCCCCGGCCCAGCTCGGCGGCGCGATCGATGACCTCGCCGATGGACCGCGTGGCGCCCAGATCGGCGCGCCCCATGGCGAGCAACATCGGCTCGTCGGGCAGCACGCGTCGCAAGGCGAGCGCACAGCGCGCGGCGCGCGCGGCCTGGTCGGTCGCGGCGCCCCCGGTGCCAGCGACGAGGACCGCGAGGGTCCCGTCGGCCAGCACCTCCGCCCGGCCGCCATGGCGGGCCACGATGTCCAGCAGCGCCGGCATCGGCAGGGCCTCGCTCTCGGCGATCGTCTCGGCGTGGCCGCACGTCGTCACCGCGCCGACCACCAGCAGCGCCGCGACGTAGCGCTGTTCGTCGCCTCCCAGGGCGCCCGGGAGCGACCTCGCCGGCGTCGCCAGCATCGACTCCAGGTCGAGTCGAGCGAGCTCGGCCAGGACGGCGCCCGCGTCCGACGGTCGCTCCGCAGGGGACTTCGCGAGCATCCGCGCGATGAGTGCGTCGAGCTCCAGCGGCACGTCGGGCCTCGCTGCCCGCGCGCGTGGGGCCTCCTCGAAGAGGATCTTGGCGAGCACCGCCATCGCGTGCTCGCCGCGGAAGGCTGGTACGCCGACCAGGCACTCGTAGAGCAGTCCGCCCAACGCGAAGACGTCGGCGGCGGGCCCCACGTCCGCCGCGCCGCGCGCCTGCTCGGGCGCCATGTACGAGGGAGTGCCCAGTACCGACCCGGGTCGGGTGAGGGTCTGGGCGCCCGACGCCATCCTCGCGATGCCGAAGTCGACCAGCTTGGCGCGAGCCAGCGACCTCGCGGGCAGGAACACGTTGCTGGGCTTGATGTCGCGGTGGACGATCCCCGCGCGGTGCGCGACGTCGAGCGCGCAGGCGACCCGCATCACCAGGGCGCGCGCGTCGGCGACCGGGAGGGGACCCCGGGCCAGGTGGTCGGCGAGGTCCTCGCCGTCGAGCCACTCCATGGCCAGCCACGCCGTCCCGTCGCCGGTGACCCCGTGGTCGACGTAGCCGACGATCGCCTCGTCTCGGAGCGACGCCAGCGCCACCGCCTCGCGTGCAAAGCGATCGGCGTGCTTCAGGCCGAGCATGACCTTGAGCGCGACGACGACGCCGGTCTGGCGATCGGTTGCCTGGTACACGCAGCCCATTCCGCCGGCACCTGCCTCGCGCTCGATGGCGAAGCGCTCCGCGACGACGTCCCCCGGGCCCATCCGCGGCGATGATAGCGCTGGCGCGAGCATGGGTCTTTCGTTGCCGCCAGCCCGCACGTAGCCTCCGCGCCATGACCAGGATCGCCGTCTCCGCGCTCGCTTTGCTGTGCTCCACCGTCGCCCTCACCGTCGCAGGCTGTGGCGCCGGCGCGGGCGCCGACGCGCTGCGCGCAGACGCACCCACCGGCGCCGACGCGCTGGGCGAGGGCGAGTGCCTAGGCGTCGACGAGGGCGGCGAGCCGCTGATCGTCGACTGGAAGCCGGAGCAGCGGGGCGACCTCGAGGTCGCGATGAAGGACGGCATCGCCGTCGTCTCCTACAGCTGTCAGGGCATCAAGCTCCTGGCGGAGTGCAAGATCGACGGCGACTACGGCTACATCGGGATGACCCGCCGCGAGCAGGTGGTGCGGCTGCAGAACGCCGACGAGCTCAAGGCCAATCTGCCGCTGTCGGGGGCGGCACTGAGCGGCGAGATCCAGCGCGGCACCTCGCTCGACATCGCGATGATGATCGTCGGCAAGAAGCGCACGACCTGGGATGTGCCGACCAAGGACGACCTCAAGGGCAAGTGCGACGGGGCCACCCACTTCGTGCGCGGGGCCACCGTCGGTGCGTTCGCCATGGGCACCGGCAGCGACGCCAAGGTCCGCGCCGCGGCGGAGATCTTCGGCTTCGGCGCCGACGCCGCGTCGTCGAGCGCCAAGACCACCCAGAACCGCGACGGCGACCTGGCGGATTGCCAGAAGGCAACGCCCGACTCGGCCGCTGCGCCCGCCCAGTGCGGCGCCCCGATCCGCCTCGTGCTCGGACCGATCGGCAAGGCCGCCGC
>JBKJLX010000107.1:0-3662 GCA_046596645.1 Polyangiaceae bacterium
GAGGATGGGCCGAAGCTCTTCGCCACGCGACCGGGCGTGAAGGTGTTCGAGCGACCCTCGAAGAACGGACGACCGCTCGGCGAGCTGCGCCTGGGCGCGCCGGTGGCGCGGGCGCAGAAGGCGCACTCGAACCGCGACTGCGACGGCGGCTGGTACCCGGTCAGGCCGCGCGGGTTCGTCTGCGTGGGCGACGGCACGTCGCTCACCTCCGGGCCCGTGGTGCCGGCGCCGAGCCTCGATCGGCCCCTGCCCTACCGCTACGCGACCGCCGCCAGCGCGACGCCGCTCTACGAGCGCCTGCCGTCGGTGGAGGAGCAGGTCGCCAGCGAGCCCGCGGTCGAGAAGCACTTCGCGAAGCTCCTCAAGGCCGGGCCGAAGTCGCTGGGAACGGGCGCCAACGACGTGCCGCTCGACGGCCGCGGCGTGCCGAGCGGCCTGCCGGTGCTCGCCAAGAACGCGGAGGGCATGGGACCCGACGGCGACCGGACGAGCGCCTCGTTCTTCGCCGACATGCCGGCGTTCCTGCCGCCGCCGACCCGCGCCGAGCAGATGCTGGCGCCGGTGGTGGCGGGCGTCCTCCGCAAGGGCGCGACCGTCGCCGTGGCCGACGTGATCCACGCCGAGGGCCCGACCGGCGCGCGCAGCTTCGCCGTCCTGCCGTCGGGGCAGCTGGTGCCGCTCGACCGCCTCGAGGCGGCGCTCGGTTCGAGCTGGCACGGCGTGGCTCTGGGCGACCGCGAGAGCGACGGCCATGGCGACGCCAAGGTCGAGCTGCCGATCGCGTTCACGCTGCGCCACGACGTCACGCTGTGGAGCCTCGACAAGGCCGAGGCGCAGCAGCTGGAGGAGGAGGAGCTGCCGCGGCGAGCGATGGTCGCGCTCACGGGACGCTTCCGTACCGTTGACGGGGCCCGCTACGACGAGACGAAGAGCGGCCACTGGGTGCGCGCCAAGGACGTGGCCAAGGTGGTGAAGCGCTCCAAGCTCCCCGAGCTCGTGCAGCCGGGCACGCGGTGGATCGACGTCAGCCTCGCCCTGCAGACGCTCACCCTCTACGAGGGCAAGAAGCCGATCTACGTGACGATGATCTCGTCGGGCGCCGACGTCCTCGGCGAGCCGGAGACCAGCGCGGCGACGCCGCGCGGCACCTTCGCCATCGACCGCGCCGCGCTGACGGCCCGCCTCGACCCGGCGGAGGTGCAGGACGCGTTCGAGGTCCTCGACGTCCCGTGGGTTCTCGGCTTCACGCACGTCGGCGCCGAGGGCAGCCCGGAGCGAAAGAGCGTCGAGATGTTCGGCGCCACCTTCGCCGACCGCAGCGGCGAGGCGCGCTACCACCACGACGTGGCGATGACGCCGATCGACGCCCGCCGCGTCTTCGCCTGGGTCGTCGGCGACGCGCCTACCGGCTGGTCCTCGTGGGAGATCCCCGAGGACCAGCGGGTCAGCGTCGTCGTCCGCCCGTAGCCGGCCCCCAGCGGGGCGAGGGCTAGCCTGGCTTCCGGAGCGGCCAGGATGTCCAGCGCCGTCAGGGGCTGGAACGGAGAAACAATTCCTGGGTCGTTGCGCGCTGGCGGCGCGCGGTGGGCAAAACAGTGCCGAGGGAGGGACTCGAACCCCCGACCCGGCGCGTATGAAACGCCTGCTCTAGCCAGCTGAGCTACCTCGGCGGGTCGGCGGCGAACTATGACGGCCCGCCCCCAAAGTTGTCAACTGATAGCCTGACGCAGCTGTGTCGTTGCCGTCCCTCTCCGCCGACCTCCTCCTCGTCCATCCCCCGGCGGTGTTCGAGTTCCGCGACCGCCGCGACATCTATTTCCCCTTCCTGGGGACCAGCGGCGACGTGCCCATCACGCCGCTCTACGAGTATTTTCCGGTCGGCTTCAAGACGCTGCAGCGCCACCTGGGCGACCGCGGGCACGACGTGCGGCTGCTCAACCTGGCGTCGCTCCTGGTGCGCTACCGGTACCTGCCGATCGACGACGTCATCGACGCCATCGACGCCAGGGTCGTCGGCATCGATCTGCACTGGATGATCCACGTCCAGGGGTCGATCTCGCTGGCCGAGAAGATCAAGGCGCGCCGGCCCGAGCTCCAGATCCTCTTCGGCGGCATCAGCTCGACCTACTACGCGGACGAGCTCATCCGCATGCCGTGTATCGACATGGTGATGCTCGGCTACGACACGCACCAGCCGGTCGACGCGCTCCTCCGCGCGGTGAAGGCGGGCGCATCGCTCGAGTCCGTCCCCAACCTCCTGTGGAAGGACGGCTCGGGGGACGTGAAGAAGAACGACTTCAGCCACAAGCCGGAGTCGTTCGCCTGCGGCATCGACTGGAGCATGCAGCCCGAGCCTCCGAAGAAGCAGAAGGGGCTGCCGATCCTCGAGATGCTCAGCATGCAGAACGCCGGCTGCGCCTACAACTGCCCCTGGTGCGGCGGCTCGCGCGACGCGTTCAAGCGCATCTTCGGCACCAAGAAGGCGATGGCGCGGAAGAGCCGCGACGAGATCGCCTGGGAGTTCGACACCATGGCCCGCGTGCCGAAGGTGGAGGACTACCACTTCTACAGCGTCGGCTCGTACAACGAGCCGCGCAGCGGCATCCTCTTCTTCCTCGAGCAGCTCGGGCGCTCGCGCATGAAGAGCGTCAGCTTCGAGCAGTTCCACCTGACGCCGGACGACATCCTGACGGCCATGGGCAAGCTGCCCCAGCGCGTCTCGATCACGCTGTCGCCGGAGAGCCACGACCTCGAGATCGCCAAGCACTCGGGCCGCGGCGTCTACACCAACGAGGAGATGGAAGCGTGGATCGAGCGCGCGCTGGAGCGCGGCATCCACGGGATCGACATCTGGTACTTCATCGGCATGCCGCACCAGACGGAGCGGCACGCGATGGAGAACGTCGACTACTGCGAGCACCTGCTCCAGAAGTTCAAGGGCAAGAACGTCAACCCGATGATCTGCCCGATGATCCCGCTGCTCGACCCGGCGTCGAACATCTTCGAGTCGCCCGAGGCGTACGGCTACAGGCTCTTCGCGCGCACCGCGACCGAGCACCGGCACCTGCTGGAGCGGGCGTCGCTCATCCACCGCATGAACTACGAGACGAAGTGGCTCTCGCGCAGCGATCTGGTGCGGGTGGGCTTCGCCGCCATCCAGGCGCTCATGCTGGCGAAAGGCCGGGTGGGGATGCTCCCCCAGTTCTCGATCCGCAGCTACAACGCCAAGATCGACGACGCCTGGCAGTTCCTGCAGGCAGTGACCGAGGCCGACGCGGTGGTCGACCTTCGCGATCGCGCGCGCGCGCTCGATGCGCTGGGCGACGACATCCTGCGGCGCAACGAGCAGATCCTCTTCCACGGCGTGGCCAACCAGGCGTTCCCCATCAACCGCCAGGTCGGCGGGCGCTGGTTCGACGAGCTGGGGTGGCCGGCGGAGGTGCTCGACACCTACTCGCAGGGCCCCGTCGGGCAGGCGCCGGCGAGCCCGCCTGCAGCGAGCGCGGCCGGGGGAGGCGCTCCCCCGCAGCCGCGCGTGACCGCCGCCCCCGACGCCTGACTAGGAGGACGGAGCGACGTGGCCGCACGCGCGTAGCCCGAGCAGCTGGCGGCGTTCGTCCGCGGAGCCTGGCCAGAGAACGGAGATGCCCTCCCCCCGCTGC
>JBKJLX010000115.1:0-3377 GCA_046596645.1 Polyangiaceae bacterium
CCGTAGCCGCCGGGCGCGGGCGCGCCGCCGTAGCCACCGGGCGCGGGCGCGCCGCCGTAGCCACCGGGCGCGGGCGCGCCGCCGTAGCCACCGGGCGCGGGCGCACCGCCGTAGCCACCGGGCGCGGGCGCGGGCGCGCCGCCGTAGCCGCCGGGCGCGGGCGCGGGCGCACCGCCGTAGCCGCCGGGCGCGGGCGCACCGGAGTAGCCACCGGGGGCGGGCGTGGCGCCGTAGCCGCCCGGCGCGGCCGCGATGGGGGAGCGGCAGTGGACGCACTGGGTCGCGCCGTGCTGCGAGGGAGCGCGGCAGTTGGGACAGAAGCTCACAGGGCACCTCCTGCCGGCGCAGCGCCGGGTCTGGTGAGGGCGGTCCTCGCGTCGGCGATCGCAGCGCGCAGCGTCGCCACCTCGACGTCGACGGCGGCACGGAGCGCGGGGTCGACCTCGCGCTCGGCCTTGTCACGGGTGAAGGCGAGCTGCACTTGGCGGTTGTGCAGCGTCTTCATCGCGGCCAGGGCGCCCCAGCGCAGCGACAGCGTGTGCGACAGGTAGACGACCTCGCGGCGGAGCGCGCTGCCGAGGAGGGCCAGCTCGTCCTGCGTGACGGCACCGGTCTGCACCTCTTTCGCCAGTTGCCCGCGGATGATCTTGCCCTCGCGGCGGAGCGCGTAGGCGGCCACCGCGGCGATGGCGACCGCCGGCAAGGCCAGCGCGATGCGCGAGCGAAGGAGGCCCGCCTCGGACAGCGCGGCGCCCTCGCCGATCCAGCGGTGCATCGCGTTTGCGACCACCGCCGCGGCGAGGGCGAGCGGCGGAAACATCGCGCGCAGCGCGGCCGTCCTCACCTCGATCGCCGCGCCCAGCCCGGCGCCCACGATGGCGCCGAACACGCCGCCCTTGAGCCCCTCGAGGAGAGCGGTGCCCAGCCCGTCGAACATGCCGGGCGTCATCGCGGCCATGCCCGGCATCACCGCCTGTCCAGTGGCGCTCGACGCCAGGCGCTCCGCCGTGGCGTATCCAAGGCCGACCGTCGCGCCGTACACCACGCCGTCGAGGGTGCCGTTGAACTCGTCGTAGCCGCGGCGCTTGCCGTGCCAGAGAAGCACGAGGAGCCCGACGCCCATCGCCGCCAGGTGCCCGAGCTCCTGGGCCAGCGCCAGCGGCCACTGGGTCAACGTCAGCGCCGGGGGGGCCAGCTTGACGAAGCCCACCGCAACCACGCCACCCAGCGCGAAGAAGAGGAGCATCGCCCAGAGCGGCTCCTTCTCGTTCATGTCGATGAGACGCACCAGCGCCACGTAGAGGACGACCATGGTCGCCGTCGTCACCAGCGTGCTCAGCATGAGTGAATGACCCCCGGAGGCGTGCCGCGCTCCCTGCGTACGGCCGCGCGGTGACGCTACCACGCGTCGTCGCCAGGCCGGGCGTGCAGCCGCCTTCGCAGCAAGCCCGAACAACTCGGTTTTGCAAGCCGCTCGACGCCGCGCGTGATACGTTCCGCGCCCTTTTGCGGCCCTGAGCAGGCGTCGTAGAGCACCGAATTTCCTCCCCGTTGCCGCGTCTTGTGGTGCGGGCAAGATCCAGCAGCAGACGACGACCCATGCAGCCCTTGTTCACGATCGAGAAGAACGGCTCGGACACCGTCCGGCCGCCCGTCGCGCCCCCCCACGGTGCCGCCAGCACCATGCCCCTCGCTGGCTCGGTGGCAGGCGCGCAGCCCCCGCCGTCGCCTCCGCGTGCCGCGGTCGGTCACCCGGGCGCCGCTCTGCAGCGCGACTTCGCCGGCTGGGTCGCAGCCACCCACCCGGCGGAGGAGCTGATCCTCGGTGAGGCGGGGTTCACCTACGGCGATCTCTTCGAACCCTCGCGGCTCGGTGACCTGTCGCGTCGCTTCTTCGACGGCTTCCGCGCTGCCGACCCCGAGGCCTACGCCGGCTTCGACGCGTACCGCGCCGCCGGCGGCCAGGGAATGACGGCGGAGGCCGTGAGCGATGCTCTCCTCGCGGCGGCACCGCACGTGGGCCGCTTCGTGGCGCGGCTCTTCGGCGTCGAGTCCGAGGCCGAGGTGTACCTGCGCGCCGCGCAGGAGCGGCACATCCTCTGGACGTTCAAGAAGGAGTTTGCAAAGAAGCGGCTCTTCAAGCCGGCTGCGGGTCAGGGCTTCGGTCACTCGGCGACCCTCGCCGCCCGCGCCTCGCTGCTCACCCTCTCCGCGCTGGAGATGCCCGCGCTGGGCTCGCAGGATCTGGGCTCGCAGGACCTGGGCTCGCAGGACACCTCCGTCCTGGGCACCGGGTCGGAGGCGGAGGAGCTGGCCATCGCGTGGCGTGTGATGGTCCTGGTCGACGTCGACGAGGTCGCGCGCAAGGCCGCCAAGGCCGGCGGCGCCGCGTGGACCGCCGAGCTGCACGCGCGGGCGCGCGCCGTCCGCGCCGCGCTGGCGTCGGACGCCGAGGTCTGCGCCGCCGCGGGAGATGTGCTGTCCGTCGCGGGCGCGCCCGCCACCGACGTGGAGGACGGGGGGGTCGCCGCCTGGGCGCTGCTCGCCATCGAGGCGTGGTTGGCCGCCCGCCGCCGCGATCACCACGACCCGGCGCACGCGTGGGCGACCCTCAAGGCGCCGGCCTCGGTGGACCACGCCAACCTGGTGCAGATCCGCCGGCCCGACCCCAAGCTGCCCGAGCTGCTGGTCGGCCCCGACGAGCACCGCCGCGAGCGCCAGGGCTTCGAGCTCTCCGATCGCCGGGCCGGCCCGCGCGAGGTCGAGGCGGAGATCGACTACTGCCTCCTCTGCCACGATCGCGACAAGGACAGTTGCTCCAAGGGGCTGCGCGACAACAAGACCCACGCCATCAAGAAGAACCCGCTGGGCGTCGACCTCGAGGGCTGCCCCCTGGAGGAGAAGATCAGCGAGATGCACGCCATGCGCGCGCGGGGCGACGTGCTCGCGGCGCTGGCGCTGGTCATCATCGACAACCCGATGTGCCCCGGCACCGGTCACCGCATCTGCAACGACTGCATGAAGGCGTGCGTCTTCCAGAAGCAGGAGCCGGTCAACATCCCCCAGGTGGAGACCAGCGTCCTCACCGACGTGCTGCGCCTCCCCTGGGGCGTGGAGATCTACGGGTTCCTCACTCGCTGGAACCCCCTCGACATCCGCCGGCCGCACGCGCTGCCGTACAACGGGAAGAACGTGCTGGTGGTGGGCCTGGGCCCCGCCGGCTACACGCTCGCCCATCACCTCGCCAGCGAGGGCTTCGGCGTCGCCGCGGTCGACGGCCTGAAGCTCGAGCCGCTCCCGGTCGAGCTCACCGGCGACGACACGCGCTGCCCGCGCCCCATCCGCGACTACGAGCAGCTCTACGTCGAGCTCGACGA
>JBKJLX010000438.1:0-15194 GCA_046596645.1 Polyangiaceae bacterium
ATGGAGCACTCGTGGTTCGTCGGCTTTGCTCCGGTCGACAAGCCGCAGCTGGTCGTGTCGGTCGTGCTCGGCAACCCCGAGAGCTGGCACCTGCGCGGCCACGAAGCCGCACGCCGGATGATCGATCGCGCGCTCGCGCCGTCGAAGTCTGCCAGCGCGCGTGCCAAAGGTCGCACCGCCGTCGTCGTCCGGTAGACAGCCGGGATCAGTGGTAGGATTCGATCCGTACCTTTGATTGCCGTCTCGTCGCTGTCGGGAGGACTGATATGACTAGGCTGACTTCGAGCGGAACGCTCGGCCGCGCTTTGCTCGTGACGCTGGCACTGAGCTCGACTGCACTCGCCCAGAGCCAGGCGGAGCTTGCCGCCAAGTTCAACGAGGAGGGCAAGGTCCTCATGTACAGCGACAAGTACGCGGAGGCGAGTGCCAAGTTCCGCGAGGCTGTCGCTCGGGTCCCCGAGCCCAGGTACTTCTACAACCTGTGCGCCTCGCTCTACAAGGAGGGCAAGTTCGGCAGCGCGCTCACCGCATGCAACGCGGTCTCGAACAACAACCCGACGCCCGATCTCAAGGCGAAGGCTGACAAGCTCGCGCAGGGTGTGAAGGAGGAGATGGAGCGCCAGGGCATCAAGCCCGAGCCGGTTGGAGGTGGCGGTGGCGGCACCGAGATGAACTGCAACGTCGACGCGGACGATCCGCGCTGCCAGGGGGGCGGCACGACGACGACGCCGGATGTGTGCGCGACGAACCCGCAGGATCCGGCGTGCCAGGCGACAACCACGCCGCCGCAGCCGCAGCCCGAGGCTGTGGGCAAGCCGCCGACGCAGGACATCCTCGCGGCGTCGACGCCTGACAACAAGTACACGTGGACGCTCGGCATCGAGCTGTTCGGTGGCGGCGGCAAGATCGGCCGCAAGGACTTCTACGGGACCGCCGGCACTGGCTTTCGCATCAAGGGCGACTACCTGCTGAACGCGGCGTCGCGCGTCGGTGCGCAGGGCTACTTCCAGCTCACGCACTTCGGCAAGGGCGAGATGGACATCGGCGAGCCGCTGAAGCTCGACATCTTCGACGTCGGCATCGCCGTCTACAAGCACCTGTGTCCACGCGGCACTCAACGCCTTTGCCTGACGCCGCTCGCCGGCGCGCAGCTCGCGTTGATGAGCCCTGCGAGCGCGAACGACGGTGCGGGCAGCCGCGTGTTCGAGTACGCGGCGGTCGGCGGCCGCCTCGAGGTCGGCGCGCACTACGCGTTCGGTCGACGCTACGAGCACGTGCTCGGCGTCGCGCTCGGCGTGAATCTTTACTCCGCGGTGTTCTCGGGTCCATCCGACGAGGACATCGACATGCCGTCGATCGAGCAGGTCGGGCTCGACAAGGGCGGCGCCGCCGGCTATCTCGGCATCGGCTACACGTACCGGTTCAACACGCCGCTCGGAAGCTCGCCGTTCGTCACGCTCGAGTGAGCCGCGTCGCGCGTGGCTGCGCCCTCGTGAGGCGCAACCATGGCAACGACCTCTGCATCACACGCAAGCATCGTGTTCGACGGTTTTTGTCGTCGCGCAGCGGCATTGCCGTGCGCGAGATCGGTTAAGGTTTCCGCGCTGCAATTTTCTAGTGACAGGAGCCCACCAATGGCCGGTGCGGATAACAAGTCGAACGCAAAACTGATCTTCCCCGACGGCAAGGAAACCATCCTGCCGGTGGTCGTGGGTACCGAAGACGAGCACGGTGTCGACATCCGGTCACTGCGCCAGGATACCGGGTACATCACCCTGGATACTGGGTACATGAACACCGGTGCCACGGCGAGCGCCATCACGTACCTCGACGGCGAGAAGGGCATCCTTCGCTATCGCGGATACGAGATCGAGGAGCTCGCCGAGAAGAGCGACTTCGTCGAGGTCAGCTACCTCCTGATCAACGGCAAGCTGCCGACCACGAAGGAGCGCGGGGTGTTCGGCCAGGCGCTGACCCGGCACAGCCTGATCCACGAGGACATGCACCAGTTCTTCGCGGGCTATCCGCCGACCAGCCACCCGATGGCCGTGCTGTCGTCGATGGTGACCTCGATGTCGGCGTACTACCCCGACAGCCTCGATCGCAACTCGGGGGTCGATCTCCACATCACGCGGATCCTCTCGAAGGTCCGCACGATCGCGGCGTTCGCCTACAAGAAGAGCATCGGCCAGCCGCTGATGTACCCGAAGAACTCGCTGAAGTACGCGGCGAACTTCCTCCACATGATGTTCGCGGTGCCGAGCGAGGACTACGAGGTCTCGCCGATCCTCGAGAAGGCGCTGAACCAGCTCCTGATCCTGCACGCCGATCACGAGCAGAACTGCTCGACGTCGACGGTGCGCATGGTCGGCAGCTCGGGCGCGAACCTCTATGCCTCGATCGCCGCGGGCATCCTCGCGCTCTGGGGACCGCTGCACGGCGGCGCGAACCAGGCCGTCATCGAGATGCTCGAGGAGATCAAGACCGCCGGCGGTGACTACAAGAAGTTCATCGACGACGTGAAGAACAAGCGCGACAACCGCCGCCTCATGGGCTTCGGTCACCGCGTGTACAAGAACTTCGATCCGCGCGCGAAGATCCTGAAGAAGATGTGCGACGAGGTCCTCGCGCAGATCGGCGTACGCGACCCGTTGCTCGACGTCGCCAAGGGCATGGAAGAGATCGCGCTGAAGGACGATTACTTCATCTCGAAGAAGCTCTATCCGAACGTCGACTTCTACAGCGGCATCATCTACCGCGCGCTGGGCTTCCCCACGAACATGTTCACCGTGCTCTTCGCGCTCGGCCGCCTCCCGGGTTGGATCGCGCACTGGAAGGAGATGCACGAGACCCCCGGCACCAAGATCGGCCGCCCCCGGCAGATCTACAGCGGCGCGAACGTGCGCGATTACGTGCCGCTCGAGAAGCGCTGAGGCATCCTCCAGGGGCATGGCCTCCGTGGGCCAGCCCCCGGCGAGCGTTCGCCGGAGCTGTCTGACTTCCTTGCAGGGAGAACATCGATGCATCGCTTGACCTTCTTCGTGACCCTCGCCCTCGCCCTCGCTGCCTGCGGGGACGACACGACGGGCTCGGGCGGCTCGGGCACCGGCGGCGGCGCGGGAACCGGTGGCGGCACCGGCACCGGCACCGGGGGCGACGGATCGACCACCGCTACGACCGGCACCGGCGGCGGCACCCCGGCCTCGACCACCACCGGCGGCGGCGGCGACTTCCAGTCGCTCATCGACGCATGCGACGCGCTGGAGGTGACCCTCACCCCCTTCTCCGGCGAGCTCGCCTGCGAGACCCCGATCGCGCCCGTCGACTGCGAGGAGGTGCCGGACGCGTACCCGGGCTGCGAGTCCGAGGCCGAGGCGTGGTTCGACTGCTACGCCAGCGAGGCGACCATCGACGACTGCGCGTGTAACGCCAATGGTGCGTTCGAGTGCACCTCGCCCGCCGCCTGCCAGGAAGACTACGACGCCTTCACCCTCTGCGCCTTCTGACCGTGTGAGATCGCGAGAAGGCGAGCGCTGGGGGAGCGCGAGCGGGTGACCGGCGGAGGGAGGGGCCGAAGGGGCCGAAGGGCCCCCGGAGCTCAATTGACGATGGGCTCGGCCTCCACGTCCTCGAGCTTGTCCGTCGCGTTGAGGAGGGCGGCCGACGTGGCGCGGAACGCCTCGAGCGGCATCTGCACCGTCACCCCGGACTTCTGGAGGTGCACGTGGATGGCGCCGCAGGGGCACCTCGTCACCCGCGCGAAAGGATTGGCCGAAAGCTCCGTGTGCTTCCCGCAGCGGGACTGCGCCATGGGCCCACCCTAGCGCCCCGGGCACCGACCGTCACGCGGACCGTCACGAACTGCCCCAGGCTGACCTGGGCGTCACAATCGGAGCGTGGTGTGTCGACGCCGAGCCACGCCGTCCACCTGAACTAGATCGGGCGCCGAGTTGCGGCTTCTGCCATGAATGTCGTGGCCTCGACCGCCGTCGATCCCTTCGAGCGCTCGTCTTGCGACCGACCGGAGCTGGTTGCAACCTTGCTAGTACCTGCCGCCCCCGAGCGTCGGGGGCACTGGCCGAGAGGCCGCCAGCTCGCCTCGACGCGCTAGCCACTCTCCTTCATTCCCTTTCATTGCCCTCAGGAGATCCGACCATGCGAACCGTCACGAAGCTCATCGCTGCCGCCGCGCTCGCCGCGCCGTTCTTCGCCGCTGTCCCCGCGTCCGCGCAGGACGAGACGGGCGCAGCCGCCTGCGGAAACATCGACGTCAGCGCCAGCGGGAGCTGCGAGGTCAAGGTCGAGGCGGACTGCACGGCCAGCTGTTCCGACGCCTCCTTCACCGCGGCCTGCTGGGCTCGCGCCGAGGGCGGCTGCGAGGGCCAGTGCACGGCGGAGCCGATCGAGGCCTCCTGCACCGGGTCCTGCGAGGCGGACTGCTCCGCCAGCTGCGAGGTGGAAGGCGGCATCGACTGCACGGCGCAGTGCTCCGTGGACGCCGAGGCCAGCTGCGAGGCCGAGTGCTCCGCGTACGCCGAGGGCGAGGCGGGCGGCGGCTCCGCCAGCGGCAGCGCCAAGGCGCAGTGCAAGGCGAGCTGCAGCGCCCGCATCGAGGCGGACTGCTCCGCCAGCTGCGACATCGAGGCCCCCCGGGCCGACTGCCAGGCCCAGTGCAGCGCCAGCTGCGAGGGCAGCTGCACCGTCGAGGGCGGCATCAGCTGCGAGGTGGATTGCCAGGCGCTCGAGATCGAGGCCGGCTGCGAGGCCGAGCTGAAGGTCGACTGCGAGGCCCAGTGCGACGTCGACGGCGCCGCATTCTGCGACGGCACCTACGTCGACTCCGGCAACAACCTCGAGGAGTGCGTCGACTACCTCCGCTCGATCGGCTTCGAGATCGAGTTCGAGGCGAGCGGCAACGCCGAGTGCGAGGACGGCGAGTGCAACGCCGAGGGCGAGGCCTCCGCGAGCTGCGCGGTCGGCCAGGGCCCGGGGACGCCGGCCGGCATCCTCGGCCTCGTCGGCGCGGTCGCCGCGCTCGGCGCCATCGGCGCTCGCCGTCGCCGCCAGGGCTGACCACCTCGCGAGCCCCCTCCACCGCGCGTGGAAGAGAGGGCGCGCCGCTGAACGAGTGAGGGCCATCGCGCGTCTCGACGCGCGGTGGCTCTCGCCGGTAATGTGCGCGATCCGTCGGAGGCCTCGAGCGCTCCGACCCCGAGAGGATCGCGATGCGGAACACGTCCAATCATCTGGTGGTGGCGGCGCTGTGCGCTGCGGGGACGGCGCTGGCCGGCTGTGGCGACGACACCAGCGCCAACGAAGGCGGGGGTGGCTCCGGTTCGGCGGTCACCACCACGGCGACGGTGGCGACGTCCTCGTCCACCAGCGCGACCACCACCGCCAGCGGCGGCGGCCCGGGCGCGGGCGGGGCCGGGGGTGCTGGAGACGGCGGCGGCGGCAACGGCGGCGGCTGCGTGGTGGACGACCTGTTCTGCAACGGCATCGAGCGCATCATCGAAGGCGTCTGCGTCAAGGTGCCGGTCGATCCCTGCGACGACGGCGAGCCCTGCACCGAGGACCTCTGCGATGAGGAGACCGATCGCTGCTCGTACCAGGTCGCGGAGGACGACTGCGCGCAGTGCTTCGCTGAGGCCTGCGAGCCCGACTGCCGGGACCGCGAGTGTGGCGACGACGGCTGCGGAACCGCGTGCGGCACGTGCGGCGACGGCGAGGGGTGCGCCTCGATCACCGGCCAGTGCCGGAGCGCGGCGCAGGCCGGCACCTGCGGGCTGCCGGTGCCGCTGGTGGTCCTCGCCAACCAGACCACGGTGGTCGACGGCGACACGACGACGGGGCTCCACCAGGCGATCCCCGGCTGCAACGCCACCAGCACCGCGGTCGAGACCGTCTACGAGCTCACCGTCGCCGAGACGATGGGCATCGACGCGCGCAGCTACGGCTTCGATACCGTGCTCCACATCCGCTCGACGTGCCTCGACGACGCCCCCGAGGCGACGGTCGCCTGCAGCGACGACGCGTCGCCGCCCGGCGACTACGGCTCGCGCGTGTCGGTGGTGCTCGATCCCGGCACCTACTACCTGATCGTCGACGGCTTCGACTCGGCGTCCTACGGGCCCTTCTCGCTGTCGGTGACGGCCGTGCCGGGCTGCGCGCCCTCGTGTGACGGCGTCCACTGCGGTGGGGACAACGGCTGCGGCGGCGACTGCGGCACCTGCGGGGACGGGTTCGCCTGCGGCGATGACAACCGCTGCCGCCCCGACCCCTGCGTCCCCGACTGCACCAACGACGACGGGTCCGACCGCGTCTGCGGCGACGACGGCTGCCAGGGGAGCTGCGGCTCCTGCGACGGCGACACCCTGTGCGTCGCCGCCACCGGCACCTGCGAGTCGTTCCCGGAGTGCGACCACCAGGCGCCGGTGTGCGACGGCGGCTGCGCGGCCGACCAGTTCTGCGGCACCGACTGCGCTTGCCACGACATCGACGCGCTGCTGCCCGATCTCGTGGTCGACGCCGATCGGCTGGCGAACGAGATCCTCTTCGACAGCGAGACCTTCACCGATGCGTCCTGCGCGGTGGTGGAGGCTTGCGTGGGCGGCACCGGCGAGCGCGATCTGCTCCGCTTCAGCGTGGAGGCGGTCAACCAGGGGCAGGTGACCCTCGCCGTACCGCCGCCGGAGGAGCGCCCCGACCTCTTCCAGTACTCTGCGTGCCACGGGCATTACCACTTCGACGGCTTCGCCGAGTACGCGCTGGTCGACGAGGAGGGCGAGGTGGTCGTCCCCGGCCGCAAGCAGGCCTACTGCATGGAGGACACGCAGCAGGTCCTGCAGGGCCCCAACGTCGCCTGCAACAAGGCGTACGACTGCTCGAACCAGGGCATCCAGGCGGGGTGGTCGGACCTCTACGGCAACGCGCTCGACTGCCAGTGGCTCGACATCACCGACGTGCCCGCCGGCGACTACTTCCTGCGCGTGACGGTCAACCCGAACCGGGCGTTCGAGGAGATCTCGGTCGGCAACAACACGACCACCGTGCCCGTCACCATCCCGTGATGGCGCTCGTCGCGTGAACGACGGCGGGGCGGGGAGGAGACGAGCGCGTCGCCGCCGCGCTCGCGCTCGCGCTCAGGGCGAGGCGGCGTCGATCAGCCTCGCCGCCAGGCGCGCCTCGAGGGCCCGCAGCCGCTCGCGGATGACGCGCCGCCGCTGGAAGACGTTCATGCGGCGGCCGTCGGGACCCAGCATGCCGCCGCTGGCGGCGTAGGTGGCCTGCGGCACCAGCAGCTTCACGCCCAGCGCCTGCACGTGGGCGGCGGTCTTGGAGACGCCGAGGTCGTCGAGGATCTCGGCCGCCACCAGGGCGCCCGACTCCGCGCCGCCCTCCATCCACCCCTGGAAATCGAGCGAGGTGTGCTCGCCGCAGAAGTGGATGTTTCCCTCGCGCGCGCCCTCCAGACCGAAGTACGCCCACTGCCCGACGCGGTAACAGGTGTAGCTGCCGAGCATGCTGGGCACGGTCGGCCAGTGCATCTTCACCGCGACGCCGTCGTACGCGCCGGCCGCGCCCGGCCAGATCGCCTCCAGGTCGTCGACCTGGTCCTGGAACCACGCACTGGCCTCGACGTTCGCCGCCTCCAGGCCGCGGTCGCCGCCGATGAAGTTGGTGAGGATGCCGCGCGTGCCGGCCTGGCCGATGGTGGTGTCCCACGTCTGCTGGATGGGGAGATCGGTGGTCATCGACCCCGAGGCGTTATGATCGATCAGCCACACCCGGCTGGTGAAGCCGCCCATGATCTTGGCGTTGGTGCCGTAGCCGAGGTTCGCGATCACGTCGCGCTTCTCGTCGCTCAGGGTGAGCCCCGAGAGGTCGACGTTGCGCAGCGTGGTGAAGGGCAGGGCGAACACGATGCGCGTCGCGCTCACCTCGACCTCGCCGCCCGCGGTGGAGAACACCAGCGTGAAGTCGCCGTCGCTGCCCGACGCGCTCAGCAGCTGGTGACCGGTCTTCACGGTGCCCGCGGAGAGCCGCTCTGCCACCCTGGTGGGGAAGGTGTCGTTGCCGTCGTGGGTGTGCCAGCGCTCGTCGCTCTCGCCGAAGATGCGGAAGCTCGAGGTGTCGTCGGACCCGATCAGGTAGAGCAGGTTCAGCGCGCCCTGCTGGTCGTTCTCCAGGCCGTACTCGCCGCGGTACGCGACCTGGAGGACCTCGTGCAGCTCGGGGTAGTCGGCGACCGGCACCGTGTCCTTCAGGTACTGGTCGAGGGAGATCGCATCGAGCGCCTCGTACGCCGCCTCGTCCTCGTCGGCCGCGGTGACGTCGGCGAGCATGGTCTCGGCGACCGCCTCGAACTGCTCGAGGAGGACGTCCTCCGGGACCTCCGCGCCGTCGATGACGTAGACGTCGCGCTTGTGGCCGGCGGGCTCGCCGGCGAAGCGATCGTCGAGCGTGATCCCCAGCTCGGCCGCGAGCGCGAACAGCGTCGCGTGGTTGGTGTCGATGAGCTCGCCGCCGAGCTCGCACAGCTGCCCCTCGGGGAAGGCGTCGCGCGAGGTGAACATGCGGCCGCCGACGCGATCCTGCATCTCGTACAGCTCGACGGCGATCCCCGCCTCCTCGAGGCGCAGCGCGCAGTGCAGGCCGCCGATCCCGGCGCCGACCACCACCACCTTCTCGTCGCCGGCGACCCCGCCCCCGCCTGCGCCGTCGGCGCCGTCGTCGCCGCACGCGGCGAGCGAGGGTCCGAGCGAGGCCAGCGCCGCGGCACCGCCGATCGAGCCGAGCACCTCGCGTCGACGATGGCGGATCACCGCCTCGTGGGCGACGAACGCGGCGTCGAGCGTCGTTCGATCCGTGTGGCCGCTCGCGCGGGCGAAGAGCACCTTGCGGCAGGCGCGCCGGAGAAGACCGAAGAGTCGGGTTCGAGCCATGGTGAGCGGAGGCTATGCGGATCGCCCGCTCCGGGGCGGCGTTTCACGGGTAGCTTTCGGCCGCGCATGAAGCACCGGTTTCCCTCCGCGAGGTCCACCGCCCTGGCGCTCGCGCTCGCCACGGCCCTGGCGGTCGGCTGCAGCGAGGCGGGACCGGTGACGGCCGATTCGCCTGTGTCGTCCATCGGGACGATGCCGCCGACGGCGCCGGCGGGCGCGACCGGCCCGGCCCCACCCGCGGCGTCGACGTCGGTTGCGGCGCCTCCCCAGACGCGGCCGCCCCCGCCCCATCCGCCGATTCGCCTCCGCACTGGCGGCGGCGTGATCGGCGAGGCGGGGGCGGTCAGCAGCGTGGAGGCCAACGCGACACGCGCTGGCGCCGCGGTGCTCGAGGCGGGTGGCAACGCGGTCGACGCCGCGGTCGCGGTGGCCTTTGTGCTCGCGGTGACCCACCCCTCGGCGGGCAACCTGGGCGGCGGCGGCTTCATGATCGTGCGCATGGCGGACGGTCGCTCCACCGCCATCGACTTCCGCGAGACCGCGCCCGCGGCCGCGACGACGAAGAAGGTGCTCGACGAGATCGCCGCCGGTGCCGTCGGCTGGCCGTCGACCGCGGTGCCTGGCACGGTGGCGGGGCTGGCCTGGGCGCGCGACCACTTCGGGACGCGCCCGCTCGCCGATCTGGTCGCGCCGGCGGCGCGGCTGGCCCGCGGTCACAAGCTGGCGCCGCGCGCCGCACAGTCGCTCGCCGCCCAGTGGGACAGGCTGAAGAAGGACCCGCAAGCGCGCAAGGTGTTCGGCCGAGGCGACGCGCCGCTCGCCGCCGGTGATCGGGTGGTGCAGCGCGATCTGGCGAAGACGCTGGAGGCGGTCGGCACCGAGGGCCCGCGGGTCGTCTACACGGGGAAGATCGCGGAGGCGATCGAGGCGGCGATGAAGAAGGGCGGCGGCGACGTGACCCGCGCCGACCTGGCGAATTATCAGGTGGTGGAGCGCGCGCCGATCGCCATTCCTTACCGCGGCTTCCTGGTCGAGACGATGCCGCCGCCGTCGATGGGCGGCGTGGCGGTGGCGCAGATCCTGCTCGCGCTGGACCGCCAGCGCGCGCTGGGTGTTGCACCCGCACCGGGGACCGCCGCGTGGCATCACCTGTTCGTCGAGGTCGCGAAGCGCGCGTACGCGGAGCGGCGCTCGGTCGGCGCCGATCCGGCGTTCTACGGCACCAGCGTCACGCCGGGCGAGCTCGCGCGCCTCCTCTCCCCGCTGCACCTGGCGGCGGAGTGGCGCCCCATCGATCCCGCGCGCGCCACCCCGGCGTCGTCGATCGCGGCCGCGCCCGCCGCCGGGGCCGCCGAATCCCCGGAGACGACGCACCTCTCCGTCGTCGACGCCCAGGGCAACGCCGTCAGCTGCACGGTGACCCTGTCGGCCAGCTTCGGCGCCAAGGTGATCGTTCCCGGCACCGGGATCCTGCTCTCCAACGCGCTGGGCGCGTTCAGCGAGACCGGGCCCAACGCGGTGGCGCCAGGCAAGCGCATGGCCAGCAGCATGAGCCCCACCATCCTCAGCCGCGCCGGTAGAGACGGTGCGCCCGGGACCGGCAAGGCGCTGGCCGTGGTCGGCTCGCCCGGCGGAGACACAATCCCTGGCATCGTCGCGCAGCTGGTGCGGAACCTGGTCGACGGCGACCTCGACGTCGTCGCCGCAGGGCGTGCCCCGCGCGTCCACCACCAGTGGCTGCCCGACGAGATTCGCACCGAGAAGGGCGTCCCCCTGCCGCGCGCCGCGTTCGAGGAGCTGCGGAAGATGGGCCACGTCTTCACCGACAGCTTCGTCCCCCTCGGGGATGCCAAGCTCATCGTCGTCGCGGAGGACGGCCCCACCACCTGGGCCTTCTCCGACGACCGCGAGGGTGGCCTTGCCCTCGGGGTGAAGGCGGCGAAGGCGCCCTAGAGATCCAGAGGCAGGCGGACGTCAGTGGTGCGTCGAGGGCGCCACGCCCTTCTCGCCCACCGGGAGGAAGAAGCGCAGCGGGCTGCGGACGAAGCTCTTGGTGAGCTCCCACACCAGGCGCAGCACCCGGCGCATTCGCACCTCGCGCGCGCGGAGGGCGACGCCGAGCGCGAGCACGAAGCTCACGCCGAAGTTGAGGGCCCCGACGATGGCGATGCCGACGGCCGCTGCCTGCACCTCGGGCGTGGAGACGCTCTCCGTCCCCAGCGCGCAGACCGCGAGGGTGAGGGCGCCGGTGGAGAGCGTGACGTGGCGCACGTCGAGCGGCACGCCCAGGAACTTCCCCAGGATGGGGGTCGCCGCCAGCATCGTGCCGAGGGTGGTGTTGCCGCCGACGCCGGCGATGTTGCGGGAGAACACGCGCGACATCCACCCGAGCAAGCGCGTGCCGATGAAGCGGCGCGCGCGGTGCTCGGCAATCGCCTCCGGGATGCGCCGGTACACGGCCCAGTTCTCGAGCCAGCCGGCGGCGAGGCTCGACATCCACAGGAGCACGCCGGTGAGCGCCGCGTAGGGGATGGTGCCGCTCTGGGTGGGGTGCAGCGACCCGATCACGTAGCGCGCCGTCGTCTCGTCGAGGAAGGGTGTCCCCTGGAAATATAGGCTCGCCTGGTCGATCGCCAGCGAGGCTGGGATCACCATGCTGAGGTTGCCCACCGCGGCGGCGAGCTGGGAACGGGTGATGCGCGCGATGGTGGTCACCATCGGCGCGAAGTCCTCGCTGGCCTGCAGCGCGCCCGCCAGCGCCGCGGCGGTCATGCTCGGCTGCTTGGTGGCCAGGGTGAAGCCGAGCAGCTGCATCAGCAGGAAGCTGCCCGAGTAGTTGGCGGCGTTGAGGAACAGCTCCTGGAAGAGCGGCCGCTGCAGCCCGCCCACCATGAACTTCCCCGCCGCGGTGGCACCGGTCAGCAGACCGCCGCCGCCCGCGGAGAGGATCATGAGGATCCACTCGCGCGGGCTGACCGTGATGTAGTGCTCGCCGGTCTGCCCGGCTCGCTCGATGATCTTTCGCGCCAGCAGGCGGGTGTTGGTGCGGACGATGTCGGAGAGGCTCCGCTCGCGACGGCGCTCGCTCAGCAGGCGGGCGAGGATCTGCGAGGCCTTGTGCGCGAGCTCCTCGCTCGACTGGGGCACCAGGAGCGCGACCAGCAGCTCCAGCCGATCGAGGCTGCGATCGATGAGCTCGAGGCGGTAGACGACGTCGACGCTGACGCCCTGCGACTCCAGCCGCTGCACCACCGCTTGCCGCGTGCGCCGGCACTCCTCCACCAGGGTGCGGCACTCGTCGGCCCACGCCGCGGCCTCGCGCACGTCATGCCGAGGGGCGCCCAGCAGGCCGTCGATCATGCGCGGCAGGCGGAAGAACGGCGAGTCGCGCAGCGCGCACGCCGGGCTCCGCGCGCGGATCGCGTCGCTGAGGCCGGCCGCCGACACGCGCGAGGCGAGGAGGAGGATGCCGTCGAGCAGCGCCGAGCGCAGGGGGGCGAAGGTGCTCGCCGCCTCCAGGTGCTCCGGGATCGACTGGCGAAGGTCGGCCACCGAGGGCATCGGCACCCGCCGGCCCTGGCCGTCCACCGAGGGCGGCGGGGGCGCGAACGAGGCCGCGTGGTCGTGGGGCGAGCGCAGGTTCTTCACCAGGCGGTGCACGACGTCGGGGCTGAGCAGGCTCAGCCACACCACGTCGGCGCGGGTGGGAAAGAGTCGCGCCACCAGATCGGTCACGTCCTCCTCGTCCGCTGGCTGCGGCATCAGGCGGCGCGAGACGCGATCCGCCGTCTCCGCGAAGAGGCCGCGGTCGCCGGGGATGCCGACGCGCGCCAGGAAATTCACCGCGGCCTTGTGGACGAGCACCCGCTGCACCAGGTGCGCGAGGCGGACCCGCAGCGAGGGAAACGCCTCCACCGCCGCGACCAGGAGCCGCAGCCGCCGCTCCGCCGCCGACTGGGACGCGCTGCCCCCGGCGAACGCCGGCGGCTCGCCGCCGCGTCGCACCCACGCGGTCAGGCGAAGGAGGCCGCGCTCCACGGCGTCGTCGTCGCCGCGCGGCTCCAGCTCCACCAGGAGCGAGAGCAGCTTGCGCAGCTGGCGATGGCGCGGCTTGTCGGGCGCCAGCGCGGCGCCGAACGCGTCCGGATCGGGATCGTCCCCGGTGATGAGCAGCGTGTCGCGCCCGGTGGGGCGCACCGCTGGCAGCTGGTCGTGAAGCTCGGCGCTCACCGTGGCCCCCTTGCCGCCCGCGCGGCGCGCCCATCTTGGCCCAGAAAAGCGCAGAACTCACCTCGATGCGGCAACACCATCGCCCAGCAGGCGTGCAGTGACCCACAGGAGGAGCGCCCCCCGCAGCGTCCACACCACCGTCCGTAGCCAGTTCGTCGAGACGAGAAGCGAGTGCGCGCGGACGTCGAACCCAGCGGCGAGGATCTCGTGTCGAGGAACCGAGACCAGCAGCGTGACCGCCCACGCGGTGGTCGCGAGCGCCAGGCCACACCAGCTCGCCGCACGAGGGAACGCCGGATCGTCCGCGATGACGCTCACGATCGCTGCTGCCAGCTCGCACAGCATCAGCGGCGCGACGACGAACGTGATGAGGCGAGCGTGGCCGGCGTGGTAGGCCGGAAAGGACTCCACGCCCACCCGCGCGAACAGGGGATACGAGACGATCTGGATGAGCCAGATGAGGCCCACCAGCGGGAGCGTGGTGGCGAGCTGGACGAGCAGCGCGATGCGTCCAGCGCTCACGCCAGCAGCCGCTCCGCGAGGGCGACGCCGGAGACGAACGCACCCTCCACGCGACCCCCCGCGAGCCAGTCCCCACAGAGCCCGACCGGCAGCTGGGGGTCCATCAGCGCGGTCTGCGTGAGCGGTCGCGGTGCTCGAGCCAGCGCCCAGCGTCGTGCGACCGTCATCGACGGCTCGAGTGGGCCGAGTCCGAGGACGACCGAGAGCTCCGCCAGCATCGCGCGCGTCACCTCGCCCTCATCGCGGCCTGCGTTCGCGCGCGACCACGAAGCCGAAGCATGTAGCACCCAGCGCTCCCCGGGCGGCCTGCGGGGCTTGCTCGAGTCTCGCGCCACCCAGGAGAGCGCGAAAGCAGGCTCGACGCCCTCACGACCGATGAAGGCGCCGTCGACGCCGAGGCCCGCGAGAAGCTCGGCGTCACGTCCGACGAACGCGGCGCCGACCGCGAAGCAGGGGTCGAACGTGACCTCGGCTGCATGGCCCGCGAGGACCGGGCACGCGGGCGCGAGGAGGACGGCCGCTTGCGTGGAAGGCAAGCACACGGCGACGGCGTCGAACCCTCCGAGGTCTTCGCTGCCGCCCCCCGAGCCGTCCGCCGGCCCGAGCGTGGTGCCGGAAGTCGCCGCGGTGCCTCGCAAGGTGATCTGCCCGCCACGACGCTCCACGACGTCGACGCGGTGACTCGTGCGCACGACCATGCCGCGCGCCAGGCCACGCGCCATCGCGCTCATGTCGGGCGTGCCGACGAACCGCTCGACCCGCTCGACGGGACGCCGGGCGGCCCCCGGTGCGTTCACGGCGAAGAGCGCACCCACCCAGGGCTCGCAGTCTCCTGCGTCGCGAAGGGTCCGCGTCACACGCGCGAACGTCGCCTCGCGCACCGTGAAGTACTGCGCGCCGAGGTCGAACGCATGCGGAGGTACGCGCCGCGTTGCGACCCGACCTCCGACGCTGCGACCCTTGTCGAAGATCTCCACCGAGGCGCCGCCCTCGACGAGCGAACGGGCACACGAGAGCCCTGCGATGCCCGCTCCCACCACGGCGACGCGCCTGGTGCGGGTCACGATGCCAGTGCGTGGGGCACGATTCCCGCTGATTGCATGGGTAAGCGGACGCCTACTCGCAAGTCTTGCCCTGCGCCTTGGCCGACCGCTGGTAGCCCTCGTACGCGCTCTTGCAGCCGGCCGCAGGGAGGTTCTTCATCTGGTCGCAGTTGGAGTTCGCGGCGTTGTTGAAGACGACCTTGCAGCAGCGCGCGGTCGCCACGCAGTAGCCGCCCTTGGGCGCGTCGTCGTCGCCGCCGAAGGCGCTCCAGTCGACGAAGGTCGCCAGCATGATCACGGTGATCGGCACCGTCGTGATGAAGAAGATGAACAGCGACATCGGCGAGAGGAGGCTCTTCTTGACCGCGGCATTGATGTTCGGCGCCATGAAGCTGGCGCCGTGCATCTGCATGCCGCCCATCTGCATGCCGCCCATGCCCATCTGGCCGCCCAT
>JBKJLX010000687.1:0-25932 GCA_046596645.1 Polyangiaceae bacterium
CTCCAAGCGCAAGAAGCCGGACATCGGCTACTGAAGACGCGGCGCGCCAGGTCACGTGGACGGAACGAGGGCAACGATGTCGAATAGTTCGGGGACGGTCACGGCGCCGCTGTTCATCGAGACTGCAACAGACGTAGCGCGGCGACTCGAGCGGGATCCGAGCCCCGCCGCGCAGCAGATGCGCGCCGAGGCGCTGGCGCTCGTCACCGTCTTCCGTGCGTGGCAGCTCGAGCGTCCCGAGCCGGCGCTCAAGGTTGCGACGATCCAGCGGCTCTTCGATCTCCAGCGGCGTGCGATGGACCTGCTCGTCTCCGCCGACGGGCGCGTTTAGCCACTTGTCCTCGGCGTCGGGCTCCCGCGACCCAGGGACGTCGATGTCGTCCGCTGGACCTCCTGGCGCGGGTTTGGGCGCTCATCCCGCCGCCCAGGTCACATTGTGCGCCACCACGGCGTGCTCAGCTCCCACGCCAAGGTCTGCGCCGACAGCGACGGCAAGCGCTGCACGAGCTGCCGTCGTGCCTCGGCCGTCGCATGGCGGACACCGCCGTGCGCCTGGTGCAACGCGGTCATCCCGGAGGTGCTGGTCCAAGCGCCGCGCGAAGCAGGTCCTCGGCCTCGCGTCGGTCGATGATGCGCTGACCGGGGCCGTCAGCGTCATTCAGGGCGGCGATTCGGCTCTCCGCCTCAAAGTCCACACGGGAGCTCCGCCCCCGTGCGGAGCCTCCATGGCCGGGTGCAGGCGATCGTCTCCCATCCCACCAGTGCGTGACGACGCCCCCGCCCGGGGCTACAGCCATCGGCTGATGTCCGCGCCCCGCCGCCCCGAAGTCCTGGCCCCCGCGGGGGATGTGGAGGCCCTGCGGGCCGCCGTCGCCGCCGGAGCCGACGCCGTCTACTTCGGGCTCAAGGCCTGGAGCGCGCGCGCGCGGGCGACCAACGTCGACGACGGCGATCTGGTGGGCGCGCTGGCGCACCTGCACGAGCACGGTCGCAAGGGGTACGTGGCCCTCAACACGCTGGTGTTCGACGCCGAGCTGCCGGCGGTGGAGCAGGCGATCCGCTCGGCGGCCGCGGTCGGCGTCGACGCGCTGATCGTGCAGGACCTCGGCGTCGCCCGCCTCGCCCGGGCGATCGCGCCTGACCTCCCCATCCACGCCTCGACGCAGATGACCTGCACCGACGCCGGCGCGGTCGAGCTGGCGCGCGAGCTCGGTGCGAGCCGCGTCATCCTCGCGCGTGAGCTGTCGGTGGAGGACATCGCCGCCATCCGCGCGCAGACCGACGTCGAGCTGGAGGTGTTCGTCCACGGCGCGCTCTGCGTCGCGTACTCCGGCCAGTGCCTCACCAGCGAGGCCATCGGCGGCCGCAGCGCCAACCGCGGCGCCTGCGCGCAGGCGTGCCGGCTCCCTTACGAGCTCGTGGTCGACGGCGCGCTGCACGACACCGGCGATCGCGCCTACTTGCTGTCGCCAGAGGATCTGGAGGCCAGCGCCCTGGTGGCGCGGCTCGCCGATCTCGGCGTCGCTTCGATCAAGATCGAGGGGCGCCTCAAGGGCCCGGCCTACGTCGCCGCGACCACCACGCTCTACCGCGCCGCGGTCGACGCGGCGGTCGCGCACGCCCCGCCACCCGACGAGGCGGTGCGCGCCCGTGCCCTGGCCACCTTCACCCGCGGCTCGGGCCCCGGCTTCCTCGGCGGCATCGATCATCAGCGCCTGGTCGAGGGTCGCGCCTGCGATCACCGCGGCCTCGAGCTCGGTACCTCCCGCGGCATCGCGCGCGAGCGCGGGAAGACGTATCTGCGCCTCGCCATCACGGCGCCGCTCGCGCGCGGAGACGGGATCCTGGTGGAGGGCGGTCGCGAGGGCGCCGGAGAGATCGGCGGTCGCGTGTGGGCGATCGTGAAGGACGGCGCGGAGCTCGATCGCATCGACGAGGGCGAAGCGCTGGTGTGGCTCGGCCCCGACCGGCGCATCGACGCCGTGGTGCCGGGCCGTCGCGTTCACAAGAACGACGATCCGGCGCTGGATAGGTCGGTCCTCGCCAAGCTGGCCAGCGATCCGGTGCGCACGCGGCTCGACCTGTGGGTGCGCGGCGCGGTGGGCGAGCCGCTGGTCATCGAGGCGATCGCGGCCGACGGCCGCACGGCGCAGGTCACCTCCGAGCAGCCACTCGAGCGAGCGCGCAGCGATCGCGCGGGAGAGGATGTGGTGCGCGACAAGCTGGGACGGCTGGGCGAGACGCCGTTCACGCTGGGCGAGCTGACCATCTCGCTCGAGGGCGGGCCCCTCGTTCCCCCGTCGCAGCTCAATCGCCTGCGCCGCGCGCTGGTCGAGGCCCTCCGCGCACAGGCGAGCCGCGCGTGGAGCACCACCGAGCGCGGCGCGGCAGCGCTGCTCGCCGAGGCCCACCCGCCCGACCGCGCGCCGGCGCCCGGCGGCGTCTACGTCCTCTGCCGCGACGTCGATCAGGCGCGCGCGGCGCGTCGCGCGGGCGCCGACGGCGTGTGGCTCGATTTTCTGGAGCTGGTCGGCCTCGGCAACGCGGTGCGCGCGCTGCGGGCGGAGGGGCCGGGCTTCATCGGCGTCGCGCCCCCGCGCATCCGCAAGCCGGGCGAGGAGAAGATCGATCGCTACCTCGCCGGCCTCTCGCCCGACGGTGTGCTGGTGCGCGGCCTGGGCGCCCTGCGCGAGGCGGGCCTCGCTGGCGACGGCGTGCTCCGCGTCGGAGACTTCTCCCTGAACGTCACCAACCGGCTGACCGCCGCCGAGGTGCTGTCGCGGGGGCTGTCCGGCTTCACGCCCTCCTTCGATCTCGATGCCGACCAGCTGCTCGGCCTGCTCCGCACGTCGTTCGGCGCCTGGGCCGAGCTGGTGGTGTACCACCCGATGCCGCTCTTCCACATGGAGCACTGCGTGTTCGCGCGGGAGCTCTCCGCCGGGAAGGACCACCGCGACTGCGGTCGCCCCTGCGATACGCACAAGCTCGCGCTCCGCGATCGCGCCGGCATGGAGCACCCGGTCGAGGCCGACGTAGGCTGCCGCAACACGGTCTTCCACGCCGCCAGCCAGTCGGCCGCGTCGCTGGTCGCGCCTGCGCGGACCGCCGGTGTGCGCCGGTTCCGCATCGAGCTGGTGCGGGAGGACGCCGAGACCGTCGAGCGCATCGTGCGCGCCCACCGCAGCCTCCTCGCCGGCGAGCTCCACCCCGAGGACCTGTGGCGCACCCTGAAGACGGAAGGCCGCTACGGCGTGGTGCGCGGCTCGCTGCGCGTGCTCGCCAGCTAGGAACCAGCCAGTCTAGGGACGGCGGCCGGCGTCGAGATCCTGCTCGTAGCCACCTGGCCCCGGCGTCGCGGCGATGATCGAACCATGGATCTTGCTTCGTCCGGTCGTCGTGCGCTCGCGGCCCCCGGGCTCGCGGCACTCCTGCTCTCCCTGGCGAGCCTGGGCTGCCCCGGACCCGAGCCCGAGAGCCTGAGCGGAGAAGGCGGTGACGCAGGGTCGTCGGCAACCGGGCCGACGAGCACGAGCAGCTCGGGGAAGACAGTCGGCGCCAGCGCCGCGACGACGGGAGCCGGAGGTGATCCGGGCGCCGGCGGATCGGGCGGAGACGGAGTCGTGGCGAGCGTCGGTGGTGGCTCCCCGGGGACCGGCACGGGAGGTCAAGGGGGTGGGGGCGTCGGCGGCGGCGGGAGCGGCGCGGGCGGCGCGAGCGGCGCGGGTGGCTGCGCCGCGGATCTCGAGATCGACCCCGACAACTGCGGCGCATGTGGCTACATCTGCGGGGACGAAGGGGTGGACGTGCGCCTGTGCATCGGCGGGCACTGCCAGCCAGTGTGCACGAAGGGGTTCTCGGACCTCCCGGATGCCGGCGCCCTGGACGCGGACGACGGCTGCGAGACGCCCTGGCGGCGCGTGTTCGTCAGCGAGGAGCCGCAGGCGCTGCCCTTCGAGGGGCTCGGCGCAGCGGGCGCCGCGGCGGCGGACGAACGCTGCCAGGTGCTCGGCCAGGACCTCGGGGGCACCTGGCTCGCATGGATCAGCGACGACCAGATCGACCCGCCCAACGTGCGCTTCACGCAGCGCCCGGTGCCGTACTGGCTCCTCGACGAGACCGTGATCGCGACGAGCTTTGACGACCTCGTCGACGGCACCATCGAAGCGCCGATCGAGGTCACCGAGAACGGCGACTCGCTGTTCGCGCTGAATCCGGGGGCAGCGGCGTTCCCGGTGTGGACCGCGACCGACCCGTCAGGCGGGGCGACGCCCGAGGACTGCTCGGACTGGACGCTCGCAGCGGATGAGCAGAGCGGGCGGGTCGGCCTGGTCGGCGATCTGGCCGCGCTCAACCTTCCCGATTCGGCGTGGACCTCTGCGCCGATCCTCCGGAACTGCACAGCCGATGGGGTGCGGCTTTATTGCTTCGAGCAGTGAGCCCGCAGCACGATGGGCCAGGTGGTGAGCCAGGACCCCGAGGACCGAACGCGCGCCGCGCCAGCAGGAGGGCCCGGCGCTCCAGCCACCCCCGCGGCAGCACGTCACTTCGAGAAGCTGCAGCCCCTGGGCGCCGGCGCGATGGGCGTGGTCCACCTCGCCCGCGACGTGGTGCTCGGTCGCAAGGTCGCCCTCAAGTCGCTGCTGCCCGCGGCCCAGCGCGAGCCGGCCATGCTCCGCCGCTTCGTCGGCGAGATGCGGATCACGGCGCAGCTCGACCACCCCCACATCGTGCCCGTCTACGGGGTGGAGGAGGAGCCGCGGGGCGAGCTCTCCTACGCGATGAAGGTGGTGGAGGGGCGCGAGCTGGAGGCGGTGCTGCTCGAGACGCAGAACCGGCTGACGGACGGCAAACCGCTCGATGAGCGCACCTCGCTCGAGCACCGGCTCGAGATCTTCACCAAGGTCTGCGACGCGATGGCCTACGCGCACGACCGCGGCGTCATCCACCGCGATCTCAAGCCGACCAACATCATGATCGGCGCCTTCAACGAGGTGTACGTGATGGACTGGGGCATCGCGCGCCACATCGGCCCCGAGGGGCGCGCCGCCGACGAGGGCGCCCAGATCTACGAGCGCCCCGGCAATGACAAGGCCCAGATGCTGCGCACCAGCGCGGGTGACATGCTGGGGACGCCTCTCTACATGTCGCCCGAGCAGATGCTGGGCGAGAACGACAAGCTCGACGGCCGGAGCGATCAGTTCACCCTGGGACTCATCCTGCAGGAGCTGGTGGTGCTCGAGCACGCCATCCCCGGCGAGACGATGGCCCAGGTCATCGCCGCCACGTTGATCGGCAAGCGCAAGCCGATGGTGTCGAAGTACCCCGGCGTCCGCGTGCCCAAGGAGCTGGTCGCGATCGTCGACAAGGCGACGCAGCGCCAGCCAGCCGATCGCTACCCGTCGGTCGCCGCGCTGGGCGAGGATGTGCGGCGCTTTCTCCGCGGCGAGTCGGTGTCGGCGAAGCCCGACGACGCCCTCCAGCGGGTAGGGCGCATCGTCGCCAGGCACCGCACCGGCGCAGTCTTCGCGCTGGTGCTCCTCGCCCTCGCGGGCGTCGGCGCGACCGCCGGCGTCTGGCTCCTCGACCGCGCCCAGCGCGCCGAGCAGCAGGCGCAGTCGCTGCGCCTCGGCGAGCTCCAGGCGACCTCGGCGCTGCGCGCGCAGACGCTCGACGACTCGCTGAAGCAGTTCGAGCGCGAGCTGGCGCGCCTCGCGGGGTCCGCCGCCACCGCGCTCCTGACGCAGGGCCCGGGCGAGCCGGTGGTGCCGCCCGAGCGCTTCACCCCAGGCGAGGGCGCGCCGCCCGGGCTCCTCCCATCGCCATTCCACGGACGGCCGGTGAGCTTCGCCACGCTCGCGACGACGCTCGCGCCGGGGACCGACCCCGCGATCGCCGAGGCGCAGATCGGTGCGCTGGGGCTCGTCCGCGACGCCGTGGTGCGCACGATGATCGACGCGCTCCCGCTGGCGGTCCGCGCGGCGCCACCGGAGAAGGCGCTCGCCGCGCTCCTCGATCCCGGCGGACCGATCGTGCGCGTGACCTTCGTGACGACGGAGGGCGTGCGCGCCGTCCTGCCCGGATCCGCCGAGGCCGACGCGCCGAAGGACGCGCGGCAGGACGAGCTCCACCAGCGGGCGCGCAGCGCCGAGGGCGTCGTGTGGGGTGCCGCGGCCGTGGGGCCGGTCTCGGTGCCGACGCTGCCGGCAGCGATCAGCGTCCGCGGTGACGGCGGCCAGATCCTGGGCGTCATCCGCCTCGACATCGATCCCGCAAAGGCGATCACCGCGACCCTCGACGACGCCGCCGCCGAGCCCGGCGTGTCGACCCTGCTCGTCGAGCGCAGCGGCAAGGTCGTGACGCAGCGCCGAGGCGCCGACGTCGCCGCCGAGCCCGAGGTGCTCTCGATCGCGGCGGTGCGGGAGGCGATCCAGCGCGGCGAGAGCGGCGTCCTCCAGAGCGAGCGCGATGGCCGCGCGATCCTCGTCAGCTACCACCCGCTCTCGTCGGTCGATTGGTACCTGATCACCATCGCGAACGCCTCCGGCGCCGATGCGCCGGCCGCGAAGCCCGCCGCGCGGCCCGAGGGGGGCGTGTCGGTGCCGGCAGCGCGCAGGCCCGCCGCGGTGCGGCCCACCGCCGCCCCGGCCGCCGCCCCCGCGCCGCCACCCCCGAGCGCCAGCGCCCCCGCTCCGGATGCGAGCGCGTCGGCCGCGCCGCTCGACACCTCGGCTCCGCCCGGTGGGCGAACGCGTCCCCCTCCGCGCGCCGATCCGTTCGCGCCCTGGAAGGTCTACCAGAACGGTCCGCCGCGATGAGGCCGTGGCGCCTGCGGCTTGCCATCGCGGCGCTCGCCGCGTGCTCGATCTCTCTCGCGTCGACCGCGTCTCTGGCCCAGGCGCCGCCGGCGGGCGCCGACGAGCCGCCGCCGGGCCCGATCGACCCCACATGGGCGGAGGCCACGCGCCTCTTCGAGGAGGGACGCGCGCTGATGGGCCGCCGCGGTCAGCTCGACCGTGCCTGCGAGGTGCTGGTGCAGAGCTACGCGATGCACAAGCGCGGCGACACTTTGCTAAACCTGGCAGAGTGCCATCGACGACAGGGCAAGACCGCGACGGCCTGGCGCGAGTTCGACGAGGCGATTCGCTTCGCGATCCACCTCTCGTTTCCGGAGGCGATCGAGGCGGCGATCAAGAAGCGCGACGAGCTGGCGAAGAACCTCTCCCGGCTCGTGGTGGCGGTGGACGAAGGCGCGCTCCCGGCGTCGACCGACGTCACGCTCGACGGCAAGCCGCTGCCGAAGCCGCAGTGGAACCAGACTCTCTACGTCGACCCCGGCGTCCACGTCGTCACGGCGACGGCGCCCGATCACGAGCCGTTCGAGGCGAGCGCCGAGGTGCCGCCGAAGGGCAGCCGGACCGTCCTCCAGGTGACGCCCAAGGCGATCCCGAAGCCCCCCGCCACCCCGCCCACTCCACCTCCCTCGACGCCTCCGCCGACGCCCGCGCCGCGTCGCGAGCCGGAGGCGGCGCCGATCTGGCCCTACTTCGTCGGGGGCGCCGGGCTCGTCTCCCTCGGCGTCGCCACCCTGTTCGTCGTCGACAGCACCTCGGCCGGCAGCGAGCTGGACGACGCGTGCACGGCCGAGCGGAAGGCCTGCCCCGTCGGATACGACGCCTCCGACGCGCGCGGCCGGGAGGTCCGCGGCTTCGGCTTCTTCGTCGGCTTCGGCGTCGCAGGTCTCGGCGCCACGACCGCAGGCATCCTCGGGCTGCTCCTCGGTGGGTCCGCCGGGGACGGCGATGTCGCCCTGGCGCCGTGGGCCGGCCCCGGCGGTGCAGGTCTCACGATCCGCGGCGCGATCTGGTAGCCCCGCCCCTCACGACACCTGGCGCTCGCCGCCCTCGTCGGTCTCCTGCTCCACGGCGCTCGAGTTCGTCTGCCAGCGCGACCCCGCTACCGCCGCGTAGCCGGCGGTCAGGACGGCGCGCCGGAGCCGCGGTTCGTCGTGGTAAGGAACCGGGCGATGGCGCGCCCCAAGACCCCAGCGCGCGCGGCGGTCCAGCGCAGATCTCACGTCCTCGACGTCCCCTTCGCGATGCGCGGCGTCGCGACCGCCTGCGGCGCGCGGTGGGACGTGGAGAGTGGCGTCTTCGTCTTCGCCGGCGAGGCGCTACCACCCGCGCTGGCCCCCTTCGCGGCGCTGCCCTGCTCGTGGGAGCTGCATGTCCAGCGCGAGCTCGAGGCGGAGGGCACCGGCGCTTCGCGGCGCCCTCCATCGAAGCCGCGAGGCACCGCCGCGGGCGCCATCGTCCTCCGGCCGCACCAGGAGGAGGCGGTGCGCGCGATCACCGCAGCGCGATCCGCGCGCAGCGCTGGCTTCCTCCTCGCGGACGACGTCGGCCTCGGCAAGACGATCTCGGCCTGGCGGGCGGTGCTCGACATGCCGGACGCGGTCCGCGTGCTCATCGTGTGCCCGCTCGCCGTCGTCGCGCACTGGCGGCGGACCATCGAGGCCATGGGCGACGGGGGCAAGGACGTCGTCATCCTCAACTACGAGCGGCTCGGCAAGCTGTTCGACGTGAGCCCCGAGGCTCGCAAGCGCATCCGCACCAAGAAGGGGCTGGCGCGGGCCGGCGCGGCGCCCGAGCTCGACGTCGTCGTCTGGGACGAGAGCCATCGATGCAAGAACCCCACGGCGGCGCGGTCGAAGCTCGCGGCGAAGATCAACGCAAGGGCCGGCTTCTGCCTGTGGCTGTCGGCGACCGCCGGTCAGAACCCGCTCGATCTCTCGTACCTGGCGCCGCTGCTCGCCAGCGCCACCGGCGCGCGCGTGTCGGACCTGAAGGAGTTCGAGCAGTGGTGCATCGACCAGGGGCTCGGCGTGACGCGCGGCGCGTACGGAAAATGGGAGTGGCAGGGCGCCGCCGCCGACTGCGAGAAGGTGCGCGCCCTGCTCTTCGACCGGTCCTCGCGGGCCCCGGTCGGGATGCGCCGGCGCCCGGAGGAGATCGCGGGCTGGCCCGCGATCCACCGCATCCTCACCCCGATTGATCTCGAGGCCGGGGCGCGCGCGCTCTACGAGCAAGCGTGGACGGCGTTCCGCCGTGAGATGGAGCTGGCCCCGCGCGGGCGCGATCCGAGGTCGGCGCTGGCCGCGACGCTGCGCCTCCGCCAGAAGAGCTCGCTCCTCCGGGCCTCGGGCAGCGTGGCGCTCGCGCGCGAGCTGCTGGAGAACGGCCACCAGGTCGCCATCTCGGTCTCCTTCCTGGAGACGCTCGGCACGCTGCGCGAGGAGCTCGAGACGGGCCCGAGCGGCGTGACCTGCGCGGCGATCCACGGCGCAGTGCCCGCCGGCCAGCGCGAGGAGGAGCGCCTCCGGTTCCAGCGCGGCGAGGCGCGCGTGGTGCTCTTCACGGTGGAGGAGGGCATCTCCCTCCACCAGGGCGAGCACGACGACGCGCCCCGGTCGCAGATCATCCACGATCTTCGCTGGTCGGCGCTCCAGATGGCCCAGATCGAGGGCCGCTGCCACCGCGACGGCCGCTTCGCCCAGGTGTACTGGGCCTACGCGGACGGCACCATCGAGGAGCGGATCGCGCAGCTCGTCGCGCGGCGCATCGGGTCGATGAAGGAGATGATCGGCGACGACACCGAGACCCTCCGCGAGATCGAGGAGCTGCTCGCCGTCGGCTGAGGCGGGTGCCACCGGCTCGTCCCCGGCGCGCGACTTGCGTAGAATCCGCTCATGAGAATCCACTTTCTCCTCGCAGCCGGCATCATCGTCGCCGGCTGCGGAGACGACACGACGACGGGACAGGGCGGCGGCGGCGGCGCGAACACGACGACGACCTCGGGGACGACGTCTACCACGACCTCCACCGCCTCCAGCCAGGGCGGGGGCGGCGCGGCTCCCGTCTGCACCGATGCGGCGCCCGGCGACGAGGTGATGATCGTGCTGCGCAACGACACCACGGCGCGGATCTGGCTGCGCCGGAGCGGCTTCCCGGGCGGCGTGGATCTCTTCGACGTGGAGGGGAGGCGGGCGGCCCCGTGCCCGTGCATCGGGACGAGCTTTTGCAAGAGCTCCGGGGCGTCCACCGAGGGGTCGGACTTCATCGGCTACCTCGACCCGGGCGCCGAGCACTCCGAGGCCTGGTCCGCGCTGCTGTATCAGGACGCGGCCGCGGGCTGCGGCTTCGAGGGCGAGTGCGACAGCTGCGGCCATGGAGCGTGCCAGCTCGGCGTTATCCCCAGCGCCGGTCCACTCTCGGTGGTCGGCTTCGCCTTTGCGGACGAGACCTGCGACGGCTGCGATTGCGACGCCTCGACGGGCGATTTCTGCGAGTTCACCTTCGACGGCGGCGGACCCGTCCTCATGGACTCGATCGAGGCGACAGCCACTCTGGACTACCCCGCCGCCAGCGTCGTCGTGGCGTTCCAGGACTGACCGCGATCGAACACGGCACGGAGCGGCGATGGGCGCCGCTCCAGAGGCGACATCGATCGACGACGTCGCCGGCAGCGGCCTCCGCCACAGATGCTTCTCTCACGCACCGCGCCGGCTGGCCCTTTGCTCTCGCGCTCCTCGCCGCATGCGGGGGCGATCCGCGACACCATCCCGTCGTCGTCGATCGCCTCTTCCGAGCTGCTGCAGGAGCACGGCGAAGTTTCCGGAACCCACAGGCCGCGAAGTCAGCGCGGCCGCGCGCCCGCCTGGTGCCAGGACATCTCGATCATCGACGGTCGGAAGCCGGCGGCGGCGACCAGCCGCTGCGCGCCCTCGTTGCCGGTCGCGGTCGACAGCACGATCCGCTCGCACCCGGCGTCCACCAGGGCGGCGCGTGTCGCGTCGAGGAGAGCGCGCGCGACGCCCCGCCGGCGCGCCGCCTCGGCGACGAACACGTCGTGGAGCTTGCCGTGGGCGTCGAGGAGCTCGTTCCAGTCGCGGCCCTCGACGGTCGCGTACGTGTAGCCCACGACCTCGCCTTCGAGGACGGCGACCAGCACCATCGCGCGGTCTCCTCGGGACTTCTTCATGAGCCATTGGCCGTAACCGCGGTCGATGTCCTCCGGCGGCGCCATGAAGCGCGCGGGATCGATGGCGTGGTGAAGGCGGACCAGGCCGCCGGCCAGGCGGCCCAGCGCGGCTGGTCCTCCCCACGCGCCGCGCGGATCACCTCGCAGCTGAAGTACGCCGAGCTCCCCGGCAACGTGCGCCTGCGCAAGGGAGAGGCGGGTCTTCCGCGCCCGTCGGTGGCCAACGTCACACAGATCGCCACCGTGGATCGAGCGCTGCTCGGGGCGCGCCTCGGCGCCCTATCCGCAGCGCGGCTCGCCGAGGTGTGGGCCGGCGTGCGTCTCGTTTGCGAGCCGGGCGACCCTTGATTCGACGTCTGCCCGCGCACGGGCCCGGGGTGACGTGCGGCCCTCGGCCGCGCTAGCTCAGTTGGTGCTGTTGCAGGCGTAGATGAGCACCTTGCAGGTGCCGCCCCCCTTGGCGACGCACTCGGTCTTCGCCGCGCCCTCGGCCGCGGCCTGGTTGGCGCCGAGACCGGTGGTCATCACATCGGCCTTGGACTCCGACTGGGCGAGCGCGCCGCAGCCCTGGTTCCAGTTCAGGCGCACGGTGCAGTGCGGGCACTTCTCGGTCGCGGCCTTCTTCGCCAGGTCCTCTGTCAGGTGGTCGTAGCTGTAGCCCCAGCCGCCCGTCTTCTCGTCGTAGGCGATGGCGGCGTGCTTCTGACTCTTCTTCACCTCCTTCAGGATCTTGTCGCAGCCGGTGCTGCCGATGCCGATGGCGATGATGGCGAAAGAGAGCCCAGCGAACTTCGACGTGCGTCCAGCAGCCATCTGCTCACCCCCGAGTGACGTGAGCTCCGGGCCGATGCGGCGGTGCGCCGCTCCACGACCGGAGCCGCGGCAGGCTAGCCACACCGACCGACGCCGTGTCGAAAATCTCGCGCCGACCCGTCCGAGATTGACGATGCGATGTGCGGGTCCCGCCCACGGGGCGTCGCCGGCGCACGTTCATCATGATGCTGCTGAAGGACGCGCGCCCGAAGATGGGATCCGCCGCGGCTCGAAGCGAGGCCCGAGCAGACCCACCAGCGCGAGGATGACGATCGACGCGACGTCGGCGATGGTCCGCGCGTGCTCGGGCGCCCATTGAATCGCGGCCACGGCCACGAAGCACAGCGCGGCGCCCACGATCCACCCGCGAATCATCAGGAGCCCCATCGCCATGACGGCGGTCCCCGTGATGAAGAAATCGTCGCGAAGTGCGTCGGCGAGCGATGCCCCCTCGCTCCAGGCGAGGGCTCGGTGCGCGGCGACCGCGGCCAGGAGCGCGATGGCCGCGAAGGCGCCGCGCTGCACCAGGCTGTTCTCGGTCAGCGTCCGCCGGTAGGCAAACGCGAGCGACGTCCCGGCGGCGAGGACGCCGAGGCCGAGGGCCACGAACTCCCGATCCACCGGCAGCCGCGGATCGGCGCGTTCGCCCCAAGCCATGGCGAACACCGTGATGATCGCGCAGGCGGCGGAGAAGCGGACCAGCGTCCTCCCGGCGGCGCTGGCGGCGACGTCGGGACGCGCGTCGCGCGCCTCGTCGACCAGCGCGTTGCGCTCCTGGTCGCGCGCCGCGATGCGCGCCTCGATGGCGGTCGCGCGCGCGCGGCCGTCGGCGATGGCCGGCCCGTCGGGCCACCCGCGCCGGGCCTCCGCCAGGCCGAACTGCGCCTCGGTCAAGAGGCGCTGGAGGCGCGCCGGCGAGGGGTCGTTGTCTCCGGCGAGCGCCGACTCCAGCTCGACGAGCCGAGCGATCGCGGCGTCGGCGATGGCCGCCGATGCGCGATGCGCGAGGAACTCGTCGATGCGACGCCGCACCTCACGCGCGCTCGCAGGCCGATCCGCGGGATCGCGCGCCGTCGCGTCGTTGGCGAGCCGCGCGAGCTCGGCCGGCACGGTGGTGGGGTAGTCGAAGCGCCGGGCGGTGAGCGCGCTCTCCAGCACCTCGGAGAGCGTCGTCCCCGCGTTGCGCGGCTCGCCGGTCAGGACCACGTGCAGCGTCGCCCCGAGGAGGAACACGTCGGTCCGCGCGTCGAGGGGGCGCCGCTGCACCATCTCCGGCGCCATGAAGTGCGGCGTCCCGCTCGGCAGGGTGGTCGTGGCAGCCTCGCGCATCGGCAACGCGACGCCCCAGTCGACCAGGTACACCTCGCCGTCGCGCCCGATCATGACGTTGTCGGGCTTCACGTCCCGGTGGAGGACGCCGCGGTCGTGCGCGAACTGGATGGCGTCGGCGACGCGTCCGAGCACGTGGAGGTGTGCGGACAGCCGATCGCCCACACCGGTGCGAAGCGATTTCCACGCCGGGTGCGCATGGTCCTCCACCAGCTCCGTCCACGCGACGCCCTCGATCCGCTTCATCACGAGCAGCGGGCGACCGTCGTCGGCGCGGCCCAGGGCGTGGATCGGCGGGATGACCGGGTGCTCGAGCGCTCCGGCGATGGCTCCCTCGCGCACCAGCGCGTCGGCCACGGCCTCGCTCGCGTCGGGGGCGATGGTCTTGATCGCGACCTCGCGGGCGAGGCAACGCTGCCACCCCAGGAGGACGCGCCCCATCCCGCCCTCCCCGAGCCGGCCGCGCACCACGAGATCGGTCGTGCTCGTGGCCTCCGCGTCCGCCTCGGCCAGCGAGAGCGGAGGCAGCTCGTCCAGACGCGGGACCATGGTGCGGGGCCCCGAAGGCCGAGGACCACGGCCGCTGCCCTCGAAGCGCGCCGACTCCAGCGTCTCCGGGCGAATGGTCGAGCTCGCAGGCAGGGATGGATGCGACCCCAGCCCCAGCGAAGCGACGATGTCTTGAACTGCCCCGATGTTCGACTCGACGAACTCTTGAACGGCCCCCATGTTCGACTCATCCCCCGGGCGTGGTCGCCAAGCAATGCGTACGCCGGCGCAGCGTCGAAAGGCCGACGGGGGGGCGTTCGAGGGACCGCCGGCGACTTCGTCTCCCTGGGGGCATGGCCGAGCGCCCCTTCCGCGGCTCTCATCGCCTACAGTCCGGCGATGCGCACCGGCATCCTCCCCCTCTTCGCACTGTTCCTCGTGGCTCTCGCCTGCGCCGGTTGCGGCAAGGAGGCGGGACGCGTGCCCTTCGCCGCCGAGGGAGCGCAGGCGGCCACGATCGAGCTCGCGGCGGGAGAGGTGTCGTTCTGGACCGATCTCGACGTCGACTTCGAGGGCGCGGCCGCGGCCGTTTACACCGTCGCGCTGTCCCAGGGAGGAAAGCCCGTGGCCACCGCGACCTGCAACCCCCTCGGCAAGATCTCCGTGAAGATGGGCTGGGTCGAGACCAACATCAACGGGGCCCAGTCGCGCAAGGGCAACGGCAAGATGGATTGCAGCGCGACGCTCGCCAGCGGCGGCCCGACCGCCGTTCAGGCGACGCTCGCCTTTGCGCAGAGGCCGGCGAAGCTGACGCTGAAGAAGGCGGACCTCGTCCTCAAGCAGTAGAGGTCCGCGCTCACGTGCCGCACGCCGTGACGACGTGCCCACCAGGGCCGCGCATCATCACTCGGGAGCCGAGAAGCGACGAGTCACTTTGCGGTGGGCGACCGCGCCTGCCACGCGAGGATGACGCCGAGGGTCGCGTCGAGCGTCGCCGAGGCCTCCTCGGCGTCCTCTGCAGTGAGCTTCGACCAGGCGCCGGTCTCGTCGAAGAGGCGCGTGCTCTGGATCCTCTGCCGGGTCCTGGCGAGCCGCTCGACGCGGCCGCGGAGCGCGCCGTCGAGCCCGATCGCGGTCGCCGCTCGGGCGAGGTCGCTCAACGTCAACCGTACGGCCTTGGTGGCCTTGGGGTCGGGCTTGGGAATGCCCGCGCGCCTGCACGCGATGGTCAGCGCGCCCTCGGCCATCCACGCCGCGAGTAGACACCTCGTGAGCGATGTCGTGGCGTGGCTGGTCGCGCGGTACTCCCGGGCGAGCTGGTTCCACCACGGAGACAGCCGCTGCTGACCGAGGGCCGGGAGGATGGCGCCGAAGGCGGCGAGGGGATCGTCCTCCTGCGCGGTGCGGCGCGGCTCCTCGGGTGGTGAGGGCGCGGGGTCCGGCGCGGCCTGCGGCGCCATCGGTGCGGCCTGCTTCGCGACCGGGTCGGCCTGCTTCGCCGCGACGCCGCCGCGCCGCTCGACGAGCGCGCGCAGGCTCTCGACGAGCTCGGCGTACTGCTCGCGACGCGTCTGCTTCACGCCTGCCGGGCCGGCCCGCTGGGCGCTCGGCAGCGATGGGGCGGGCTTCACGCGCCGCAGCACCCACCGGTCGTCGGCGCCCGGGACGCCGTCGAAGGCGCGGTACATTGCGACCGCGTACTCCACGTCGACGCGGGGCACGCCGGCGGCCTCGCCCGCGAAGACGACGGCCTCGCGGGAGGCCGAGGGGTCGCGGCCCGCGGCCGTCCGGTGCGCCTCGTTGAACGCGGAGACGACGTGGTCGAAGGCCCGCAACGTGCGCAGGTCGCCGGCGAACGTGCCGAACATGCCCGGGTCGACCCCGAAGGGGAGGACCCGCGCCCCCTCGGTCGCGCGGCCGACGAGCTGGCTCTGGACGTGTTCGGCGGCGACGCCGAAGCCCGCGCCCAGCTCGACCAGCTCGGCCGGCGTCAGGCCCGGCTTGCGAGGGTCGAAGTACATCGAGGCCTCGAGGGCCCACACGACGAGGTTCTTCGCGTCCATGGCGGCTCCGATCTGGCGAACGTACGTGATCCCGAGGGGGGGGCGCGCCGCGCGTGCGTTGGGGATAGGTTGGCGGGGTGGACGAGCTGCCGCTGGACCGGCTGATCCGGCTCGTCTCGACGCGGGCGCCCAACCAGGTCGGCGCTTTCGACCAGCAGCCGCTGGAGCCGCTGCTCGCTCTCGCGGCGCGGCACGACCCGCGCGTGCTGCGGCTGCTCGAGGCGCTGGTGCGGCGGGGGACCAGCTTCCAGGCGCTAGGCATCGTCCTCTACCCGCAGGAGATGCAGAGGGGGAAGAACGGGGAGCGCTGGAATGAAGGCGACGCGATCGTCGGGGCCGACGAGCTGTGCATCGCCCGGAATGCCGGCGGCGACGTCTACGTGTGGAACGGACCCGACGGGTCGGTGCGGCTCCTATTGCACGACGAGGCGTATCGCGTCCGCGCGCGGTTCGCCTCGGTCGACGCGTTCCTCGCCCGGGAGCTCACGAGCGAGCTGCAGAACCTCGCGGACGCCGACGATCCCGAGGACCTGCGTCGCCACGGCCACGCGCTCGCCGACGCCGCTCATCTCATCGGCGCGACCCTCCGGGACGATGACGATGTCGTGGCGATGCTCGCGACCGTCGGCGTGAATGTTGGCGGGGCCGCGTAGCCACGGACAACCGAGCTGAGGGTCCGACGGCCCGCGGGCGGCGACACGATGAGGCGTCCAGGCGACCGCGCTCCAGACGACGGAGAGCTCACGGTCGGCGACGGCAGGTGAGCGACCGGTTCGCGGCTGTCGCGTCCCGCTTCGGTCAGGTCGTCGCCTGTAGCCCACCCGCCACCGATCGCGGCGCGAGGATCGACCGGGTCTCCTGCGAGGGCCGGTGGGCCCGAAGCCCACCGACAAGAGTCGGGGCGAGAGGATTTGGAGGCCGGTGATCCGCAACTGCGGACGATCACGCGAGATCGGGAACGATCACCGGCAGATGGGTCCTCTCGCTGACGCGACATGATGCGACGAGAAACGACGCCTCGGCACCTGGAGTTGGTAACAGCGTGGAAACAGTCGGTCGACCGTTTCCGTATCGGAAGGTCGCCGGGTGCCCAGGCGTACCGGTGCTCATGGCGGCGTCGATCGAGGCAGACCTGTGGGCGCTCACCGACGAGGAGTCCGAGGCCGCGGTACGGCGCCTCCGGGAACTCGTGTCTCGGCAGCCGTGGCGTCACCGTGAAGCGTTCTCGGCGGCGACGCGGCGGCGCCGTGTGCGTGATGAGCGTGCCCACCACGCGTCTTGTCCGCAGCGGTGAAGATGTGGTGGGAGCAAGTTGAGCTGTGCGGGCCGGGCTGTTCAGCGGTCGCGCGAGACGGTTTCCACGCGGAGTCCAAGGTGCGTGCAAGACCGACTCCGCCGTTGTGTTGCGTGACCCGCCAACCGGAGCAGAACTGAGGATCGTTCGCTAGAGGTGGAAGGGACGACTGCTGAACGGGCGCGTGTAGTGCTGTCGGACAGTTCAGCAGCACCACTGGTACAGCTGTCCGATTGCCAGGTGTTTTTCCGTTGACGGTCGCCACCATCCTTGGCTAGCCAGGAACACTGGGGCGGGGCAACGCGTCCTGATTCTCGGGGGTGCTCGTGCCTCAAGAAGCAGCCGAACTAGGAGGTCGCTAAGGAACGCGGCGAAGCCGGGCCGATTTCTCGCGGTCGGGAGCGAGCTGCCGTCTCGCGGACCGCAGTCGCGGGACCACCTGACCCATCCCGCCAGGGAACGCGGGCGCTGACGGCGCGTCGTCGCCTCGCGGCAGGCGTCTCCGGCGCAATCGCCCTGCGCCAAAACCACCGAACGAACGTCCCGGTGCCGCCGGGGCGCGCGACAGAGGAGACTTCATGGCCGGTAATCGATGTCCGCACCACGGTCGAACCACGTTCTTCATCCAAGGGGAGGGCTTCGCGCCGGCGGCGATGCCGTCGCCGCGCGCCGAGCGGATGATCCCCGCGCGCGCCGCTGGCCTCGCCGCCGGCCCGAAGGCTGACGAGTCGCGCGCCTTCCGCTTCTGTCGGATGTTCCCCGGGCTCCCGAAGTTCACCCCGAGCGACGCTGGCCTCATCGCTCTCGGTGAGGTGCTCGACGACCCATTCATGCCCGGCTCTGGTGACAGCACCATTCCGGGAGGGTTCACCTACTTCGGCCAGTTCGTCGATCACGACATCACCTTCGACCGGACCAATGGCGAAGGCCCCGGCCAGATCCCCGCGGGGGCGCTGGAGCCGGGCGAACTCGAGTCGGCCCGCACGCCGGCGCTCGAGCTTGACAGCCTCTATGGTCGCGGCCCCAAGCACTCGTCGGAGCTCTACGAATCCGACGGCACCCGCTTCCGCATCGGGGCCACGAGCGGCCGGCCGATCTTCGGCGTCGTCGAAACGTTCCCAAACGATCTCCCCCGGCGCGCCGCCGACGGCACGGCGACCTCTAAGGAGGCGGTGATCGGCGACCCCCGCAACGACGAGAACCTCATCGTCGCCCAGACCCACCTCGCCTTCCTGAAACTCCACAACGAGGTGGTCAAGCGCTTGGCTGCGAGCGGGACGGACCCCGGAGACCTGTTCGCCGAGGCCCGCAAGACCGTCCTCCAGCACTATCAATCGATCGTGCTCCACGATCTCCTCCCGCGCCTCGTCGATCGTGCGGTGCTCGACGACGTCCTCCAATACGGGCGAAAGTACTTCTTCAAGGGCGGCATTCCCGAGGGTGAACGCCTCTGCATGCCGGTCGAGTTCTCAGTGGCGGCGTATCGGCTCGGCCACAGCATGATCCGCAATGCGTACCAATGGAACCGGGTCTTCAGCACGACCGGCCCCTTCGGCAACGTGCCCGGCATCAACCTTTTCTTCGAATTCTCCGGTGTCTCCGGCGATCTCGGAGGCTCCCCGACGCTGCCGAGCGACTGGATCGTCGACTGGCGGCGCATGTACGACTTCAGCGAGCAACAGGGTGGCGCTCGCCATCCGCAGCTCAACTTCGCCCGTCAGCTCGACACGCGGATCGCCGCCGGCCTGAAGGACCTTCCCGAGTTCGCACTCGCGCAGGAGCCGCACCTCCGTGCGCTCGCCGTCCGCAACCTTCTCCGCGGTCGTCTGCTCGGCTTGCCGACCGGGCAGGCTCTCGCCGGCGTTCTCGGCGAACAGGCGCTGACGCCGGCCGAGGTCGCTTCGGGGCCGCACTCGTCGGTCATCGTCGCCCAGGGATTCGACGTTGAGACTCCGCTCTGGTTCTACATTCTCAAGGAGGCGGAGTTGCAGGGCGCCGGCCTTCGTCTGGGGCGTGTCGGAAGCCGCATCCTCGTGGAAACCTTCCACGGTCTGATCGAGGGAAGCGAGCACTCCATCCTCGCGAGTGCGGCGTGGAAGTCGAGCCTGCCCGCCGAGAGGGCCGATCGCTTCACCATGCTCGATCTCCTGAAGCTCGTGGCCGACATCAACCCGCTGGGTGACGGTCCGTGACTGCCTTCACCTGGCGCCGCACCCTCGCGCCGCTGGCGCGTCGCAACGACGACATCTGGTTCGTCGACGCACTCGTCGGATGGACGGTCAACAGCAATGGCCAGATCTGGAAGACGACCGACGGCGGCGACACGTGGACGCGCCAGATGACGCTCCCCAACACCTACCTGCGCTGTATCGGCTTCGCCGATGCCGAACGGGGCTGGGTAGGCACGCTCTCGCCGGCACAGCGCCTGCTCCATACCAGCGACGGTGGCACCACGTGGTCCACGGTGCCGAACCTCCCGGCGCTCGCGCCGTCGAAGGTGTGCGGCATTTCGGTCGTAAACCCCGACGTCGTCTACGCCAGCGGCACGAACGACCCCGTCTTCAAACCGCGGATGATGAAGACTGTCGACGGCGGCGAGACCTGGACGGCGTGGGAGATGCGCGAGCACGCGTCGGTGCTCATCGACACGCTCTTCCTCGACGAGCTACGGGGTTGGGTCGTCGGAGGCATTAGCCCCGACCCGGACCCGCAGTCGCGCGACGAGCTCAAGCCGGTCGTCCTCTTCACCGCCGATGGCGGCCAGACGTGGGTCGATCGACTCGCCGGCCAGGGCGCCGAGTTTCCCTTCGGCGAGTGGGGCTGGAAGATCCAGTTCGTCGACGCCCTCGTGGGTTTCGTCTCGCTCGAGAATTTCAACGACGCGGCGATCCTGAAGACGACCGACGGCGGGCTCACCTGGACGCGCATGCGCGTGAATGACCCCCAGCGCAACGCGAACCTCGAGGGGATCGGCTTTCTGGACGACAGTCGCGGCTGGGTGGGCGGCTGGGGAGACGCCGACTTCGAAACGGGGCGCACTAGCGGGACCGACGACGGCGGAACCACGTGGCGTGACGCCAACGACGTTGGCCGCTTCATCAACCGCTTTCGCTTCATCGGCAAGCCTCTGACCGTCGGATACGCCTCGGGAGACACGGTCTACAAGCTGACCGACGCACCTGCGCCCGCACTCGTGGGGTTTGCGCGAGCCGCGCACCAGCCGCGGGTGCTCTTGCCACAAGCCGACGTCGAGGCGCGTGAGCGGCCCATCGCGATCCCCATCGTCATCCCTCGAGCGACGACGCGAGCGACCCTCAGCATCTGGACGCGGTTCGGCGAGCACGTGGGCAATGTGCTTGACGAGGTCGATCCGACACCAGGCGCGCGGGTGTTCGTTTGGGACGGCGGCGATGCACGCGGTTCCGTTTGCGGTCCGGGCACCTACATCGTCCGCCTAACCGCGGACGCCGAGGTCGAGAGTTCGTACCTCATCCTTCGCCCGGGCCGCCCCCGGAAAAGCCAACGACGCAAGCTCCGCTGGGTAACGCATCGCCTCGCATTGCCACCGCGCAGCGCGCTCCACGCCTTGGCACCCGCCGTCGGCGGCGTGACAGAACTCCAGCTTCCCGATCTCTCGTGGCTCGCGACCCCGATCGAAAAGGCGCGCTTCCTCCTTGAGACTGCCGCCGAGGTCGAGCACGCCCTTCTCGTCCAATACCTCTATGCCGGGTATTCGCTGAAGCGCCCGGCCGACGTCAACTCCGCGGAGGAGCGTGCGGCGTTGAAGGCGTGGAGACTGCTCCTCGCGGGGATCGCGAAGGAGGAGATGGGGCACCTCATGACGGTCCAGAACCTCCTTGTCCTCCTCGGACAGCGCCTCAACTTCGAGCGAGAGGACTTTCCTGCACCCGCGGGCCTCTATCCCTTCAAGATGCGCCTCGAGCCACTGCATCAAGCCTCGCTCGCCAAGTACGTAGTGGCGGAGTCACCGGTCGACGCGTCGGGCGTCGACGACATCGTTGCTCAGGCTACCGGCAGCGCGGGGGCCGAAATCCACCACGTTGGCGTCCTCTATGCGATGCTCGGCGTCGTCTTCTCTCGGGCCGACGAGACTGCGGCGAACGCCCTCGGAGGCGACGCCTGGCACAGGGCGGTTCGCGATGTTGGGGCACTTGCCCTGCTGCAGGAACCGGGCCGGGAGCGCTGGTATCTGCCCGACGACGCATTCGACGCGAGCACGCTTGAGCGCCAGGCCACCGACGCGGAGTGGTCACCGGCGTCTGAGGTGCGCATTTTCGCGACTTCCGGTCGGGCGGGGGCCCTCGCCGCCCTCCGCGACATCGGGCTCCAAGGCGAAGGCCCCGTTCAGCCGACCGACGATCCGAAGGGCTCGCACTTCCAACGTTTTGTCGGGGTCTACCGGGGCACCGCTGAAATTGCGGCGTTTCCGCCGGCCATCGGCTGGGTGCCGGCTCGCGCCGTCCCCGTGGACCCAGTGCTCGATAGTCCGGCCGGCGACCCACGACTCATCTCTTCGCCGAAGGCGCGTGACTATGCGCGGCTTGGCGATCTGCGCTATGCCCTCCTCCTCGGCTTCCTCGAGCATACCTATTCGGTCGCCCCTGGCCTCCGGAAACTGCTCGTCGCGTGGAGTTTCAACGAGATGCGCCTCTTACAGGCGTTTTCCGACGTCCTCACCACGACCCCGCGCATCGACGGAGGGACCGTTGAGCACGGCGTAGCCGCACTGACCTTCACCTTGCCGGACCAGGTCCACCTGCCTGACGGGGCATCGGAGCGTTGGCAGGTCCACATCGATCGATTGGGTGCCGCCGTCGCGCTGGCCGGACAGATGTTGGCGTCGCACAGTGCCGGCGACGGCGTACTCACCCAGATGGTCGCCCACGACGAGGAGCGCTCGGCCGTCGCTCGCAGCGCGCAAGCCGGCACGTTGCCTGTCCCGGTCGTGGGGCGCTTCGAGCTGGTGCGGCGGATTCTCGACGGCGCAATGGGCTTCGGCTCCGCGCGCACTCACGGGAAGTTCTGGCAGCAGCCGCTCGCCGACTTCATCGCCGGCGAATTCGGCGGAGACCCTTTTATCGCGCCGCCGGGGGCCGACCGCGGGAAGCGATCGAATCTGATCAAGGCCCTCAAGGGCGAGGAGCCTTTCGACGGAAGCGTGAACGATCGCATGCCGGCGCGGAGGTCGCCGGTGTCTGCCGATCACATCGCCTTCATTGAGTCGTGGATCGACGCCGACTGCCCTGAGATCTGAGCGCCGGACGGCATCGGGCAGGTGGGGTCCACGCACCTGCTCAAAGACCGGTAACCCATCCATGCGTGGACGCGTAGGGCGGCGACGGTCGATCGTCGCCCTACGCGCGCATCAGCGGGTGCGCTGCACGTGCCGCAGCGCGCCGTCGACCGAGTGGCGGGCGAGTCCCGGGCTGGGCTTGCGCACCTTGCAGCCGGTCAGCGGCGCCACGGTGCTCTGCCCCACGCGGCAGGCGATGCCGACCAGCTTGATCGAGATGAAGTCGACGATCTGGGCGCCGAAGTTGATCGGCTTGCCGTTGATCGTGATGTCGCCGACGGCGAAGCCCTGCTCGGACGGCACCTCGTAGACCGCACGGACTTGCCGGCCGGCGCTGCCGCGCACGTACTTCCAGTAGCTCTTGGGATCGGAACTATCCGGAGTCGCCCATCCGGCGGTCGTGAGGTCGCCGAAGTACAGTCCGACTGGGTTGGCGAGGGTCACGTCCGAGCGCCCGCGGGTCAGCGAGTTCACCCGCTCGCCGATGTGCGGATCACTGTGACGGCCCGGCTCGCCGTACCGCCCGCACTTGATCAACTCCTGTTCGCCGGTCAAGGTACGCCCATCGATTACCCGCACCGCGCTCGCGCCGCCCGCCAACTCGATCTCGGCCGAGAGCGTGTTCGCGGGCTGGATGAGGTGCATGGCGCCATCGGACGTCGAGCTGTTCCATTGATTGCGTGGGTTGTAGCCCTGCTCGTCGAACAGGTGGCTCATCTCAACCTTCGGATGGACGTTGGCGCGGTACAACGCGAGCAGCTTCTCTGGCGCGACTGCGGCCAGGAAGGACCAGTACTCCGGCCCCTCGCAGGTGAAGCTGACGCGTGTGATCTTCTCGTTGTCGTCGCGGTCGACGCTCCACTCGCAGTACTCGTCCTGCAGATCGCGGCTGGAGTCCGCCCGGCGCCAGCGCTGTGCGTCCGAGACGGCGGAGGACGCGACCACCTTCGGGAACGCGCTCCACGAGATCTCCAGAGTCTGCTGATCATCGGCGATCTCGGTCATCGACGGATTGAAGAACTGAGCGCGGGGGCCGTCGTGGTCGAACACGTCCGGCCGGCCGGCGGCCGCGCTGTCGAGGTTGCCGGAGATCCAGTCGCTCCACGCCGCGAGGTGGGCCTCGTCGGTCAGATCGTCGAGCATGCCGGGGGGATCGAAGCGGTTGATCTTCATTGTGGCAGTCCTCGTCAGGGCGGCGCAGCCGCCGGTTCGCTGTCCAGCGTGGCGTCGTCGTTCATTCGCAGGCGCGGTGCTTGCGGCGGGATGCTGCAGACCGGTATGGTCAGGGAGAACTCGGCAAGCGGCAGGGCCCGGAAACTCCGCCGCCGCGACTCCGCGAGCCTGAAGATGTCGTCGAAGCCGTCGTCGCCATCGAGCCGGTCCTGGAGCGCCGCGACGTAGCACTCGATGCGCCGCGCGAAGGTGACTTCCCAATGCTCGTCGCTCAAGTTGGCCCAAGCCTCGCGCTCCGGGCTCCCCACCGGCGTGCCGGGAGCCGCCGCAGTGATGGCCTGGGCGATCGCGGTGCCGAGGTCGGGCGCCGCGGGCCCTGGACGGAAGTCGGCGGGGACGTACGCCATCAACGCGGCGCGACGGGCCGAGTGGGTCGGGTTGGCGAAGTCGGTCATCAACAGCGCCGCGGCGACCCGGCGCGAAAGCACGCCCCGCGCGAGCAGTTTGTCGAGCACGTCGACATCCTCGTAGGCGCGCTCGGGCACCAGAAACGCGAAGTGGGTGTCGCCGGGGCGGCGGTAGGCCTGGCCGTCGGTGAGCGCGACCTCGAAGGTCGCGAGCGCGCGCCGGTACGCCGCGCCGCTCACGGACGGCCGCTCGACGTCGGCCTCGAGCCCGACGCGATCGAGCAACGAGTCGGCATCGAGAAAGAACGTCAGCGGCAGCCGCAAGCGGTCCCCGTCGGCGATCGACGCGCTCTCCACGTCGGTGGAGATCAGGTTGACCGAGGTCGTCTCGAGCACCTGGCGCATCAGCCAGATCGGATTCCGCACCGCGCCGTCGGGGTCAACATCGCGACCAATGCGCACCTGGTTCCAACGCGCGATGCCGGGCTTGACCACGAGTTGCTCAAGGTCCTGGGCCCCGGTGCGGGCCTGGAACAGGGGCTCGCCGCGCAGGGGATCGCCGGGCGCGATAGAAACCTCGATCGCAGCCGACTGGCTGTGCCAGTTGCTCCACGGAGCCTTGAGCTCTTTCATCACGAGGCTGCCGTTGACGTGGCTGTCGAACGGGCCCATGCCCCGAGACGGCGGGACGAGCGCATGCGTGGAATCGCCGCTCCAGATCCAGGTCGTGCCTTCGCGCAGATAGTAGTTAAACGCCGGCTTGCGCGGATCCCAGGCCAGGACCTGAAGGAAGATCTCGCCCGAGTCGAGCGCCGTGCCGGTGCTCACCATTAGCTCGACCTCGTTGGCCTGACCGTAGGTGATCGCGAAGCGTAGTTGGCGGTCGATGTCGGGTGCCTCCGCGTGGGGGATCTGGCCGCCGTCACCGAGGAAGAAGACCCGGCGCACCGGCAACCGCTCGGCCGGGGGCAGCGCCTCCACCGCGGCGAGCAACGTCCGCGCCGTGAGCGGGAAGCTACCGCGATGCAGCAGCCCGACCGCGAACGGATCGCCCAGCGTTGCGAGCTCGTCCGCGGTTAGCACCCGCGGACCATGGTCCAGCCCGACGATCATCCGGTACACGACGCCCGGCTTCAGTAGCTCAGTCATGGCCGCCGCCCCGATGCCCGTGCGGGTCGGGAACGAGCGGGCGTAGCGGCCGGGTCGCTGTCGGCCGGTCGTCACCGGCCGATGTCCTCGACCCCGTCCAGCGGCGGTCCGTAGAGACGCTGCGAGGCGACGACGTCCTTTTCGCTGATCTCGAGCTCCACCGAGCCGACCCCACCGCAGAAGTAGTGCATCACCGACCTAGCGTCGTAGTCGTTCAGGTTGATCGTGCCCGCGAGATCCTCCTTGGGGCACAGCGTCGATGCCTCGGGCCGAATGTGCTCGTGGCGGAAGCCGAGCACGTGACCGAGCTCGTGGCGGAGCACACCGTCCCTGTCGAAGGTCGTCGAGTAGTAGCTTGGATCGATGATCAACTCCCGGCGCTCGGCCGGCTCGTCAGGGAAGAAGGCTGCGGCGATGAATTCGCCGCCGGTGTTGACCTCGCGCACCTTGAACAGCGCGCCGGTCCCGTCGCCAACGTCGAGCTCGACCGCGTGGTGGAAGCGGACCCCGCAGGTCGCGGCCCACTCGCCGGTGGCCCGCTGCATCGCGCCGCGGACGGCCTTGTAGTTTGTCTCGCTGAACGTCGACTTGACGATCGTGTAGGTCAGCAGCAGTCCCGGTTTCCAGCGAACGATCTTGCCGTTGCGCAGGATGCCCACCAGCTCGTCGCGTTGCTTCACCGCCGGGACGGGCGTGTTGGCCTGACCCCCGTCGGCATAGCGCGCGAGCCGTTCCTCCGTGAGCAGGAGGTCGCCCTCTGCGAGATAATACGTCCGTCCGTCGATCGCGACGGACCGCAGACGTTGCTTGAGCGCGGCAACCGCATCGTCGATGGCAGTCATGGTGTCGTTCTCCTGGTTGGGG
>JBKJLX010000564.1:0-7520 GCA_046596645.1 Polyangiaceae bacterium
CGATGAGGTACGCGTTCACGCCGAAGCCGGTGAGCACGCCGAGCAGCAGCGTCGTCGAGTGGCCGATCGCGAACAGCGTGACGTAGGTCGCGACGTCCCTCAGGCGGTGCAGGAAGAAGATGACGCCGAGCAGGAACAGCAGGTGGTCGTACCCGGTCACCATGTGCTTCGCGCCGAGGTAGATGAAGGGTCCGACGAGGACGCCCGCGCTCTCCTGGATGAAGCCCTTGTCGCCGTCGGCCACGCCGTGGGCCACCGCGGTGGACGCCACGAGGCTCGAGCCGAGCACCACGACTGCCGTGAGCGCCGTACGCGGGAGGGACAGGCGATGGGACGGCCGGGACGTCACGGGAACCCAGAACGCATACAATCAACGGCGATGTCGCGCAGCTTCACCACCGTCTACCTGCTCCTGCTCCGGCTGTCTCCTCTGGCGCCGTCTCTCCTCGCCTGCGGGGACGACGCGGCTGGCGCATCGAGCGGCGGCACCGGGACCGGGCAGGGTGGGACTTCCATCGCCTCGGTCTCCAGCGCGAGCGGCGGCGGCGCATCGTCGGGTGAGGGTGGCGGCGCCGCCGTCAGCGGCTCGGGCGGCGGCGGCGCCGGGAGCTCGCAGGGCGGCGCCGGCAGCGGAGGCGACGCGCCGGCAGGACCCTTCTGGCGTCTGGAGTCGCCCCAGGACAGCGCGCGGACCTGGCTGGTGTCCCCCGAGGGCGAGCGCACCTTCGCCCTCGGCGTGAACACCGTCATGCGGGATAAGACCTGCGACGGCATCCGCGACAGCTGGATCCGGCGCGTCGAGCCGACCGCGTCGGCGCACCGCGAGTGGGCCCGCCTCTCCGACGGCGAGAGCGGCGGCGAGCGCGTCGAGGCGCCGTACTGCTTCAACTCGGTGGGCGCCTTCAGCGACACCAACGACTTCGACGACGGCGGCGGGGACTCGTACATGATCCGCCCCGCAGACGCCGGCGGCGCCGGCGCACCCTACGGCGTGGTGCTGAACGTCTCGCCGCGGTCGGACGAGGGCGCGCTGCGCGACGAGAACGGGACCGTCCTCTCCGGCGGGATCGCGCAGGTGAGGATGGGCGATCCGTTCCACCCCGCGTTCCTCGCCGACCTCCAGGCGATGGCGCGGGATGACGTCGCGCCGCGCCGCTCCGACCCGCGCCTCCAGCAGTGGTTCGCCGGCAACGAGATCGGCATCTTCGACAAGGGCGCCAAGGGAATCGACGGCGTGCGCGACTTCCGCCGCTGGATCTGGACCACCTGCCCCGCCGGTTCGACGATCGAGGCGCCCCAGTGCGCGTCGCACGCGCTGGCGGCGTTCCTGCGCGATCGCTACGCGACGCTGGTCGCGCTGAACGCGGCGTGGGGCTCAACCTACGCCGGGGACGACTTCCTCGCGCTGCTCGCGCCGGGCTCGCGCCCTGTCCCCTACGCCCACGACTGCGAGCAGACGTGCCGCACCGACCTCCAGGTCTTCACCCACGACGTGCTGCTGCGGGAGTGGGTGCGCGCGGTGACGACCGCCATCCGCGCCGAGGACCCGGACCACCTGGTCACGACGCCGCGCCTCGCCCTCGGCGCCCGGGACGCCTACCGCTTCTGGGCCCCGGCCAGCGGCGCCGAGCCCGATCGCTGGGTCGACGCCGACGTCCCGGTGCCCACCGACTCCGAGGAGGCGACCTACTGTCCCTTCGATCTGCTCGCCCGCGACGGCGACGCGGGGTTCGACCTGATCGCCGTCAACGTCTACTCGGGTGACGCGGAGTTCGAGTCGCCGTGGTTCGAGGACGGCATCCAGAAGCTGATGGATCGCTCGGGCCTGCCGCTGATGGTGAGCGAGTTCAGCGTGCGCGCGCTGATCTCCGGGTGGACCAACAAGGGCGGCGCCGGCTCGTTCGTGCCCCGGACCGACGAGACCGACGATCAGATCCAGCGCGGTGCCTACTACCGCTCGCAGATCGAGCAGCTGGCGCGCTTCCCGCGTGTGGTCGGCGCCAGCTGGCACGCGTGGAGCGACCGCTACGCCGCCGCCGACCCGGCCCACCAGATCAATATGGGACTGATGCAGTGCGACGACCCGGCGCGGGGGTTCGTCGCAGGGGAGCGCTGGGACGAGATCGACGACCGGATCGCTGCGACCAACTGCCGCATCCTGGAGTTGCTGTCCGCGGCGACCGGGCTCTGAGCTCGGGCCACCCGCCGCGGTCCTCGGCGCCTGCGGCTTCGCGGACCACGTCGATCGCGGGGGCGTCGGGCTCCTCGAACGCGAACACGAAGGGCGCGCGGCTGCGCATGAACCTCTCGATGGCGTGCTTGCTCCGCGACGACAGACCGTCGAACTGCACACCGACGCCGAAGCTCGAGCCGGCCTCGTTCTCGGTCGACCACATCACCTCGGCCGGGAGCACGTGGCGAGAACGCTCGAGGACGAGCTCCACCATGATGCGCGTGCCGAGGGGGATGGGGACGTGGGTCTCGATGTAGAGGCCCCCCATCGAGATGTCGCGCCCGTGCGCGCTGTAGAAGTTGCTTCCCGAGACGACGTCGACGCGTACGCCGAGCTGCACCCGGGGGTTCTTGCGCCTCTCGGCGCCGTGGTTCTTGCCCATGCAGGGCCTACGGATCTTCCGGCGGGGGGCTCAAGGGCTCTTCGCCTCGGGCCTAGTGCTCCCGGGCCAGCAGGCGCCGCAGCAGCTCCAGCGCGTCGAATCCGAGCACGCCGGTGGCGTCGCGGTCGCCGAAGAGCGCCTGCCGCGCGGCCGAGCCGAACCCGCTGACGAGGGGTCCCACTGTTCCCCACACGCCGGTGTGCTCGGCGACCTGCCGCGCCAGGCCGAGGGCGGCCCGCCCGGCGTCGAGGCCGAGCGGGACGGCCATCGCGACCGGCACGGGCGAGAGCACCACGTCGCGCACTGCGACCGCGCGCGCCCAGGCGCCGGGCGTGGGATCGACCTCCAGCGCGCGGAACGTGGACGCCTCCGCGAAGCAGCCGAACGCGAGCTCGCCCATCGCGTGCTCGACGGAGCGCGACAGGTGACGGTAGTCGCGACGCCAATCGCCGGAGAGCAAGCCCATGTCGCGACGCAGCTCGTCGGGCCCGAGGACGCGGTCGAACAGGCCGGTCTCGGCGCGTCGCAGCGCCAGGCTGGTCCACAGCTCGCCGTCCTCGAACAGGCCGATCACCATCGAGCGACCGGGTGGACACACCGCGTCGAGGGTGCCGCGGATCATGCCCGACGTCGGGATGGGCATCCCGGCGAGGCGCGAGGGCCAGTGCTGCACGCGACCGGCGACCACCTCGTCGCGCGCGAGGGCGAGGAAGAGCAACGTCTGCGCGGTGAGATCGTCTCCCCGCCGGGCGCGGGCGCCGAACTGCTCCATGATGCCTTCCAGCGCGCCCATCTCGATGATGGCGGCCCAGCTCGCGCGGTGGCGCGTCGCCAGCTCCTGCGGGGTGATGGGCCAGTCGGGGAGCGCGTCGTCCAGCCGGAGGCGGCCGACCGCCGTGTGGACGAGCTTGCGCAGCTTGCCGCCCCCGTGCACGGCGATGACGCCGCCCCGCGGGCGCTCGGGGTCGCGCAGCTCGGCGCTGGCGCGTCGGGGGCGAAAGAGGGCGAGCACCCGTTGCCAGTCGGTCGCGGTGTAGCCCTCGAAGCGGACGTCGGCCGACAGCACAGGCGCGACTCTACCAGCTCGCGCTACGTTCGCGGCCATGCGCGCCATCCGCATCCGCCAGCCAGGCGGTCCCGAGGTCCTCGAGCTGGTGGAGGTGCCGGCCCCCCCCTTGCCGCCGTCGCACGTCCGGGTGCGCGTGCGATGGGCGGGGCTGAACCGCGCCGATCTTCTGCAGCGCATGGGCGTGTACCCGGCGCCTCCCGGTTCGCCGCCGGACATACCGGGCCTGGAGTACGCGGGCGAGGTGCTGGAGCTGGGCGCCGGCGCCACCCGCCTCGCCATCGGTGATCGCGTCCTCGGCGTCATCGGCGGCGGCGGCTACGCCGAGCAGGTCGTGGTGCATGAGCGCGAGGCGGCGCTCTTGCCTTCCGGGTTCGACCTGCGCGAGGCCGGCGCCGTGCCGGAGGCCTTCGCGACCGCGTGGGACGCCCTGATCGCGCGCGGGGCGCTGGTGCCGGGGGAGAAGGTGCTGGTGCACGCGGTGGGGAGCGGCGTGGGCACCGCCGTGGTGCAGATCGCGCGCGCCATGGGCTGCGAGGTGACGGGCACGTCGCGCACCGCGAGCAAGCTGGAGCAGGCGCGCGGGCTCGGCCTCGCGCGCGGCGTCCTCTCCGCGGACGTCGCGGCGATGCGCGCCGAGCTCGACCGCGTGTCGCCCGGGGGCTGGGACGTGATCGTCGATCTCGTCGGCGGCGCCATGGTCGCCGAGGACGTCCAGCTCGCCGCCTCGCGCGGGCGCGTGGTCGTGGTCGGCCTGAGCGCCGGTCCGCGAGCCGAGATCGACCTCGCCCGGCTGCTCCGCCGTCGCGTCACGGTGGTCGGAACGGTCCTCCGCGCACGTCCCCTCGAGGAGAAGATCGCCGTCGCGCAGGCGCTCGAGCGCACCATCGTCCCCTGGCTCGCCGAGGGCCGACTGCGCGCCGTCGTCGACCGCACGTTCCCCCTCGCCGAGGCCTCCGCCGCCCACCGGCTGCTCGCCTCCAACGACACCTTCGGCAAGGTGTTGCTGGACCTGGGGTGAGGCTGACCTCAGCGGGTGCCCCCCTGGCGACCTCGTCCGGCGGCCCCGAGCGGGGTACCTTTTTTCGCAAGCGATTCCTGACCGGCCGTTCGGTCAGAAATGGATTGGGCTCATGTGTTCTCGCGAGGTTGCCTGCGCACATTCCTGACCGCCCCGCGGGGTGAATTCGCCTGATGCATTCCTGATCGGCCGTTCGCGCGGTGATCGGCGCAGCCGGGGGAGTGCGGCCAGCGCGCCGTGGCGCACCAGCGACGATGGCAGCGCCGCGGTCGCCGCTTCGGCGTCGGCGAAGCGGGCGTCGCGGTCGCGGGTCACACAGCGTGCGAACCAGGCGTCGAACGCGGGATGCGGTTCGACCTCGGCGCCGACCGCCCGCGCGCGCTCGCTGGCCGGATCGAGGCGCCTTCCAGTACCTCCCAGAAGAGGGCGGCGTGGGGATGGGCGTCAGGTTGGCCGCCCGCCAGTAGCTCCCTCGCGGTCAGCAGATGGAATGCGATGAGCCCCATCGACCACACGTCGCTCCGCGCGTCGGCCACGCTCCTCGTGAGCTGCTCGCTCACCAGGAACGACGTGGTTCCGACGATCTCCGCCCCACTCGCCCGCGAGTGGCGCACCGCCCAGATACTCTGGCCGGGACCTCGTTGCGCAGCCGGCTGCTCGACTCGAGCGGCGTTGCGCAGCCGTTGCGCGTTGTCGACCGGTAGGCCGAGGCCGCGCCATCGGGCGAGCTCCATGGGGCCGTTCAGCCCTTGAAGGTCGAGGGGCCGGGGTCGCCGAACGGCTCGTCGCGGTCGCGCACCGCCTGCTTGAAGCCCGCCGACGCGGCGCGCTGCTGGAATGCGAAGCCCTCCGGGGTGTGGCGCGCGACGCCGTCGAAGAGCGTGCCGAGCAGCTGCGTGGTGTGAAGGCCCTGCGCCATTACGGTCTGGTTGATGAGCAGCTTCATCATGACCAGCTGGTTGATCGGCAGGCGGGCGATGCGCTCGGCCAGGGCATCGGCGCGCGCGTCGAGGTCGGCCCGCGGCCACGCCTCGGTGGCGAGGCCCCACGCGACCGCCTCGGTCCCGGAGAGGCAGTCGCCGGTGAAGAGGAGCCGCTTGGACTTCTCGATCCCGATGCGATGCACCCACACCGCGGTGGTCGGCACGCCCCACACCCGCGCCGGCGGGTAGCCGATCTTGGCCGTGTCCTCGATCACGAGGAGGTCCGAGCACAGCGCCATGTCGGTGCCACCGGCGACGCAGAAGCCGTGCACCTTGCAGATGACCGGCTTGTCGCCGTGGAACAGGCTCATGAAGCCGCGGACGTTCCTCGACATCATGGCCCAGTCGACCATGGGGTCCCAGGTGCCCTCCGGGTCGTGGTTCGCGGTCTGCACCGCGGGATCGATGGGCGAGCCGGGCGGCGCCGCGGCGGCGCCGGCTACCTCGGTCATGCCCTTCTCGGCGCTCGCGACCAGGTCGTAGCCACCGCAGAAGCCCTTCCCGTTCCCCGAGAGCAGGATGACGTGCACGGTCGGGTCGAGGTTGGCGCGCTCGACGCAGGCCGCGAGCTCGCGCGGCATCTCGAAGGTGATCCCGTTGCCCCGTGCGGGCCGGTCGAGGGTGATGCGGGCGATGCGACCGGTCACCTCGTACTTCATCGTCGCGAGCTCGCTCATCATTCCCTCCGCCGTCGACGCTACCATGGAGGCATGCGACGGCTGCTCCCCGGGCTGTTGCTCCTTGCTGGATGCGGAGGAGAGACCTCCCCCGAGGAGGACGGGCCAGCGGCCGAGGGCTGGCGCGCGCTGGTGACCGCGAGCTGGCACCTCGAGCCCGGGGAGGAGGCGTACGTCTGCGCGCGCATCCAGGTGACCGAGGACCTCCCGATGGGCGCGCTGCGGCCGCTCGCGATGCACGGCACCCACCACGCGATGCTGATGCTGAGCGAGCCCGGTCCGACCGGGACGTTCCCCTGCGAGGGGACGGCGACCGACGTTGACTCCGTCCTGTTCGCCGCGGGTCCCAGCACCGGCCAGATGACGCTACCCGAGGGGGTGGCGCTCACCATTCCGGCCGGGTCCACGCTCCTCCTGCAGGTGCACCTCCTCGCGGTCGGGCCCGACGCCATCGACGGCACGACCGCGGTCGAGGGGCTGGTCGTGGACGCCGGCGCTGTGGAGCAGCAGGCCGAGGTGGTGCTCGCGGGCAAGGTCGAGGGGCTCACCGTCCCCCCGGGGTCGTCGGTCCAGACCGGCACCTGCACCTTCCCCGGCGAGAGCCGCGTGCACGCGATCATGCCGCACATGCACGCGCGCGGACGGCACATGCGCGTCGCCGCGCGCGGCGCGGCCGGCGACGTCGTTCTGCGCGACGCGCCGTTCGAGGTGGAGGATCAAGCCTTCCTGGAGGTCGAGCCGTCGGCGATCATCGCCGCCGGCGAGCAGCTCCTCGTCGACTGCACCTACGACAACCCCGGCCCGGAGACGCTCGGCTTCGGAACCCAGGCCAGCGACGAGATGTGTTACGCGATCGTCGTCCGCTATCCGCGGGCCGGTGGACCGCCGGTCTGCGAGAAGTGAAGGGATCACCATGGACGGATCGAGGACGGAACCGCGCCCCTTGCGCTTGCCCATCGCGCTGGCGGTGGCGACCTTCATCGTGTCGACGAGCGCATTCGTCGCCTGCGGTGACGACGAGGAGACGTGCGGGAGCGCCGGGGGCACCGGGGGAGGCGGCGGCGCCGGAGGTGGCGCCGAGGAGGCGTGCGAGGAAGAGGACGATGGCAGCGACTCCGTCGCCTGATGACGGCAGGCCGCCCGGTCGGGTGGCGAAAG
>JBKJLX010000675.1:0-12754 GCA_046596645.1 Polyangiaceae bacterium
CCGGCGCCTCCCCCTCGTGCGTCGACTCCAGCGACGAAAGCACCGCGCGCGCGCGCGCCAGCACCGACTCCGGCAGGCCCGCCAGCTTCGCCACCGCGATGCCGTAGCTGCGGCTCGCGGGGCCACGCTGCACGGTGTGCAGGAAGACGACCCCGCCCTCGTGCTCGCGCGCGGAGACCGACACGTTGACCAGCCCCGGCGAGGTCTTCGCGAGCTCGGTGAGCTCGTGGTAGTGGGTCGCGAAGAGGGCGCGGCAGCCCACCGCGTCGTGCAGGTGCTCGGTCACCGCCCAGGCGATGGCGAGCCCGTCGTAGGTGCTGGTGCCGCGGCCGATCTCGTCGAGGACCACCAGGCTGCGCGTCGTCGCGTGGCGGAGGATGGCCGCGGTCTCCCGCATCTCGACCATGAACGTGCTCTCGCCTCGCGCGACGTCGTCGCTGGCGCCCACGCGCGAGAGCAGGCGGTCGACCACACCGATGCGGGCCCCGCGCGCGGGGACGTAGCTCCCCGCCTGCGCCAGCAGGCAGCACAGCGCGGTCTGGCGCATGAGCGTCGATTTTCCGGCCATGTTGGGGCCGGTGATCAGCCACAGCCGGTCGCCCCCCGCCTCCAGGCGGACGTCGTTGGGGACGAAGCGCCCGCGCGCCGCCATCCGCTCCACCACCGGGTGGCGGGCCTCGACCAGCTCCAGCACGTCCGAGTCGTCCACCTCCGGCCGGACGTAGTCGTGTCGGTGCGCCACGTCGGCCAGCGACGACGCGACGTCCCACGCAGCGAGCCGGCGGCACAGCTCGCGGATGCGCGGTGAGGCGGCGCAGGCAGCGGCGCAGAGCCCGGCGAAGATCACCTCCTCGCGGTCCTGGGCGCGCGACTCGGCGCCCTCGACGTCGGCGGCGATCTGATCGAGGCGCTGGTTGGTATAGCGCTCACCGCCGGCGATCGTTTGCTTGCGGTGCCACGAGCTGGGCACCTTGGCGAGGTGGCTGCGCGTCACCTCGATGGTCCAGCCGAAGACGCGGCTGTACTTGATGCGCAGGCTCTGGGCGCCGGTCTGCGCGCGCAGCTCGCCCTCGAGCGCGACGATGAGCTCGGTGCCGCCGTCCTTGAGGCGGCGCTGCTCGTCGAGCTCGGCATCGTGGCCCTCGCGCACCGCGCCGCCGTCCCTGATCGAGGGGGGCGGCCGCTCCACCAGCGACCGCTCGAGGAGGTGCGCGAGCTCGGGCAGCAGGTCGACCTCGACCCCCAGGAGCTCGCGCCCGGACGCGTCGGGGATGCTGCGGACTGCCGCCGCAGCGCGCGGCGCCGCCAGGAGGCCGTCGCGTAGCGCCGCCAGGTCGCGCGGCGTCGCCTCGCCCAGCGAGGCGCGCACCGCAAGCCGCTCCAGGTCGCCGAGGGCGCGCAGCGCCTCGCGCAGCTCGGAGCGGCTCCGCGCGTGCGCGACGAAGATCTCGACCTCGTCGAGGCGACGGCGGATGGCGGCCACGTCGAGCAGCGGAGCCAGCAGGCGGCGGCGCAGGAGCCGGGCGCCGGCGGCGGTCACCGTGGCGTCGACGACGTCCAGCAGCGAGCCCTCGCGCCCCCCGCCGGCCGCGCGCACGATCTCGAGGTGCGCCTGCGCGGTCTCGTCCACCTTCATGCAGGCAGCGAGATCCCAGGGCGCCACCCGCCGCACCGGAAGCTTCGTGCGCGGGGTGCAGGATCGCGCGAAGCGCAGCGCGCGCGCGGCGGCGCGCAGCGCCAGCGGGTCCATGCCGCTGCGCCGCGCCTCGGCGGCGATCGTGACCTCGGCGGCGTCGTCGAGCGCGGCGTCGACCGCGGTGTCCTCCAGCGGCGGGTCCGGCCGCACCGCCACGCGCGGCGCGATCGCGCGCACCGACGCCGCGACGTCCTCCGCCGCCGCGCCAGCGCCCGCGGTGGAGCCGCCGACCAGAAGCTCGCGCGGCTCGGCGCGCGAGAGCTCGGCGAGCAGCATCGACGCCGCGTCGAGCGTGCCGGCGAGCAGCTCCCCGGTGGAGAGGTCGAGCAGCGCGAGGCCGACCCGGCCGGGCCCCTCCCCCTCCAGCGCGACGTCGACCGCCGCCAGCCAGGTGTTGGTGCGCGCGTCGAGCTGCGACTCCGCGGTGACCAGCGCCGGGGTGATCACGCGCACCACCTCGCGCGGCACGATCCCCTTGGTCTTCGAGGGGTCGGCCATCTGCTCGCAGAGCGCGACCTTGTAGCCGGCGGCGATCAGCTTCGCGACGTAGCCGTGGGCGGCGTGCCAGGGCACGCCCGCCATCGGCACCTCGTCCATCGCGCCCCTGTTGCGGCTGGTCAGCGTGAGCGACAGCACGCGCGACGCGACGACGGCGTCGTCGTGGAACATCTCGTAGAAGTCGCCCAGGCGGAAGAAGAGGATGGCGTCCGGGTGCTGCGCCTTGGCGTCCTCCCACTGGCGCGTGACCGGGGTGACCTTCCTCCCGTCCTCTCCGGCGACCTGCTTCTTCGCCACGGCCCCTCGGTCAGAAGAATTGACGCTCGAGCTGCATGGTCCTCGTCGAGATGAGCATCAGCCCCTCGAGCGAGCCGTCGGCCACCGCCAGCTCGCCGGTGGCGGGAACGTAGGTGAGCGTCTGCGGGAGGACGTCGTCGGTCTGGTCCTTCAGCGAGGCGAACAGGGAGAGGAACTGGCCCTGCGTCGTGAAGCGAAACGAGTGATCGCGGGGGACCGCCGTCCCCGCGGGCGCGGTGATGGCGAAGCGGAAGAACGGGTTCCGGAAGGCGAACGGGCTGTCCTGCGGCACCGGGGCCGCGTCGGCGGTGCGCACGCGCCCGCGGAGGAGCGCTGCGCGCGGGTCGCACGAGTCGCGGCATACGCCCGACTCCGGGTCCTCCACCACGTGGTGGAGGAAGCCGGTGGCCTCGCCGACCGCGACCCACTGCGCGCCGGCGCGCACGGTGAAGCGCACCAGCGTGGGGAAGCAGCACTCGAACTCGTCGGCCGCGACGCCCGGCGTCGCGAGGACCAGGTGGTCGCCGTAGGCCTCGCGGATGGGGATGTCGCGCGCCTCGCGCGGCGTCTCCTCGTTGCCGAAGGTCCCCAGGCACTCCTGGAAGGCGCACGCGGCGCGGTCCCAGTAGGGGTCGTCGGCGCCGGGAAGGGCCTCGGTCACGCTCAGGCGATCGGCGAGCTGCAGCGCCAGCACGTCGACCTGGTCCTCGGTCAGCGGCGCGTCCACGAGCGCGAGCTGCTCGCGCACCGCGAGCTCGCTCTGCACGCCCCGATCGCAGAACTGCGCGGCGGCATCCTCGAAGATCGGCGGGTTGACGTCGAGCTGCAGGTCGCCCACGCGGCCGTCGAGGCCGGGCAGAGCGCCCTCGTAGGTGATCGACCACGCCTGATCCGAGGTGTGCGCGCGTGGCTCCTCCAGGCTGATCACGAGAGTGTGCATCTCGTTGTTCTCGGCGTCCACCACCAGGTCCGGCTCGTCGCTGTTGATGCCGATGCCCAGCGTCTCCCCGCCGACGACCAGCAGGCCGCTGGGCGCGTCGGGGATGGCGTACGACGCCTCCGGCAGGATGGATCGCATGCGAGGGGTGGTGGGGTCCCCCTCCTCCACCACGGTGCCGTCCTTCCGGTAGAGGAGGGGGAACGTGGTCAGGCCGGGCAGGCGACGGCCCACCAGGTCGTTGGAGTCGATGAACGTGCTGCTGCGGAGGGCGTGGGGGACCACCACGTTGCAGCTGTTCTCGTCCGAGGTCTTCCGCGGCGTCGCGACGCCCTCCTCCGCGCAGCCGTAGAAGGCGCTGGGCGTGGCGGGGGCGCGGCAATCGGCGTCGTAGTCGTCGATGTCGATGACCGAGACGCGGCCGTCGGACAGCGCCACGAAGGCGAACGTACCGCGCAGCGTGAAGGGCCCGGCGCCCTCCTCGTAGTCGCCGGTGGTGCGGTAGAGCGTGCCCGGATCGCAGGTGGTGACGCCGGGATCGCAGGCCACCGCCGACGGGTCGGGGTTGCACCGCGTGGCGTAGGTGGCGACGCCCGACGCCGGGATCGTCTCCGGGGTGTCGCGCTCGACGACGATGATGTCGCGGGGCGCCGCCGAGAATCGCAGGCGGTCCGGCGGCTGGAGGGGGTTCAGCTGGGCGTTCGGTCGCTCCAGCGGCTCGCGGGTTTCCGTGTCGTCGCTGACGTCGAACACCATGAGGCTGCGGTCCTCGACGTCGACCGCGTAGACGTAGCGCTTGAAGCCGGGGGCGAGCCGCTGCGAGGCGGCGACCTTGGTGGTGGCGACGACGCGGTGCGGCTCCTGGCGCGAGGTCGCCACCAGCGGCTGCAGCTCGCGCAGGTCGCAGGCGCTCGACGCGTCCAGCACGTGGATCAACGGAGTCGTGAGGTCGCCGACGTAGAGGCGATCGTCGCCCTCGGTGTACCAGAGGCTCGACGGGGTGGAGACGAAGGTCTTCTCGGCGCGCGGGCCCGCGGTCTCGGGCACCACGCAGGCGTCGCCCTGCTCGTAGGGCGGCTTGCCGTCGCCCAGCGGGACCTCGGTCTGGAGATCGATCGTCCGCTCGATGGCGCAGGGCGAGAGGTCGTTGCCGGGCCGATCGAGGAGCGTCTGCGCGTCGAGGACGACCAGCTGCCCCATCGTCGGGAGCGCCACGATCAGCTTCTGGCGGCCCTTGCCCTCGAGGCCGAGATCGCCGCCCGCGCCCACCGGGGCGGCGCCGGCGCCGTCGCACGAGGCGCGCGAAGCGCCGGTCGCGTCGGGCGGGTCGTACGCCAGCACCGCGTCGCCCGGCGCCGCCGGCAGCGTGCACACCGGCCAGCTCGAGAGCGTGGGCGGGGCGACGCCGCAGCTGGCGGGGTCGATGCCGCAGGGGCGGATGCGGTTGGTGGGGATGGCGTAGATCGCCGGACGCCCCGCCTCGGCCGAGGTGACGAACGCCGCGGTGCCCCCGGGTGAGGCGACGACATCGGTGGGCTGTGCCCCCACGGGGAGGAAGTTGGGGCCGGGGGTGGAGCCGTCCTGATCGAGGACGTTGCCGTCGTCGCTGGAGAGGTCGATCACCGCCAGCTCACCACGCGTGGTCTGCGCGACGAAGGCGTAAAGGTGGGGAAGCTCGCCGCCGGGATTCTCGTCGTCGCCCTGGTCGCCCTGATCGAAGTCGGCGGTATTCTCGGCCTCCTCCGCGGTGCAAGCGCCGAGGGCGCGCGGGGCCAAGCCGGACGCGGGGTCGCCCAGGCACACGAAGGCGACCGCGCCCGATCGCTCGAGCGATCGCAGCGACACCTCGACCGGATCCTGCGTGCAGGCTGAGAGCAGCAGCAGCGCGACACCGCCAGGGCCGCACACGCGCGCAGTGATGGACGCGATGCGGCTCACTGCGACTCCCGCGGCGGGACCGGCGGCCCGAGGGAGAGGACCATGGTGCCGAAGAGCTGGCCGTTGCGCATGTCGAGGCTGATCACGCCCAGGTAAGAGTCGGTGAAGTGACCGACGTAGAGCCAGCTCGACGCCTCGCCGGTGTCGGGGTCGACGCGCGCGTCGACCGCGATGCCGTGGGGTCCACGGCCCGTGCGGAAGGTGCCGTCGACCTGGCGGATCCGCGGGTTGTAGAGGACGACGTAGCGAGAGTCGAATTCGGCGACGAAGACGCGGCGCTCGAGCTCGCCCGACGGGCCCACCACGTGACCGAGCACGACGTTGCTGGCGCCGAAGTTGAGGGGGACGATGTCCTCCATCTTCACGGTGTCGGAGACGCCGGTGACGACGCCGTCGGTGCGCGCCACCTCCGACTCGATGCGGCCGACCAGGAGCGACGCCGGCGAGCGGTTGGCGACGTAGACACGCAGCGGCGTCTCCAGGCAGACCTCGTAGCAGCCGAGATCGCCGCCGCAGTCCCCCTCGCACTCCGCGCGCTCGGAGCCATCGACCACGACGCCGCGCGAGTCGCTGCCGTCGGTCCCCAGGCCGATGCCGGCCGAGCCGGCGCGGGTGAGGAACGGGCGCGGGGGCTGGGACAGCGCGTCGTCCTCGTAGCGGAGGAGCGTCAGCTCGGGGGCCAGGCTGTGCGAGACCAGGTAGGTCGGCGCGTAGGAGACGGTCGGCCGACCGCTCTCGTCGACCGACGCGGCGACGATCGCCGGCACCGGGACCGCGGCGACGCCGGTGGGCCCCTCGGGCAGCTCGGGGACGACGTGCTGCAGCGTCGGCCGCAGCGCGGCGCCGCTACCCCAGCGGTTGACGATCAGGCTCGCCGTCGCCGTCGTCTGGTGGGCAACCACCAGCGACTCGCCGCTGGGATCGGCGGCGATGCCGATCGGCTCGACCGGGAGCACCAACCCGCGCGGGTTGTCGTAAGGGACCTCGCCCACGCGGTGCGAGGGGCCGCACCGCTTCTCCTCGCCCTCGCCGGCGCAGGAGAGGCAGAAGTCGTCGCCGCAGGGCCGGCTGGGTGCCGCGGGGTCGCGGTCGTCGACGATGTCGAACCAGGTCACCGACGGATCGCCGCGCACCGGGACGAAGAGGCGCGCACCGGGCGCGTCGCGCCGGGCGACCACGGTCGCCGACGAGGCGAAGGCGCCCACCGTCGCGCTGGCGCGGACGAAGGGCTCGACCTCGAGGGCGGTGCAGGGGCCGGGGTAGAGGATCTCCTCCGGGTTCTTCTCGGTGCCGATCGCGGCGCAGAGCGAGTCGAACGGCTCCCCCGCGGCCAGCGCGGTCACCACCTGGCGCGCCAGCGAGCGGACACCCGGGCTTCCGCCCTGATCGTCGAGGGCGAGGGCGGCGACGCTGCCGCCGTTGTACTGGAGGTCGAAATCGCTGGAGGCGACGTAGAGCGTCGTCTGCCCCGGGGACAGCGCGATCCCGGTGGGGAAGTAGAGCTGCTGGCGCGGCGGCTCCAGCCCCTCGCTCGAGGTGAAGCAGCTCGCCCCCCCCGCGGCCAGCGCGGTGGTCAGCGCGGCGGTGGCCGCCACGGAGAGGATCGACCGCGCGACGCGCGCGCGCTGGCTGCAGCTCGTGAGTTCCAACTCGGGTTCCAGCGCCGTTCCGACACCGGGCGCCGGCATCTCCTACCGGGACCGTGCCCGGCTGGCAACCGTCCCTGGTCCCACGGGTCGGGACCTCCGCCGTACGCCGTCAGCCGGGATCGATCGCGCCGTCCTCGATCAGCGCCCCCACCACCCGGGCCAGCGCCATCAGCGTCACCGCGTTGCGCACGTTGTACCCGCAGGACAGCCCCTCCGCCGTCAGCACCGCGCCCCCGCGGGGGTGCACGTGGGGGTGCACGCCGTCCGGCCCCAGGCCGTGGTGGAGCAGGTCGTCCATCGCGTGGCGCAGGTCGATGAGCGGCAGGTGCTCGCGGCAGGCCACCCGCGCCGCGCGATCGCTGATGGCGGTGGTGGACACAGCGACCCGGTGATCGCTCGGGTCCTCCCCCTCGGCGCAGTTCGGGACCCCTGGCTGATCGAGGTGCCGGGCGACGGTGCTCAGGATCGGCACCACGCCCCGGCGCTCGAGCGCGGCGACGACGCCCAGGATGTCTCGCTCGAAGGTCGCGGCCGCCTCCTCCGGCGAGACCATGCGCGACGCCGCGTCGTTGCCGCCGAAGAGCACGATCGCGACCGCCGGATCCACGGCGCGCACCATGCGGCCGATGGGCGAGGCGTCGACGTCGTCGTACTCGGTCGCCCACGCCGTGCGCGCGCCGACGCGCGCGGCGCGGCTCGCGATGAACGCGTCGGCAGGGCCGCCGGGCAGGCGCTCCACCACCTGCCCGCGGAAGAAGTCGATCACCGACTTGTCGGAGGGGAGCGCGAGGCGCGGCGACAGCTCCGGCGCGATGTCGATGTCCTTGCGGCGACGGGCGCCGAAGTCCTGCAGGAAGTCCCAGGACGCCGTCATGCTGTCGCCGACCAGGCCGAACGAGCGCGGGTTGCGGCCGAGGCTCTTCCCCTTGCGGGCGACGGCGGCGATGCGCTCGCGGGTGGGGCCGTCGAGCGGCAGCACCGACGCCTCGAGCCGCGCCATTGCCAGCGGTCGCGCCGGATCCGCGCAGCGGTGCGACCGAGCGCGGTCGGGCGATCGCGGGTCGGCGCAGCGCGCGAGCGCCGCCGCGGTGCGCCCGTCGAGGGGGCCCTCGGAAGACAGCGACGGCGCGGCGCACGACGGTGCCCCCGGAGGGGGCGGCGGCGCTGCGGTGCGCGTGGGCGCGGGCGGCGCGACCGGCGGCGACTGCGAAACGGCCACGTCAGGCGCCGTGGAGGACACCCCGCGCGGAGCCTCGCCGCCATCGCCGCAGCCGACGACGACCAGCAGCGCGGCGAGGGACGCGCAGCGCCCGCGGATCACGACTCGTCGATCCACAGGGTGTCCCCCCGGCGCGCCAGCCGCACGGGCTCCAGCCCGCCGTCGGTCGCTCGCACCAGCGCGATGCCGTGGTCGTCCTCCAGCGTGACCTCCGCCAGGTCGCGCGCCGTGTCGATGCGCCGCAGCGCTCGCGCCAGCCCCGCGCGCGGGGGCGGCGGGACCGGGGGCGCGGCCCGCCGCGGATCGCTGACCACGCGGCCCTCCTCCACCGCGCCCACCGGGTCCAGGGGACGCCCCAGTGCGCGCGACACGGAGAGCAGCTCGGCCAGCAGCGCATCGGGGTCGTCCACCCGATCGAGCAGCGCATCGCCGACGCTGGCTGCGCCGAGGCTCGGGGGTCGCCCCGCCGGGCGCTTCGGGTCGACCAGGTGCGCCACCATGCGCTCGCGGAGCAGCGCCAGCGCGCGCCGTCGCGACATGTCGTCCTGATAGAGAGGGTCCTGCGCGGTCACCTCGAGCGCGAGCAGAGCATCGCCGAGCCAGGCGCGGCGCGCCGCCGGCTCCAGGCAGCGGACGACGACCGCTTCGTCGCTGGCGGCCAGCGCCTCGCGCGCGCGATCGAAGAGGGCCTCCACGCTGGTCTCCCCCTCACGGTCGCGCGGCGATGCGGGGCGCGGCGGCGCGGGCGGGGCGGCGCTGCTGGCGCTCGCAGTCGGCCCGCGCAGCGGCTCGCGCAGGCGCGCGGCCGGAACCACCGCGCTCGGCGCGCCCGCGAGCGGCGGCGGGGCGTCGCCCTGGCACCCGGACGCGATGGCGGAGGCGAGGGCGATCACGCCGGCGACGAGGAGCGTCGCCCGGACGCGAACGAGTCCTGTTTCCTCGTTGCCGCACCCGACGGTGCGGACAATTCTGCGCGCCATGGCGAACCAACCTCCTCCCCCTCCCGGCTGGGGCCCGCCCGGTGGCCCGGCCGCGGGGCCGTACGGCGCCCCTCCGGTCCACGATCCCTACGCAGCGGACCGAGCCCTCGCCGAGTGGGCGACGCAGCGGGGCTACGAGCTCTCCGCCACCGGGGACGTCCGCTACTACCACGGCTGGCTCCCCTTCCAGTACCTGCCGCGCTTCGACCGGGTCGGCCGGGAGCTCAAGCTCACGCACGGCGACGTGCGCATCGCCCTCTGCGAGGCCTACGACAGCGATCCCATCAAGCAGGCCGCCAGCGAGCACCTCCACGTGATCGCGTTCCTGCTCGCGCCGCGCATCGTCGCCCGTGCCGCCGTGCGCTCGAAACAGGTGGCCGGCCTGGCCGACGGCGTGTCGCGCGGCATCTCCGCGATCGAGGGCTTCTTCTCCAGCGGCGGTCACGCTCCGCCGCCGCCGGGCTCGGTCCTCGGTGATCCCACGCTCGAGGGGCGCTGCAACGTGATGGCCCCCTCGAGGGAGGAGGGCAACGCGGCGCTGCCCATGCCGCTCCGCCACATCCTGGTGCAGCCGCAGTTCCGCGGCGCGGTGGAGACGCGCCCTGGCGGGCTCGTCGCCACGCTGTATGACCACCGCCGCTTCGAGCCGCAGGCGCTCGACGCCCTGATCGTCCTGGTGAAGCAGCTCCACGACGCGGCCGCACCCGACGTCGCGCCGGCCGCCGCGGCGCCAGCGTAGGGGCCCCTCGAGGGGGAGCGGGCCGCCAGCAGCGCCTACAGGCGGCCGAAGAGGAAGGTGAGCGCGGCCCGGGCGTGCGGCGTCCTCGGCACGTAGGCGTCGGCGTCGTCCGGCACCATCGGGGGCTCCACCGCGTGCGAGGGGACGCGAGCCAGCCGGGAGAGATCGGCGCGCAGCGCGTCCATCGCCGGGTAGCGGTGGTCGGGGTTCTTGCGGAGCGTCGCCGCGACCACCTGGTCCAGCCCCGGGGGCAGGCCGTCGGCGATCCAGGAGAGCGGCGGCGGCGTGGAGAGGACCTGGTGCGCCAGCACCGAGACCTCGTCCGCCCCCGAGAACGGGAGCTGCCCGGTGAGCGCATGGAAGAGGACGACGCCGAGCCCGTAGACGTCGGTTCGCCCGTCGACCCCGTCGTCGAGGACCTGCTCGGGCGCCATCGTCGACATGGTGCCAGCCGCGATGCCGCCGGTGGTCGCGGGCACGCCGACCTGGATCTCCGCCAGCCCGAAGTCGAGCAGCTTGGCGGTGTGGGGGGCGCCCCGTGTCCCCACCAGGAAGACGTTGTCCGCCTTCACGTCGCGGTGGATGACCCCGGCGGCGTGCGCAGCGGCGAGGGCGTCCGCGATCTGCACGGCGATCTGCAGCGTCTCCACCGGGGAGACGGTCTTCTCCCGCTCCAGTCGCTCGCCCAGCGTCTCGCCCTCGAGCAGCTCCATGACCATGTAGGGGCGGCCGTCGCCGCGCAGCCCCTCGTCGAGGGTGCGCACGATGTTCGGATGCGCCGCCGCGCGCGCCGCGCGCGCCTCGCGGAGGAAGGTCTCCATTCCCCCCGGTCGCAGCACCTCGTCGGGCTCCAGGATCTTGATCGCGACCAGCTCGCCGGTCAGCGCGTCCTCCGCACGGTAGACGCGCGACATGCCGGTCTCGGCGATGCGACCGAGCACGCCGTACCTCCCGGCCACCAGGGCGCCGACCTTGGTGGTCGAGGCGCGGCGCTGCGGCGCGGGGCGGTCGCGCGGGGACATCCGCCGCGAAGGCTACGACGAAGACCTCCCTGCTGCGATGCCCCCCGGCTCAATGAGCGTAAGGGTCGCCGCGGAGGATGCTCATGGCGCGGTAGAGCTGCTCGATCAGCACCAGTCGCGCCAGCCGGTGGGGGAAGGTCAGCGCCGAGAGGCTCCACCGCTCGTCGGCGCGCGCCAGCGTCTCCGGGGGGAGGCCGTCTGCGGCGCCGATGCAGAAGGCGACGATGCCCTTGCCGGTCGAGGCGCACCGCTCCAGGCCGCGCGCGAACTGGGGCGAGTCGAGGGTCTTGCCGGTGACGTCGAGGGCGACGACCCGCGCGCCCTCGGTGGCCTTGGCGATGGCCGCCGCCGCCCGGACCGGCGTCAAGGCGGGGTCGATCTCGAGCTCGTCGATGGTGACGTGACGCCGCACGCGCGCCGCGTACTCGTCGATCACGTCGCGCATCGCGCGCTCCTTCACGCGCCCGACGGCAACCACCACGATGCGCACGCGCGAGCCCTGGGAGACGACGAGCCCGGAGACCGGCTCAGGGGACCGAAGCGGGCGCGCCGTCGGGCGGCAGCTGCACCTTGCGCGCGTCGAGCCACAGACCCTCGATGTCGTAGACCGACCGCGACTCCTCCTGGAAGACGTGGCAGACGACGTCGCCGTAGTCGAGCAGCACCCAGGTCGCCTGGGAGAGGCCCTCCACCGAGAGCGCGGGGATCTTCTTGCGGCTGAGCGCCTCCTCGATGCCCTGCGCGATGGCGTTCACGTGGCGATCGCTGGTGCCGGTCATCACCACCAGGAAGTCGGTGTAGTCGACGCGGCCCGTCACATCGAGGACCTCGACGTGCTGCGCCTTCTTGTCGAGGCCGGCGCCGGCGATGACCAGCGCGAGCTCACGCGCCGAGTCGGACGGAGCGTCGGGCGGGTTGCTGCGACCGGGTGCGCGGCGAGACGAGGGGCCGGCCTTGGCGAGGCGCGCCTCGGAGGCGGCGCGGACGGGCTGCACGCTGCGGCCGATCTCGCTGGTGCTGGCGCGCACCGGAGCGCGGCGGGGGTCGCCACCGGCGCGACGCCCCTCGCCGTCGTCGCGCGACTCCACGTCGCTCCTCTCCACGTAGCGCGGCTCGACGTGACGAGGCGCGGGCCGAGGAGCGGGCCGGCGGGCGGGACCGCCGGCGCGGGGCGCCGCCGGGGGCGAGGCCGGCTGGGAGGGGGACCGCGGACCGCGGCCGGCCCCGGCCCCGGCGCGCGAGGGCGCGTCGTGCGACGACTTGATGCGGGGGCGCTCGGTCTTCGAGGCGCGCGCGATCGGGGTGCGCCCGGCGCGACCGGCCGCAGCGGTGCCGCCCCCGGCGGCGGGCCGCCGTGCACGCGGCGGCGCCTTGCTTGCGGCCCGCGGTTCCTCCTCCTCCGGACGCCCGCGGCCGCCGCCCTTGCCACCCTTCTTCGGACCAGAGCTGCGAACCGTCGTCTTCTTCGTCGCCACGCGTCGTGTTCCTTCGCTCCGGGCTCGTTACCGGACCTGCCCTTCACCGTACACCACCCACTTGAGCGCGGTCAGGCTGGCGAGGCCCATGGGGCCGTAGGCGTGGAGCTTGGTGGTGCTGATGCCGATCTCGGCGCCCAGGCCGAGCTCGCCCCCGTCGTTGAAGCGGGGGGAAGCGTTGACCATCACGCAGCTCGCGTCGACCTCGCGCAGCCAGCGCTGCGCCCGCTCGTGGTGACGGGTCACGATGACCTCGGTGTGGCCGGACCCGTAGCGCTCGATGTGGCGCATCGCACCGTCGACG
>JBKJLX010000770.1:0-11756 GCA_046596645.1 Polyangiaceae bacterium
GGATGAAGTCGCCGAGATGCAGGGGCGCACCGCTCCGCACGATGCGGATCGCCGAGCTCCCCTTCACCTGGGAGGCCGCGATCGAGGCAGGAACGCTCGCCGATGTGAACGGCGATCCGGTCGATAGAGGCCTGCTCGGAGCGGCGATCGCGCTCGATCTCACCCTGGCCACGCGCGACGCCGACCTGCTCTCGTCGGGGGCCCGCAGGGGCGCGCGCATGCTGGACTCGAGGACCTGACTTCGTCGCGGCCCTGACGCCGCAGCAGCGGGGTCTAGCGGGCGGGGAGAGCGGCTCCGCCGCGGCTCGACCAGTCTGCCCGCAGCGCGCCGAGGCCCTCGGCGAGGCTCTCGGCCTCGGCACGACCCCAGGCCAGTTGCCGGGCGATGACGGGCAGCGCCGCGCGTAGATCGTCGTGCACCTCGACCTTGAGCGACGGCTTCGCGCGCAGGTTCAGCCCGGTGATGACCGACCGAGCGATCGCGGAGCCGAAGCCCTCCGCCTCCACCACGTAGTGGAGGCCCACGAAGGTCGGCGGCGCGCTGGCGATGGATCGCGCGATCACCGATCGCACCTCGTCGGTCGGCGCCGAGGCGGGGAGGCCGGTGAGCCACACCAGGGTCGCGACCCGCGGTGCCGTCGCCAGCTCGCGCGCCACGGTGTGCCCCCACGCCTTGGCCTGCACCGGCGTGATGCCGGGACCCCACAGGAAGAGCGCAAGATCGTGACGGAAGGCAAAGGCGCACGAGGGCGCCTCCTCCACCACGCGCAGCGCACCGGCGTAGGTCCTCACCGACGGAGGCGTAGGGGACGGCGCCGCTTCAGTCCAGCGCGGTCTGCCGCGGCGACCGAGAGAGCTCGTAGTCCCGGAAGAGCGCTCTTCATCCAGAGGTCGGCGCGACGCCGTGGCGTCACGGAAGAGTGCAGACGTCGTTCATCCTGATCCGGTCGGGTCGGTTCATGTCGTCGAAAGCTGAAGGCGACCAAAAAGAAAGCGGGCAGCCCCCGGAGGGACTGCCCGCTCGCCGCCGGCTCCCGAGGAGCCAGCCTGTCCGGTCGTCAGTGAAGACGCCCGAGCCGGATCACTCCGGGGTGCCGCAGGCGCCGCAGGACTCGAGGACACACTCCGCTGCGCGAGAGGCACCCACGGGGTTATCGTCGCCGCAGGTGTCGGATCCACCGAGCACGCACTCGATGTAGGCGGCGCAGTCGTCGTTCTCTTGGCAGCACGGGGCGAGAGCGCCCGTGAACGCGCAGTCCGACTGGGCGTCGCCCTCCGCCTGCACGCACGTCGCGCAATCGCCGCCGTCCTCCGGGTTCGCCGGGCTCTCGTCGCAGCCCAGATCGTCAGCGCAGGCCTCCTCGCAGGGGAGGAGCTCGGGAGCCTCGCCGCCGGTGCCGCCGCCGCCGGTGCCGGTGTCGCCGCCGCCCGTGCCCGCGGTGGTCGTCGCCGCGTCGCCGCCGCCAGTGCCGGCCGCGGTCGGGGTCGATCCGGTCGTCGCCGTCGTCGTCGCCGCCGCGTCGCCGCCCGTGCCGCCGCCGCCAGCGCCGCCGGCGCCGCCGGTGTCGTCACCACAAGCCACGAGACCCATCGCGGACATCGCCGCAACCACACCAAGAAGACGAACGTTCATGGGAACCTCCAAGTCACTCTCAAATGACTCTCAAACTCACGACGGCCCCCCCGCTGGATGCTGGCTCGCGCCGCATGCACCCCGGGGCTCTACTAGCCGCCTAAACCGTCATCCTCGGCGAGCCTGAGCCCAGTCGTTACACGCACCGTGCCAAAGGGGGTCGAAGGCGCCCCGTCTCGCCGACAGGGTCGTTTACCACCGAGGAACCGCCGGGACCAAGCGGGCTGCGGTGAAAACCTGCGGTGGCGGCCGCGGACCGTGCGTCGCACCCCTGGCGTCGAGATCATGCCCGCGGCCGAGGCGCTGCGAGTGGACCACGGCGGCGTCTTTCAGGGATGCAAGGCGCGTAGGGCGCCCGCCAGGGCGCCTGCGGGGCTGCGAAAGGACGGGCGAAAGTGATGTGTGAAAATGACGGAGCCTTGACGGGGGCCGGGGCCGGGCCGGCCTAGCTTCCGCCACGCCATGGCGATCGTGACCTTCTTCGTCGGCCACTGGGTGCTCTCGGTCTTCTGCCAGAGCTTCTTCCAGCACCGGTACTCGGCCCACCGGATGTTCACCATGTCGAAGGGGTGGGAGCGCTTCTTCTACCTGCTGACCTACGTCTGCCAGGGGTCCAGCTTCCTCACCCCCCGGGGCTACGCGATCCTCCACCGGATGCACCACGCGTACTCCGACACGCCGCGTGATCCGCACTCGCCGCGCAACCACGCGAACCCCGGCTCGATGCTGGTGGGGATGCGAAACATCTACCACGGCTTCGCTCACCACCAGGTCGAGCCCGAGAAGAGGTTCGAAGGCGGGTATCCGGAGTGGGTCGCGCTCGACCGGCTGGGCAACAGCTGGCCCGGTCGCCTGGCCTGGTCGGCCGGCTACATCGCGTTCTATGCGGCCTTCGCCACGGCGTGGTGGCAGTTCTTGCTCCTGCCGCTCCACTTCCTGATGGGGCCGACGCACGGGATGATCGTCAACTGGTGCGGGCACAAGTACGGCTACCGCAACTTCGCGACCGGCGACGACGCGCGCAACACCCTGCCCTTCGACTTCCTCACCATGGGCGAGCTCTTCCAGAACAACCACCACGAGTTCGGGATGAGCCCGACCTTCGCTGCGCGGTGGTTCGAGATCGATCCCACCTACGTGATCATGCGCGGCCTGCACGCGGTCGGCGTGATCGACCTGGGCGCCCGGCCGCAGACCATCCGCTGGCCGGCGCAGGAGCCGGTCGGCGCCGACGCCGAGGAGTGAGCTCGCGACGGGGCCGCGGAGGCCCCGTCGGACGAGGTACGGTCAGGACTCCTGGCCGAAGAGCGCCGAGAACGCCTGGGGGACGGCGCCGGGCTCCATGGAATCGCGACGCGCGAAGAACTCAGGGAGCGTCTCCTGATAGGCCGCGTCGAGGCGCACGTCCTCGCCGGCGTAGCCCTTCTCGAAGATCTTCATCGAGCCGCGGCCGAGGTCCACCAGATCGCGGTAGGCGCCGCGCTCGCGGAGGATCTGCGCGGTGAGCCCGTACATGAGGAGCCCGCCGGGGATGGCGCCGAGCGCGGTGGTGGCGACCGCCGGGTAGCAGAGGCGCGCGGTCTTCACGCCGAACTTCCGGGAGATGGTGGTCATCGTCTCCCGCTGCAGGAGCTTAGCGCCGGCGAGGGGGCCCATCGCGTAGACCGGATCGTTGGCCGGGTAGTCGTAGTCGCAAAAGGCGACGACGCTCTCGCCTGCCTTGAGGAGGCCGGCGGCGGCGAGCGGCTCCGCCCAGATCAGTGACGACGTGCCCATGAACTTGTTGGTGCGCTCGATGTCGAGATCGCTCGCGACCTCCACCTCGACCATGCCCAGCTTGCGGATGCTCTCCGGCTTCGAGAAGTCGGGCGTCTGCAGGACCGGGTCGAAGGCGACGTCGAGGTCGCGCACCTCGCAGGGGCCATGCTGCGCGTAGCGCTTGGTGGCGCCCGCCGCGATGCCGTTGACGAGGTGCACGCAGCGCGCGCTCTCCTTCAGGGCGGCGACGACCTCGGCGATGGTCTCCGCCTTGGTGGCGTCGGAGTTCACGAAGCGGGCGGAGAGGCCCTCCTTCTCCGCCGCCTCCTTCGTCGCCGCCACGTGGTGGGGGCCGATCTGCATCTTCTCGCTGTCGAGGTGGACGCCGAAGACCGCCGCCTTCTCCCCGAAGAGCAGCTGGAGCGCGAGCGCCCGCGTGATGCCGTTCGAGCCGCCGAGGATGAGCACCACCGCGTCCTTCGCGATGGAGGTGCCGGCGGACGAGAAGCGCGGCTTCTGGTGCGCGAGCAGATCGCGCGCGGTGGACGCGCCCTTCTCGGCGAGGGTCCCGACGATCGCGCGGCGGTCGACGCCGCCCAGGGGGAGCTTCTTGAAGGTCTCCAGGGCCATGAGGCGGCATTTAGCATGGCCGCCGCCGGGAAGATCGAGGCCTGCGGGGGAGTACCAGGCACCCGGATGGAACCCGGCCGGAGCCACGGCGGCGGAGGCAAGAGCCTGGAGCGGCAGCGCGGCGTCGCGTGCGCTCTGACACGCTGGGGCCGCCGATGCGCCTGATCCTCGAGCCCGCCGTCGCGCTCGACCGTGACGCCAGGGCGGTCGTCGCGGCGGCCCAGGGCCTCGCGCAGTCCGCAGACCGCGCGGCCACGCCGGCCCGCCTCCTCCACACGATGCTTCAGGACCGCGCCGTGCGGCGGTGGTGGGGCGAAGCGGCCCCGTCGCTGGAGGGCGAGCTGGAGCGCTTCATCGCGACCGAGCCGGCGGCGCGCCGGCCCCTGTTCGGCAGGGCGACCAGCAACATCGGCCGGGTGGGCGAGCTCGACGTGCACGCGACGACCGTGGTCACGCTCGGCGCCGCGCGCTCGGCGCGCCGCGCCCTGAAGGCGTCCTTGTTCAGCGCGTCGCTCACCGTCTCTCGCGGCGACCTGCTGTGGGCGATGATGCAGGTGAAGCAGACGAAGCGATGGGTCGAGACCATGCCGCGCCTGGTCGGCGTGCACGATCGGGAGGACCCGCCGGAGCCCGCAGGCGCGTTCACCGCGAGCGGTGCGGCTGGACGCGATCGCTGGCTCCTGGTGCTCGACGACGACGACGTGACCCCGATGCCCGCAGTGGTCGACGTGCTGACCGAGGCCCTGGGGATGTCGACGCCTCGCGCCGTGGTGACCACGCAGCGGGTGCACAGCCGCGGCGCTGCCATCGCCGACGAGCTCCCGACCGAGGAGGCGATCGCCGCCCTCGCCCGCTGCCGCGAGGCCGCTCGTGAGAAGGCGCCCCAGCTCCGCATCCGGCTCGCGCCCGCGCGCTGACCCCACGCTCGCCGCAGGATGCCAACCCTCAGGCCGCCTGGCCTCGTGACTGGAGCACCTCGCGGACGGCCTGCGCCGCCGGGCCGCCCAGCCGGGGGAGGACGCCGCGCGCGAGGTCGAGGAACTTGAGCCCGCGGGCGCGCTTCAGGCCGTCGACGGCGGCCGTGCGCGCCGCCTCGTCGTCGTGCTCCAGCACCGCGAGCACGAACTCCGCCGCCTCGTGGGTGTCGACCCGCGCCAGGGCGCGCAGGGCGGCGGCGCGCGCCGCCGGGTTGTGACTCTCTCGATAGATGCGCGCGAGAGGATCGAAGGCGTGAGCGAAGTGCAGCTCGCCCAGGGAGCGGGCCGCCTCGGTCTGCACGCCGGGCTCGGCGTCGGCGAGGGCCTCGCGCAGGGTGATGAAGCTGCGCTTGTAGAGGCAGCGCGACAGGGCGCGCGCCACCGCGGCGCGGACCGCGGCCTCGCGCCGCCGGAACAGGTGCTCCAGCGGAGAGAGGATGCTGTAGAGCTCCACCTGCGCCAGCTGATCGGCGAGGGCGACGCCGAGGTTGGCGACGCTCGCCGGGTCGGCCGCGGCGCCGGCGTCGATCTGCTGCTCGTAGGCGAGCGCGGTGAGGCGGGCCAGCATGGCGCGCCGGCGCGTCACCTCGCTCCAGGCCGTGGGGTCGAGGATCACGTCTGCGCAGGCCTCGCTGGCGCTGCCGCGCTGCTCCCACTCCACGAGGTCGACGTGCCACACGTCGGGGAAGCCGACCTCGTGGCGGAGGTGCTTGGGGAGCGGGCTCTGGTCGATCGAGAGGTCGCGCGCGCCGTCATAGCGACTGGCCGCCTTGGCGTAGTGGGCGCGGCGCTGCTCCTCCAGCGGCAGCGCGCCGAGGCCGCCATAGAGCGCCCCCACCTTCTGGTACTGGCCGGCCTCGCCGTAGGCGATGACCGCGGCGAGGAGGGCGTTCTCTGCGATCTCCGGGGGGACGCCGCGCTCCTGCGCGGTCACCGCGACCTCCTGCCAGAGGCGGGCCTGGGTGAGCTGGCCCCAGTTGGCGACCGCCACCAGCCCCTCCTTCCGGGCGTAGATGCTCATCTCCCGCGCCAGGGTCGCAGCGGCCGCCTTCTCGCCCTGCTTCTCGGCGGCGGCGACCGCCTCCTCGTAGCTCTGGAGGGCGTAGTAGCGGAGGTGATCCTCGCGCAGGATCCGGATGACGTTCACCGAGCCCTCGAGCACGTGCTCGAACTCGCCGCTCTCCCGGCCCAGGGCGAGGAGGACCTGGAAGCAGTCGAAGGCCCGCTCGCGCTGGCCGATGGTCTCGTAGCGATCGGCGGCCTGCTCGAGATCGTGGACCGCGGCGACGAAGGCCTCGCGCGCCGAGCCCTTCTCGCCGGCGCGGATCGACGAGCGGGCGAGGTTGAATTTCGAGAGCGCGGCCGCGTAAAGGTCCTCGCCCGAGCCGGAGAGCATGTGCGAGAGGCGCGACCAGAGCGCGCGCGCCCGCACGAAGTCGTCGGCCTTCTCGCGCGCAATGGCGGCCCGCGCCACCAGGCCCGCCTGCTCGTACTCGTCGGCCGCCTGCGCGTACATCTGCTTGCGGCGCCCCTCGTTGGAGGTGCGATCGGCCCATGCGAGCAGCGTGCGCGCGCGATCGAGCGGCGGCACCTCGCCCACCAGGCCGCGCTGGGTGCGCTCGTCGCCCGCGTACCAGTCGAGGGTGAGGGCGCCGCGCTTGTCGCCGCTGCGCCAGAGCAGGTCGCGCATCTCCCGCGCGACGTCGACGTACTCCTCCTCCCGCACCGTCCAGTTGGAGAGCGCGCCGAAGAGGGTCGACTTGGCGCGCACCAGGTCCCCGCGCGAGAGGGCCAGCCGCGCCTCCTCGCGCAGCTCGTGCAGCGGCCTGGTGGCGCTCGTCACGTGGGCCTCCGCGAGGGGCTCGGCACCGAGCGCGGCCCCGGGCGCGTCGAGCGCGGGCCGCCGGCGTGCACGCTCTGCGGGCCCTTCGCCGCCTCGGCCAGGCTGGCCGGCGCGCGCGAGGGGATGCTGCTGTCGAGGTGCGCGATCTGCTCGGTCATCCCCGCGGTGTCGTCGAGGATGCCGCGCGCGGCCTCGCTGCGCGCCTCCTTCCGGGTGAGGGTGGCGTGGTCCACCACCCAGTGCGCGTCGAGGACGTCGAGGTAGTCGAGGTCGAGCTTGCCGCCCGACGGCAGCATGAACACCGCCGCCACGTGGGCCTGCGACCGCACCGCCTGCACCAGCTCGCGCGGGATGTAGAGCGCGGCGTGGGTGAAGACGTGGACGACGAAGCTGCGCGACTCGCGCCGTCGCGCGATCTCGAGATCGGTCGCCAGCTCGGCGAAGACGCGCGCCGGGTTGCGCCCCCGCTCCCCCTTGAAGGAGAGGATGTACGCGGTGGGGAGCTGGCCGCCCTTGGCGCGGTGCAGCTCGTACAGCTTGGAGTCGAAGAAGCGCACCGCCACGTCCTCCCCCGAGAGGAGCAGCCGCTTGCCCATGGCCAGGGCCATCCCCCGGGCGAAGGTGGTGCGCTCGCCCCGCATCGACGCCGAGGCGTCGACCAGCAGGTAGTGCATGCGGCGCTGCTCGTCCTTGCTCTGCTCGCGGGCGTAGTAGAGGACCTCGTTGTCGGCGAGCCGGCGCGCCAGCTCGAGGTCGTCCCACGCCAGCTCGCTCAGCACCAGGCTGTCGATGGAGCCGCGGGTGCCGATGCCGCCATAGCCGAAGGCCGCCGTGGTGCCCGCCGCGGGGCGGGTCTTGGTCTCGAGCACGCTGGGGAGGATCTCGAGCGAGAAGTTCACGATGTCGTTCGCCTCCGGCGAGGCAAAGGCCGCCAGGAGGTCGACGTGGGAGAGGGCGCCGGCGCTGGCCTCGGAGCCGACCAGGCCGAACAGCTGCAGCGTGTCGGCGTCGAGCGCGTCGCTCATGGTGAGGACGAACAGCCTGGCGATCTGCAGCGCCTCCAGCGCGCTCTGCTCGAACGCGCGATCGAGCGCCGCGAACATCGCCGGGATCTGCGGGTCGAGCCGCTCGAAGATCGACGCGTCCACCGGGACGCGCGCGCGGTACGACGGGGCGACGGTGATGCGCGTCGCCACCGGGCCGAGGATGCGGGCCAGGACGGCGATGACCAGATCGTCGGACAGGCGCAGCGCCCCCGCGCGGCGGGCCGCCTCGCTGTCACCGACGTCCGCGAGCATGGCCCGGTAGCCGTCGACCAGCGGCGGCAGGTGCGGTCGGCGCTGGACCAGGAAGCCCGGGTCGACGCGCGGGCCGACCTGGTACTGCTCCGCGGGAAAGGCGAAGAGGCAGCCCACGTCGTGGGCCAGGAACAGTGGCACCACGACGCCGAGCCGCTCCAGACCCTCGTGCCAGCGCAGCGCTCGCAGCCCGAGCGCCGCGGCGCCCGGCCGGACCAGCGACAGCGCGAGGGAGCCCAGCGGCCCGACGACCGCCGGGTCCTTCAGAAGCGCCTCGGAGACCGGCATGGGCGTGGAACATTATCCGAACGAGGCGGACGGGGATGGTCGACCAGCGCGGACCGGAGGGACGCGGTAGTCTGCCGCGCCCCGCCCGACGACGGGCAAGCGCTCTCTTGGAGGTCTCATGAGCTCGATGCGTTCTTCTTTCTTCTGCGTGGCTGCCATCTCCCTCCTCGCCTGCGGCGACGACTCGTCGGGCACCGGCGGCGGCGGCGGCACCACCTCCTCCACGACGGCGGCGTCGACCACCCAGGCGTCGTCGGCCGCGACCACGAGCGCGACCACGGCCGCGACGACCGCGGGCTCGGGAGGCGACCCCACCGGCAGCGGGGGCGGCGGCGGCGACACCGGCAGCGGTGGGTCCGCTCCCTGCGCCGACGAGTGCGCGGACGAGCCCGGCTGCGACACGGTCCCTGCGACCCCGGACCAGGCGGGAGAGTGCGCTGCGTGCGTGCAGGACGAGGCCAGTCAGGGGCTGGGCTCGGACTGCGCGGTCCTCGGCGCGACCGGAGCCTGCTGCACCGACTTCATGCCGTGCGACCAGTTCGTGACCTGCCTGATCACCACCATGGATCAGGCGGGTTGCGCGGAGGACTTCCCGCAGGGCGCCGAGAAGGCCGTCTACTGCGTCCTCGCTGCGTGCGGCGAGTGCGGTGACGGCTCTCTGGGCGAAGGCGGCGGCGGCACCGGCGGCGGCGGCGGCGCGGGCGGCGGCGCCGGCGGCAACGGTGGCGCTGGCGGCGCCGGCGGCATCGGTCTGTAAGGCGACCCTCGAGCCGACGAAGAGGCCAGGACCATGCGCGCGATCGTGATCGGCGCCGGGCGCGGAAGCCGCCTCCGGCACCTCACCGACGAGATCCCCAAGACGCTCGTCCCGGTCCTCGGCCGGCCCATGCTCGACGCCATCCTGGAAGCGCTCGCTGCGGGTGGGTTCACCCGCAGCGACGTCACCTTCGTCTGCGGCTACCTGAAGGAGGTGGTGCAGGCGCGCTACCCGGAGCTCGAGTACGTCGAGAACCGGGACTGGGAGCGCAACAACATCCTCGCATCGCTGCTCTGCGCGCGGGAGCGCATGGCCGAGGGCTTCGTCTCGACCTACGCCGACATCGTGTATCGCCCGGCGACGGTCGCGGCGCTGGTCGCGCACCCCGGGGACATCGTGGTCGCCGTGGACACCGACTGGCGCCGTCGCTACGCCGGGCGCACCGAGCACCCGGAGACGGACGCGGAGAAGCTCGTCGCGAAGGACGGGCGCGTGCTCCACATCTCCCGCAGGACCCCGGCGGAGGAGGCGACCGGCGAGTTCATCGGCGTCCTCAAGGCGACGCCGAAGGGCGCGCAGTCGATCATCGCGGCCTTCGACGAGGCGCACCGCGAGCACGGCGACGCGGGCGTGTTCCGCGAAGGTCGTCCGTTCGCCAAGGCCTACCTGCTCGACATGCTCGCGCACCTGGTCGACCGAGGCGTCGCCATCGACACCGTCGACACCCACGGCGGCTACATGGAGATCGACACCCTGCAAGACGAGGCGCTCGCCGCCACCTGGTGGAGCGGCGGCTCCGCGGGAGGGGCGGGGGACGCCGGGGGAAGCATGGCGGGCGGAGGCGCCGCAGGGGAACCGCCCGCGGGATGACGACGCCGCGGCCGGGCCGAGGCGCCGAGTTCGCCATCAAGGTGGTCGGCCGGCGGCCCGGCCTGGCGGAGGACGTGTTCCACCGCCTGCTGGTCACCAGCTGGGTCCGCTTCTTCTCCCTGGTGGCGGCGAGCTTCGTCCTCGGCAACGCCCTCTTCGCCGCGCTGTACCTGGTGGAGGAGGGATCGATCGCCGGAGCGCGGGTAGGGTCCTTCGCGGACGCGTTCTTCTTCAGCGTGCAGACCGGCGGCACCATCGGCTACGGCGTCATGCACCCGGCGACGACCTGGGCCCACCTCCTGGTGACGGCAGAGTCACTGGCGAGCCTGCTCGGCTTCGCGCTCGTCACCGGCATCACCTACGCCAAGTTCGCGCGCCCCCAGGCCAAGGTCCTCTTCACCGACAAGGCCGTGGTCGGGACGCGCGACGGTCAGCGCTTCCTGATGCTCCGCATGGCGAACGCGCGCCACAACAGCATCGTCGAGGCGCACTTGCGGGTGGTCCTGCTCCTCGACGTCTACTCGAAGGAGGGAGAGTTCATGCGGGTCCCCCACGAGCTTCCCCTGGTGCGGAGCAGCAACCCGTTCTTTCGCCTGTCCTGGACGGCGTCGCACCGCATCGACGAGGCGAGCCCGTTCTTCGGCGACGACTGCCAGGAGACGCTGCGCCGGCGCAACGCGCTGCTCCTTCTCACGATGACCGGGTTCGACGAGACGCTGGGGCAGACCGTGCATTCGCGCTACGGCTACGAGTTCGGCGAGGTGGTGTGGGGGGCGCGCTTCGCCGACGTCATCACCGTGGAGGCCGACGGCACGCGCGTGATCGACTACCGCCGCTTCCACGACGTCGTGCCGGAGAAGCTCAGCCCTGTTTGACCCGACTGCCCCGCCGCCAGGACGGCGCGACACGCGCGTAGCCGACCAGCGTCGCGGTGATCCCCGTGGGACGTTGCCACGGTCCCAGCCGCTCCAGCCCCTCGTGCCAGCGCAGCGCGCGCAGCCCCGGGCCCCGTGCGGAACTACCTGGCCAGATGGTCGGGAGGCTGCGCCGCGGAATCTCAGAGCGGGCGGAAGCGAGAAAGGACGCGGAGAACCTGACGCCGCGCGGCTCTGTCCTGCTCGTCCGCACCCGTCGCCACTGCCCGGTCCCCCGCCCCGGCCAGCACCTCGGCGGCCCACTTCGGCGCCGAGAGCTGCCTGCTTCGCGCAGCAGCTTCGATCCACGCCGTCAGCGCATCATCAGCAGGTTTTGAGTAGTCGTGTACGTGCTCCGCCGTGCCCATCTGCCCGCCGCGGACAGATGTAACCCACCGAGTTCCAGTGGGAGGAGTGCAGAGCTGACGCAGCGCCTCATCCCTCAGTTCGGGGCATTCGTTCTCGCTGATGGTATCCGCTGCACGGACCCCGTCTGGCGTAGCGCCGCGTGAGGCCGCATCGTCGGCGGCATGAAGACCGAGTCGAAGTGGGCGGCGCGAGTGGCGTCGTGGCGGTCGAGCGGGCTGAGCGCTGCCGAGTTCTGCGCGGGAAAGGACTTTCAGGTCAGCGGCCTGCGGTACTGGGCGAGCCGGCTGTGCCAGCTCGAGGCGCCCGTCGGCGGACGTGAGGTTCGCATCGCGCGCGTCGTGTCACCGGGCGCCGCTGCGGACACGGAGACGCCCATCGTGCTCGAGGTCGCCGGCGTACGGATCGCGGTGCGCCGCGGG
>JBKJLX010000774.1:0-12477 GCA_046596645.1 Polyangiaceae bacterium
TCCCGCGACCCACTGCGCTCTCCGCGCGCACGCGTCCTCCGTGCGCCTCGACGAGGTGCTTTACTATCGCGAGACCCAAGCCGGTACCGCCGCTCGTTCGCGACCGGCCGGTGTCCACTCTGTAGAAGCGCTCGAATATGCGCGGCAGGTGCTCGGCTGCGATGCCGGGGCCCGCGTCGGTCACATGCAGGAGCACGTCGTCCCCGTCCCGCGTCGCGGCGACCGTCACCGGACCGCGCGGGCCATACTTCACCGCGTTCTCGACCAGGTTGGTCAGCACCTGTTCGACCGCGCGCACGTCGCCCGTCGCCTCCCAGGCGTCCTCGGCGATGTCGGTGCGCAGCGCGACGCCGGAGCGCTCGGCGCGCTCGCGGAACAGCGCGAACACCGAGGGGACGACGACCCGCAGGTCGAGCGCCTCCTTCTTCAGCCGGAGCTCCTTGGACTCGATGCGCGACAGCTCCAGGAGGTCCTCGATCAGGCTCTGGAGCCGCATCGAGTTCCTCCCGATGATGTCGAGGAAGCGCCGGGCGGCGACCGGCTCCTCCAGCGCCCCGGCGGCGAGCGTCTCGGTCGCCGAGCGCACCGCGGCCACCGGCGTGCGCAGCTCGTGCGAGACGTTGGCGACGAAGTCCCGTCGCAGGGTCTCCAGCCGTCGGAGGTTGGTCACGTCGACCAGCACCGCGAGCACCCGCCCCTCATCCTCGTCGAGGCGCGCGGCGTTGACCAGCAGCCGGCGCGGCGGGAGCCCCGGGAGCTCGAGCTCCTCCGCCACCGGCGCGTCCTGGGTTCGCGCCCGGCGGAGCAGATCGTGGAGGGGCGCGTGACGCACGACTTCCACCAGTTGCATGCCGGCGGTGTCGGCGGGCAGCAGGGCCACCGCACGGAACGCCGCGTTGACCAGCACCACCGAGCCGTCGGCGTCGAGGACCAGCACACCCTCCTGCATGCCCTCGAGGATGCTGCCCATCAGATCCCGCTCCGAGCGCAGCTTGGCCAGCGTCGACTGCAGGCTCTCGGCGAGACCGTCCAGGCTGCGTCCCAGCTCGGACAGCTCGTCCGTCCCCTGACTCCGAGCCCGCACCGCGAGGTCGCCACGGGTCATGCGCCGCGCGGTGTCGCGCAGGCCCTCGACCCGCGCCGAGAACCGGTGCGCGGCCACCAGCGCCACCAGGAGCCCGATGCCGGCGGCGATCGCCGAGGACGCGAGGACCGCCGACTCCACCTCGGCCTCCGCGCGCGCGACGTCGTCGAGCGTCCGTGCGACGCGGGCCAGGCCGATGCGGGTGCCGCCGCGGACGATGGGGACGGCGACGTAGAGCATGCGCACCTCCACGGTCGCCGAGCGCCGCACGGCCTCGCCGTGGCCTCGCTCCAGCGCCTCGATCAACTCCGGCCGATCGGCGTGGTTCTGCAGCGCCGGCACCTCGTTCAGCGCGACCTCGGAGTCACCGAGCACGCGCCCCTGGAGATCGAGGAGGGTGACCCGCCCCGCCGCCGCCAGGGCGTCGGCCTCGCGATCCCAGGCCGCGAGGTCGTCCATGGGCGCGCCCAGCTGCCCCGCCTGACGTGCGATGAGGTCGGCGCGGACGCGCAGATCGCTGCGGATCGACGCCTCCACGTGCCCGGAGACGGCGCGGGTGACCCACAGGTCGACGGCGCCGATGGTCAGCGCCAGGAGCATCGCGGCGGCGAGGAAGAGCTCGAGGCGGACGCCCCGCTTCACCGCCGGTCCGGCTGGGCGCTGGGCTCGGGTGTCTCGGTGAAGCGATAGCCGACGCCGCGCACCGTCTCCACGTAACTGCCCGCTCGACCAAGCTTCTCGCGCAGGCGCTTCACGTGGGTGTCGACGGTGCGGGTGGTGATGTCGGCCTCGATGCCCCAGACGTCGCTGAGGAGCGCCGACCGCGTCTGCACCCGGTTCCGGCGCTCGTACAGCAGGACGAGGAGCTTGAACTCCAGCGAGGTCAGCGCGACCTCGGCCCCGCCGACCCAGGCGCGGTGGGCGGCGCGGTCGAGCCGGAGGGCGCCGAACTCGAGCAGCCGGTTCGCACCGGGCACGTCATCCGATCGTCGGAGCACCGCGGCGACGCGCATCATCAGCTCCTTCACGCTGAAGGGCTTGACCACGTAGTCGTCCACGCCCAGCTCGAAGCCGACCAGCCGGTCCGACTCCTCGCCGCGCGCGGTCACCATGATCACGCGCGCTGCGCGGGTGCGCTCGTCCGACTTCAGCGACGCGCAGACGGCGATGCCGGAGGTGTCGGGGAGCATCACGTCCAGGAGGACCAGATCGGGCATGGAGGCGCGGGCGAGCCGTAGCCCCTCCTGCCCGGTCGCCGCGAGCGACACCTGATGGCCCTCCCGCTCCAGGTTGTACTGCAGGATGTCGCGGAGATCCGGCTCGTCCTCGATGAACAGTACCCGTGCCATGACGGGCGGCAACCTAGCGCCGCACCGGATCGGCCGCCTGTCGTTCGTGTGACGAACACGTGAAAACGTCCACGTTCGTCCTTGCGGCGGGCGGCGGCGCGGCGCGGCGCCCCGTCAGCGCACCTTGCCTGGTCGGCGCTGAGCGGGCGTCGCCGGCTTGGGGGCGCGCTTCGCGCCGTCGGGAACGGCAGCCGGTGCGTGAGCGTGGTCGTGGCCGTGCGCGTGGGGGTGAGCGTGGTCTGGTCCACCGTCATGCGCGTGCACGTGGACGTGCATACCCTGCCGCGCGGTCTGGCCGGAGCCGACGATCTCGATGCCGCCCTGCTTCACGCCGCGGATGGCGAAGACGCGATCGGCGAACGCGCGCAGCTCGGCCGCCGGCCCCTGCAGCACGATCACCTCCAGGCAGTGCGCGTCGTCCAGGTGGACGTGCATCGTCGAGCGGACGCGCGCGCCGAGGCCGTGCTGGAGATCGTTCAGCGTCTCGGTCAGCCCGCGGACGTGGTGGTCGTAAACCAGGGTGACCGAGGCCACCGCGTCGGCCCCGCCGGCGACCTCGTGGCGGGTGAGCTCGGCGCGAGCCAGGTCGCGGAGCAGCTCGGAGCGCGTGGTGGCGCGACGCTTCACCAGCTCGTCGAACGAGCCGAGCAGGCCGGACTCCATCGCCACCCCGAACCGCACCAGCTCGTCGCGCTTGACCATGCCGCGAGGATAGGGGACGCCGGCGAGGGGTGGAGGGCCACCGGGCGTGAGGTCAGGAAGGGGCCAGCCGGGGGTTCAGCGGGGCCAGCGGGGGCTCAGCGCCGCGATCAGGGAAAGCGGGCCACGACCTGGTCGCGGAGCAACGCGTCCTCCACCCCCACGCGGTAGGCCGTCCACACGCCGAGGGCGAGGGAGGCGAGCGAGGTGGCGAGCATCGCGGAGCGAAGCCAGCCCGGGGCGAGGCGGCGCGCCGCGAGGGCCAGGGGCACCGCGAAGCCCGCGGTGACCAGCACCATCCCCAGGAGGGTGCCGACAGAGAACGTCGCGAGGTACGCGAGGCCGGTGAGGCGATCCTCCACCGTGCCGAGGACGAGCAGCGCCACCGCGGCGCTACCTGCGAGCCCGTGGACGACGCCGACGGCGAAGGGCCGACGGTGGTGTGCACCGGCCTCTGCGTGTGAGGCACCCGGCGAGCTCGCCTCGGCGACCGACGCGGGGCGCGACAGTCGCCGCAGCCCGGCCCCCCCGAGGACCACCAGCATGAGCGCGACGCCGAGCTCGAGCGCGCCGGCGACACGCGCCGGCAGCACCACACCGACTGCGAGCATCGTCCCGCCGAGGAGGAGCACGGTGGCGCTGTGTCCGAGCCCCCACGCCAGGCCCACGAAGGCGGCGGCACGCACGCGGCGCTCGCGCGCCACGAGGGTGGAGACCGCCGCCAGGTGGTCGGCGTCGAGCGCGTGACGCAGCCCGAGCACGAAGCCCATCGAGAGCAGCCCCAGCGCGCCGGTCATGCGACACGTCGTAGCACGATGCGATGGAACCGTGCTACCGCTCCGGGCGTCGAGCGTGACACCGGAGGACTGAATCGTGGCACGACGAGAGCAGAGAGGCTGGGCTTACCTGGGCGCATGGGCGGTGTGGCTCGCCCCGCTGGGCGCCGTCGAGGCTCACCCTCCGGGCGAACCGGTGCTTGACGCCGAGGCCGCGAACGAGCTCGAACCCCCTCCCGAGGAGGAGGCGGAGGAGAGCCTCGAGGTGGTCGTGCAGGGCGACGCTCCCGGGGGCGACGCGGCTTCGCGCGTGCGCCTTGGCCGCCGCGAGCTCGACCTTCGCCCGCGCTTGCGTCCCGGGGACATCGTGGAGGCGGTTCCCGGGGTGGTCGCGGTGCAGCACGCGGGCGGCGGCAAGGCGAACCAGTACTTCCTCCGCGGGTTCGACGCCGATCACGGCACGGACGTGCGCATCACCGTCGACGGCATCCCCGCCAACATGGTGAGCCACGGCCACGGGCAGGGCTACGCCGACTTGCATTTCCTCATCCCGGAGCTGGTGGTCGAGCTCGACGGCTACAAGGGCGCGCACTACGCGCACCTCGGCGACTTCGCGACCGCTGGCGCGATCGAGATGCGCCTGGCGGAGACGATGGACGAGAGCTTCGTCCAGTACGCGGTGGGGCAGTACGGGATCATGCGCGGCCTCGCCGTGGTCTCGCCTCAGCTGGCCGAGGGCTGGCGCGCCGTCATCGCCGGCGAGCTCTACAAGACCGACGGTCCCTTCACCAACGAGGAGGACCTGAAGAGGTTCAACCTGTACGCCAAGGTCACCCGCGACATCGCCGACAACGCGAAGCTCCAGCTCAGCTGGATGTCGTACGGCTCGGGATGGAACGGCTCCGGACAGATCCCGGCGCGCGCCGTGTGCGGCGAGGGGGAGGAGGGCGTCCTCTCCCCCGAGGAGCTGGGCGGCCGCTGCATCGATCGCTTCGACACCATCGACGCGTCAGAGGGAGGTTCGACCCAGCGCCACGCGGCGCGCCTCGCGCTGGAGACCCGGTGGGAGGACACCGACTTGCGCGCGATGGTCTACGGGATGACCCAGGACTTCACGCTGTTCTCCAACTTCACCTTCTTCGCCGCCGACCCGGTGCGGGGCGACGGCATCGAGCAGACCGACTCGCGCACCATGACCGGCGGCGATGTGCGGCTCCGTCGTCACCTCCACGTCGGCAAGAGCGTCTTTTCCACCAGCGTGGGGCTGCAGGTCCGGTTCGACTCCATCGACAACACGCTGAGCCATCAGCTCCTGCGCGAGCGGCTCGAGCCGCGCGTCGACGCGTCGGTCGCCGAGACCGGGCTCGGCCTCTACGTGGAGGAGGACGCGCGCCTCACCCGCTGGCTGCGCTGGGTGCTCGGCGTCCGCTTCGACCGCTTCGACGCCCGGGTTGTCGATCACCTGGAGAACACCAGCGACGTGGGTACGCGGACGAGCGGCGTCGCCGGCGACACCCTGGTCTCGCCCAAGGCCTCGGTCGTCGTCACGCCCATCGCGCGCTGGGATCTCTTCGGCTCAGCCGGACACGGCTTCCACTCCAACGACGCGCGCGGCGCCGTCCTCGCGGACGATCCCGTCGATCTCCTGACCGTCGCGCGGACCTACGAGGTCGGCACGCGCGACGAGCCGCTCGACGGCCTGACCTTCGACGCCGCCGGCTTCCTCATCGACCTCGACTCCGAGATCGTCTGGATCGGCGACGAGGGCGTGACCGAGGCCTCGGGCGCGACCCGCCGCGTCGGCCTGGAGCTGAGCGGCCGCTACCAGGTCTCCAACTGGCTCTTCGCCGACGCGTCCTTCGCGGTCGTCGACCCGCGCTACCGCAACGACGACGGCGGCGGTGACGCGGTCGCGCTCGCGCCCCGTCGCACCTTCACCCTGGGCGGCGGGGTGCGTCCGAAGGTCGGAGACTTCACTCCGTTCCTCGGCTTCCGCCTGAAATCGATCGCCGAGCGCCCCGCCATCGAGGACGCGTCGGTGATCGCCGAGGGCTACACGACCGTCGACCTCAACGCCGGCCTCCGCTGGAAGAACCTCGAGCTCGCGCTCGACATCCAGAACCTGTTCGACGCGACCTGGCGCGAGGTCCAGTTCGCCAGCGAGACGCGGCTCGCCTACGAGCAGGCGCCGGTCACCGGCATCCACTACGCGCCAGGGTGGCCGTTCACCGCCATCGGGCGGGCGACCCTCTACTGGAACTGATGCCCGTCACCCGGCGAAGTCGGCGATGAGGCGGCGCAGCGTGGGCGCAGCCGGCGGACGAGTCGGTAAGCGCGCGCAAGGATCGACGAGGTCGCGATGGATGAAGCTCACCACGCGGTCGGCGAGCTGCGAGCCGGTGGCGAGCGCATTCATCTTCCGATGGCCGAGGACCAGCCAGGCGGCGATGCGGCCCCCCTCCGCCCCGCGGACGAGGACGTCGCAAGCGGCGGGTGGCCCGTCATGGAGGCGCGCCAGGATCGTGGCCCGCTCTCGCTGCGAGACCACCTCGACCCCCGCGAGGGCGAGAACGCGCGAGGCAGCAGAAATGACAGCCTCCGGGGCACACAGCCACACCCGCTCCCGCGAGGGGCGGCGACTCAGGAGGATTTCAGGCACGGCAGGTGAGCTGAGCGAGAATGGTGCCACCGCATCGGCGTGACCCCATGGTCCTCGTACCAGCCCAACGACGGGCCCGCCTCACGCCGCGCTGGAGCGCGGCAGGCGCACCGTCACGTGCACCGTCCCGTCGACGCTCGCCGCCGCGGCGCTGCCGCCGTGCGCCCTCGCGATCTGGTCGACGATGTAGAGGCCGAGGCCGAGGCCCCGCCGCGACGAGCCGCCGCGCTTGAAGGGGTGAAACAGCTCTTCCTGGGGGGTCGCCAGCGCGCCTTCGTTCGACACCACCAGCGTCACCGTCTCGGCGTCGCTCGTGATGGTGACGTGGACCGGCGCGCCCTTGAGGCGGTGATGCAGCGCATTTTCGATCAGGTTGCTCAGCACCTGCGCGATGCGATCGGTGTCCCAGACCCCCGGCTCGGCCTCCGTCGTCACCAGGAGGATGGTGGCGCCGGCATGGGCGCTCCGGATCTCCTCGACGATCCCACGAGCGATGATGACGATGTCAGCCTGGGACCTCGTCAGCGGCATGCCCTCGGACGCGCGGCTTCGTGCGAACTCCAGGAGCTCGCCGATCATCCGCTGCATTCGCGCGGCCACCTTCTGCACGCGAGCGCCGATGTCGCGGCGTGACTCCGCCGCGACGTCGTCGGCGGTGAGGATGGGGGCCGCCATGGTCACGACGTGCAGCGGCTGGCGCAGGTCATGCGCGAGGATGGCGACGAAGCGCTCGCGGTGCGCAGCTTCCTCGCGCAGGCGCGCCTCGGCGAGGGAGAGCCGATCGTGCAGCAGCTTGATGCGAACGAGCGTCGCGACCCGCGAGCGCAGCTCGTCGGCGTCGAACGGCTTCTTCACGTGGTCGTTGGCGCCAGCCGCGAAGGCCGTGAGCAGGCTCTCCCGGTCGGTGTCGCTGGTGAGGATCAGGATGGGCAGCTGCGCGTCGTCCGCGACTTCGCGAACGAACTTGCAGGCCTCGATGCCCGACATGTCGGGCATGTGCCAGTCCAGGATCAACGCGTCGGGCCGCCGCGACATCAGGGCCTCCAGGACCGGCGGCGCCGAATCGAACTGCTCGATGTCGTAGAGGCCGCCGAGCGCGGAGACGGCCGTCGCACGCGCGAGACGACTGTCGTCGGCGATCCACACGCGCGCTCGCCCTGGCGAGGCGTCGGCGGCGTCGATGCTCATCGCGGGAGGTTTAGCGCGTCCTCCAACGTTGCGGTAGTCGACGATCAGCGCGGGTCCCCCGGCCAAGGCACCGGGGTGCGGCTGGGCGTTCCGTCGTGGATGCGGGGCCAGCCGTTCTCCCACACCACGCGATCGACGAGCACGTTGCGGCCACCGCTCTGGAGGTGGGTGCCGTTCCCGGCGTTTTGCCAGGCGTGGTACACGAAATAGTCGAGGCCGCCCGCCGTCACGAGCGAGCCGTGCCCGGGCCCGACCCAGATCTCGTTGTTCGCCAGGATGGGCGCGCCATGCTTCTCGTACGGCCCCAGCAGCGCCCCAGAGCGCGCGACGCCGGTCCGGTAGCGGTGGTCGTAGACGTTGCCGCTGTAGAAGAGGTGGTAAACGCCGTCGCGCTTCACCATCCACTGCGCCTCGACGACGCCCCCTTCCCAGCTGGCGGAGTCGTTGACCAGGATCTGCGTCGCGGAGCTGCCCTCCGCGAACGAGAGGCCGTCCTCCGCCAGCTGGCGAATGAGGATGGGCGTCGCCCGGCCGTGGGCGTTGCCGTCGATCTTGTAGGTGAGCCAGCGAGAGCCGTCGTCGTCCTCGAAGAACGACGCGTCGATGACTCCGTCCGGGTGCTGCACCAGCGGCGCCCCGAGCTCGGTGAACGGCCCGGTGGCGGCGGCCGCGCTGGCGGCGCCGATGGAGAGCACGTTCGCGCCGTTCACCGACGTGAAGTAGGCGACGTAGCCGTCGCCCACCCGGTGGATCTCGGGCGCCCAGTTCCGGCCCCCGTTGGCGGCCCACGCCGGCTTGCCGCCGGGGAGGATGGCGCCGCCGGTGTCGGCCCAGCGGACGAGCGTGCGCGAGAACCGCACCGGGAACGAGCCGCCGGTGCACACCGCCGCGAACCCGGGCACCTCCACGTCGGGGAGGGCGACCACGCCGGGATCGGGGCAGTCAAAGGCGATCACCGGGTTGGTGTAGGGCGGCTTGGGGCCCGGGAGCCCGGTCGGCGCGACGGTCGCCAGCAGGTTCTCGGTGGGGATCACCTCCTCGGCGCGCGTCGCGCTCGACCAGAGCAGCCGGGCCGAGGCGTCGAGATCCAGCTCGAAATACTCGACGCGGATCGGCGTCGGGGTGCCGGCGGGGAGCTCGACCGCCGCCTCGTTGCGGGTGACGAAGTGGCCGCGCCAGTCGTCGACGATGAGCACGTCCCCGACCCAGACGCGAACGCCGTCGTCGGTCTCGGTGGCGAGCGTGTACGTGCCGGCCTCCGGCGCGACGAGGTATCCACTCCACCGCGCGCTGAAGCGATCGACCCCCAGCTCGGGGCCCGGACCGCCGACGCCCCACGCGATGTCGAGCGTGGGCTCGATGCGCTCGAGGGCGAGGTCGAGGTAGTCGGCGAAATACTCGGCGCGCAGCCCTGGTTCCGGCTGGGGCAAGGCGCCGCCCGAGGCGCCGGTCCCCTCCGTGCTGGTGCTGCCCCCGCCGTCGCCGGCGCTCTCGCCTCCTCCGGCTGGCGATGCCCCGCCGGTGGACGCGCTGGGCGTCGAGCCGCCCTGCGAGGTGCTGCCGCCGCCGCTGCCGCTCCCGCAAGAAGGGCCAGAGCAGGTACCGCTGTCGTCACCGCACGCGAGGAGCGCAGACGACGCGAGAGCGAGCGGGAACGCGAGCAGGAGCGGGGTGCTGCGGAGGGCCATGCGCTCCGCAGGATAGGTCCCCTTGCTCAGGAATCGGTGACGGTGACCCAGGCGCCGGTCATCCACGAATCATCGGGGCCGGAGTCACGAAGTCTGGCGATTCCAGCGGTGCGCTGCCGCACGGCACAGCCGGTCGACATCCTTGAGCAGCGTCGGGATGCGGAACTCGCCGTGCATCCGCGCGATGCGAGATGCCGCGCCCTCCGCTGGGATGCCGGCCGAGCTGACGAACAGGGGAGACCGGCTCTTGCCACGAGTGACGGGAATCGCCGGGGCTCCGACGAACGAGGTCTTGGCCACGCCGATGACGACCACCTGGCCGCCCAGCCTCTCGTAGAGGCGAGCACCCAGACCGGGGCTGCCATCGGCGTCGAGCCAGACGTAGGCGTCGATGACGATGATGGCCGGCATCGCTCCCAGGCCCGCCAGCGTGCCGAGAAGGCATGGAAGCTCGCGACGGTAGAAGCGTCCAGGCTCGTAGGGCTCGACGGGCGAGAAGACGCGCACGCGGCTCGAGGACGGCGCGCTGGCGGGCCAGTCGTCGAACAGGACGCACGCCGACGTCGCCTCCGAGGCCCCGTAGAAGACGTCGAGACAGGCGATCATGCGAGGTTCTCGGGGCTTCACGAGCGAGGCGCGTTTCGCCGATGATGTCACACGAAGCGCCTCGACCATGGCACCCCGCACCCCTCCCCCGCGACGCGCAGCAGTCTGGATCGCCGACGACGATCTGGTCCATGGGGAGACGTGCGCGGCAGTCCTGGGGGACGAGAACGACGTGACGGTCTTCGGGGGCGGCCCGCCGCTGCTGCAGGCGCTCGCCGCCGGCGCACCCCCGGACGTCGTCCTGCTCGACTGGCACATGCCCGACATGACCGGGCCCGAGGTCTGCCGTGCGATTCGCCTGCGCGCCGACGCGGCCGAGCTGCCGATCGTGTTCCTCACCGGGAGCGCCAGCCAGGAGAACCTGCTCGAAGGACTGGAGGCCGGCGCCAACGAGTACCTGCGCAAGCCCTACGCGGCTGCCGAGCTGACTGCGCGCGTGCGCGCCCTCGTGCGCGCTGCGCGTCTCCACGCCAGCCTCGCCCGGGCGGAGCAGGAGCTCCGCAATGAGGCGGTGGTCCGCGAGCGCCTGGTCGCCATCCTCGCCCACGATCTCCGGCAACCCCTCAGCGCGATCTCCCTGGGGCTCCAGGTCGTCGACCGCCGCGGCGCCGACACGGTCACGATCCAGCGGCTCCTGGGCGCTGCGAACCGGATGACCCGCATGGTCGAGCAGCTTCTCGACGTGTCGAGGAGCCGGACCGCGGCAGGCATCCCGGTCCAGCCTGAGCCGATGGATCTCGCGACGGTGGCGACGCGGGTCGTCGACGAGCTTCGCCTCGCCCATCCTCTCCGGTCGATCGCGCTGCGTACCGCGGGAGACTGCGGCGGCGTGTGGGACGCCGACCGCATGGCGCAGGTCTGCAGCAACCTGGTGGGCAACGCGCTGCTCCACGGCGCCTCCGACGCGCCCGTCGAGGTCGACGTCGACGGGACGGGGCCCGGGGTGACGCTCACGGTCGACAATGCCGGCACGCCGATCCCCGCCGAGGCCCTGGGCACCCTCTTCGACGAGCTGACCCGCGCGCGGCCGGAGGCGCGAGGTGGCCTGGGCCTCGGTCTCTACATCACCGACCAGATCGTCCGCGCGCATGGCGGCTCGGTCTCGGCGAGCAGCGACGCGACCCGGACGCGGTTCGTGGCGCGGCTGCCCCGAGCGCCACGACCGCAGCCGCCACAGACCGCCTGACCGAGCCGCCCGAGGCGCGCTCTCAGCGCGCTTCGGTCGTGGGGGCGCCGCCGTCGAGGCCGCTGGAGTTGTCGTTCGACCAGCTCCAGAGGAGGCTGGACGCGCCCACCAGCGACGCGATGGCGGCGGCGGCGAGGAGGCCGCTGCGGAGGCCGACCCGGTGGCGAAGCCCGTGGCGACCGGGACGCGCGAACGACGTGGAGTGGATCTGGGTCGGGGCCGCGGGCGCGATGGGGATGTGGCGGGGGGCGCCGCGCACCGAGCGCGGCGACGGCCCGTCGTGCTGGGCGTCGATCTGCTCGACCAGGGCGCGGAACGCGGCAGCCATCGCGGGGGCGTTGGGGAAGCGATCGGCTCGGTCGACCGAGAGGGCACGGTCGAAGAACGCATCCAGCTCCGGGGGCACGTCGGAGACCACCGTCGAGGGCGGCGCGAAGGAGCCGTCGAGGATGGCGTGGAACACGTCGACGATGGTCTCGCCCTCGAAGGGCGACCGCCCGGTGAGGCAGGCGTAGGCGACGCTGGCGAGGGAGAAGAGGTCACTGCGGCCGTCGATGTCGCGCGCGCCCTGGACCTGCTCGGGGCTCATGAACTCGGGCGAGCCGACGGTCTGCCCCGAAGCGGTGCGGATGCGGGTGCCCTCGCGCAGCTTGGCGATCCCGAAGTCGAGCAGCTTGACGATCTCGCCCTCGGGGACGTCCGCCAGGAACAGGTTCGCCGGCTTGATGTCGCGGTGGACGATGCCGCGCGCGTGCGCCGGCAAGAGGGCCAGCGCCGTCTGCTCCAGGAGCGTCGCGCACTCGGCCAGCGAGAGCCGGCGCTGCGTCAGCCGGTGCTCGAGGTCCACCCCGTCGAGGCGCTCGAGCACGATGTAGGGCGCTCCAGCATGCACGCCGTGGTCGATGAACTCGACGATGTGCTTGGAGGTGACGGCGCGGACCAGCTCACCCTCCTGCGCGAAGCGCTTCACCGCCTCCTCGTGCTGGAGCAGCTCCACCGCGAGGATCTTCACCACGACTTCGCGCTCGCCTGCGATGTCGACGCCGCCCCACACCGTCGCCATGCCACCGTCGACCAGGCGCTCGGTCAGCTTGTACTTGCCACCGAGGAGCGTGCCGCGACCGATCGCCACCCGGTGCGTTCCGCTCTCATGGACGTTGCGGTCGCCGACGAGGGTGGTGTTGAAGCTGCGGGCCGCGTTCGTCATGGGACGAGGCGCGATGCAACTTCAAGACCACGCTG
>JBKJLX010000805.1:0-5571 GCA_046596645.1 Polyangiaceae bacterium
TCCACGCCCAGGGCGGCGAGGGCGCGGCAGGCGGCGAAGCGCCGCTCCCCGAGCAGCGCGATGAGCAGGTGGAGCCCGGTGGGCTCGGTGAGCACGTGGCGCGAGTCCGGCGAGAGCTGCCCGCTTCGGGGACCCACCCCGTCGGTGGGGAGCGGTGTTCGCACGCGCTTTTGCACCTCGCGGGCCTCGGCCAGCGCGCGCGGGATGGCGTCCGGTCCGTCCTCGTCGAAGGACCGGCCCGCCTTGAGGAGGGCGTCCCGATCGAGGCGTCGCTCGTTCAGGAGGTCCGCCGCCGCGCCGCTGCGGTCGGCGATCGCAGCCAGGAGATGGACGCTGGTCGCCCGCTCCTTCCGCGCGTGCGCGAGCTCGGAGGCGAGCTTGCGGAGCGCCGCGAGCTCCGAGGCGGAGCGTTCCGACAGGGCGAGCGCAGGGGGGGTCACCCCGCGCGGATCGCACGGCCAGCGCGATCCGGCCAAGTTTCGTCCCCTTCCGTCACAGCCGCGAGAGGGTGAGCTGCTGGTGGTGGGGGGGGTTCCGCCCCCGCGGTCGTGTGAACGAGAAACATGGGTCGCGCGCCGTCGTGCAACACTGCGACGCATGGCCACCGGCGCGACCATCCACCGCCTCGAGGTCAACCTCTCCGACGTCGATCGCGGCGTGTACGAGACCCTCGATCTCCGCCTCGCCCGTCACCCTTCGGAGACGATGCGCTGGCTGTTCACCCGCATGCTCGCCTACTGCCTGTCCTACGAGGAGGGCATCGCCTTCAGCAAGGAGGGCCTCGGAGGCACGGAGGAGGCGCCCCTCTCCATCCGCGATCCGCAGGGCACCCTGATCGCGTGGATCGACGTCGGGGCCCCCTCCGCCGATCGTCTCCACCGCGCGTCCAAGGCAGCCCGGCGGGTCGCCGTGTTCACCGTCGACCTCGCGGGCGTCCGCCGCGAGGCGGCGGCGCGCACCATCCACAAGGCGGACGCCGTCGAGGTGTGGCACATCGAGCCCGCGCTGGTCGAGGCGCTGGAGCAGCGCATCGATCGCCACGCCAAGCTCGACCTCTCGCGCAACGACGGGCGCCTCTACGTCGACGTCGGCGGCGCCTCCCTCGAGGGCGCGATCGAGCGCTTCTCCCTGGCCTCCCTCATCGCCTAGCGGCCACGCGCCCGCGCCGGCGCGCCCAGCATCACGGACAGGGGTCGTGCGATCCGAGCCCGTCGGTGGCGTTGTTCGCGAACCCGTCCCACTCCGCGGCAGGGTCGAACGCGTCGGTGCCGTTGCCGTCGCCGGCGACGATGCCGGTCTTGCGACGCAGCGTGGCGCCGGCGGTGGTGACGCTGCCCATGCCCCACTGGGTCCCGGGGTCCTCTCCGATCCGCCCGATCACGTCGAGGATGACCCCGTTGCAGATCAGGGCGACGGCGTCGTTGCCGCTCCAGTTGGCGTTGAAGGACGTCTCGTCGCACAGCAGCGGGAACGTCGTCGCGCTGTTGCAGATGACCAGGACCTCACCGTCGCCGAGCGTGCCGTCGAGGGGGATGCTCACCGAGGCGTTTCCGCCGTTCGCGTAGACGCGCACCGAGCAGCCGGCGTTGCCCAGGTCGATGTCGGCGCCGGTGGGGTTGTAGATCTCGACGGCCTTGTTGCTGGCCGAGCCCTCGACGTACTCGCTGAAGAAGAGGGTGACCTCCTTCACGCAGATGCCGCAGCGGCAGAGGTCGGTGGTGCACTCGTCGTCCGCCTCGCAGTCGCGGCAGGTGCCGCCGTCGCAGAGGTTGCTGTCGCAGTGCTCGTCGAGGATGCACTCGCGGCACACGCCGTCGCCGTCGCACACCCCGCCGCCGTCGCAGTCGATGCCGATGTCGTCGAAGACCTCGCCGCTGCCGCCGTTGCCGTCACACTCGGAGTGGACGCAGTCGCCGGGGACCGGGTCGAAGGGGGTGCCGGGGCCCGCGTCGATCGAGCCGCACGATCCGTCGTCCTGGCAGAAGACGTCGGCGCACGGGGTGTCCGCGCCGCAGTCGCCGTCGTCGGCGCAGCCGGCGCAGTTCCCGTCGCCGTCGCAGACGCCGCCGCCGCAAGGCGAGCCGGGATCGGTCGGCGGGAAGTCGGGCTCCCCGTCGGCGCACAGGTCCTCGGTGCAGGGGTTCGAGTCGCTGGGGAGGTCGTCGGGGTCCGACGTCGGGTCCTCGTTGCCGTTGCCGTCGCAGACGGTGACCAGGCAGTCTCCGGTCGAGTCCTCCACCACGGTGCCCGCGGCGGCATCGTCGAACCCGCACACGCCGTTGGGCGCGCAGACGCGGGTGCGGCACGCGCCGTCCTCCCCCGGGCACTGGTCGGCTGTGACGCAGCCGGTGCACTGGCCGGCGGCGTCGCAGGCGAGATCGCCGCCGGGACCGCAGGCGGTGCCGGCGCCGGTGAAGCCCACCTCGAGCGCGCCGTCGACGCAGGCCTCGATCGTGCAGTCGTTGCCGTCGTCGACGAGATCGTTGGGATCGCTCACGTCGGTGGTGGCGCCGGCGGCGTCGCACACGACGACCCGGCAGTCGCCCACGACCTGATCGATGATCTCCGTGCCCTGCACCTCGGGTGCGCTACCGCACACGCCGGCGTCGCACGCGGCGACGAGGCAGGCGCCGTCGGGATCGGGGCACTCGGCCGGGCTGGCGCAGCCAGCAGCGCCGCCGCCCGGTCCGACGGGGCTGTCCGCCCCGCCGTCACCGCTCGAGGTCGACGGTGCGCCCCCGGCCCCCGGTCCCGCCCCGCTCGCCGCGGCGTTGCCGATCAGGCTGTCGTCGGGCGCGCAGCCGAGGGCGGCGAGGCTCGCGGCGGCGACCGCCGCGAGGCCCCATCGGGACTCCCGGGGTGCTCGGGCGGAGGTGGTGGCGAGGGACGGCCGGGCCGAGGAGCGCGACCGCGCGAAGCGGGAGGAGGGTATGGGCATGGTGAGGAGGCGGAGGCCCCGCGTTGCAGTGGAATTCTACGCTGCTTTCGGCTCGCCTTTCTGGATCCTCTGCGTCGGCCTTTCCGTTCCCCTGGGGCCGTCAGCTCGCCCGGGCTGTGCTTTGATCGGGGAATGCTTCGCCCCCCCACCCGCCCCGCGCTCTCCCCCCGGGACGCACACCTCTCCCTCCGGGTCGCCGCGTCGGCCCTGCTGCTGGCGCTGGCCAGCGGGTGCGACGGCTGCTCCGACGGGGAGGACGGCACGACCGCCACCACGTCGGGCTCCGGAGGCGGGGGGCCGGCGACCGTGACCGGCGGCGGGGGTTCGGGCGACGGCGGCAGCGGCCCATCGCCGACCGCCACCGTCTCCGGCACCGGCGGCGGCTGCGCGGTGGGGACCCCGTGCGACGGCGGCACCTGCGACGACAGCGGTGCATGCTGCCCCAGCGAGAGCCTGTGTGGCACCACCTGCTGTGGCGAGGGCACGGTCTGCGCGTTCCTCGAGTGCATCATCCCTGGCGACGCGTGCTTCGACGACGCCGAGTGCGAGGGCGAGACTTACTGCGACTATTCGCTCGGCGAGGACGACGGCGACGGCGCGGGCGCCGGCTGCCCCGCGGGCGCCGCCGCCCCGGACGGAAGATGCATGCCGCGCCCGCCGTTCTGTCCCGACGGCACCGAGCCCGGCGACCCGCCGAGCTGCGTCACCTCCTGCGAGTACCACCCGGAGATCGCCGACTTCGCTCCGGAGCTGAAGTACGCCTGGGGCGACCCCGACGATCCGACGCACAACGTCATGATGGCGCCGATCGTCATCCAGCTCGACGACGACGACTGCGACGGCGCGATCACCGAGCGCGACATCCCCGAGATCGTCTTTTTCACCTTCGACGGCGGCGACTACAACAACGGCAGCGGCACCGCCTCGACCCTGCGCGCGATCTCGATCGTGGACGGCCTGGTGGTGGAGAAGCTCGCCATCGAGACCGACGGCGAGTCGGCCGACGCGCCCGGCCGGTCGATCGCCGGGGGCGACATCGACGGCGACGGGCAGAACGAGATCGTCGTCTGCACCAGGGACGGTCGGCTGCGCGCCTACGAGGCCGACGGCAGCGAGAAATGGCTGTCCGAGCCGCGCAGCTGCTTCATGCCGAGCATCGCCGACCTCGACGCGGACGGCATGCCCGAGATCATCGACCAGGGCATCGTCGTCGAGGGCGCCACCGGGACCACCTCCGCCACCTTCCCCCAGGTCTATCCGGTGGTCTCCGACGTCGACGGCGTGCCCGGCCTCGACATCGTCACTCCGGGCGCCGTCTACGACGCCGCGGGCGCCGCCAGGGTGACGAGCGACGTCGTCGGCACCCATGCCGCGGTGGGCGACCTCGACCTCGACGGCGTGCCGGAGATCATCGCGGTCGACACGCCGACCCACACCGTGAGCATCTGGCACGTCACCGGGCCGGGCACCTTCGAGATCATCCGCCAGGGCCTCGACATCAACGAGGGCATCGATCCCAATCCGTGCTGCGCGGCGAACCCGAGCTCGGCCGGGTGCAGCAGCGGGGGGGGCACCCCGACCGTCGCCCGCTTCAACGACGACGAGTTCCCCGACGTCGCGTTCGCCGGGGGCATCGGATACGTCGTCTTCGACGGCCAGGCGCTGATGGACACCGCGGTCGCCCCCGAGGACACGCGCCTCTGGCTGACCCAGACCCAGGACTGCTCCTCCGCGCAGACCGGCAGCAGCGTGTTCGACTTCGACGGCGACGGGATCGCCGAGGTCGTCTACGCCGACGAGACGAAGCTCCACGTGTACGCCGGCCCGACCGGGGAGCCGCTCTTCGAGACCTGCAGCACCAACGGGACGCTGTGGGAGTACCCGGTGGTCGCCGACGTCGACAACGACGGGCACGCAGACCTGGTCGTCGGCTCCAACAGCTACTCCGGCTTCACCTGCGAGGACGGGACCAAGACCACCGGCATCCGCGTCTTCGGCGATCTGGAGGGCAAGTGGGTGCGGACGCGCCGGGTGTGGAACCAGCACGCCTACCACGTGACCAACGTCGCCGAGAGCGGCGCCATCCCGGCGGTGGAGGAGGCGAACCACCTCGCCCCCGGCCTCAACAACTTCCGCCAGAACGTCCAGCCCACCGGGCAGTTCTCGGCGCCGGACCTGGTCGTCTCGGTCATCCCCATCTGCTCCGGGGCCTACCGTCTGCGCGCGCGCGTCACCAATGTGGGCGAGGCGCCGGTGGAGCCGGGCGTCCCGGTGGGGTTCTACGGGGTGGACGAGGGCCTGCTGGGGACGCTCGACACGACGCGGACCCTCTACCCCCTCACCTACGAGGATCTGGAGCTCGACGTCTCGCCCCCGGTGTCGGGAGACGTGTACGCCGTCGTCGACGACGGCTCGCCGCCGCACCCCTGGCACGAGTGCCGGACGGACAACAACCGCGGTGCCGAGGTCTCCGGCTCCTGCGCCCTTCCCAACTGAAGCCCCCAGCTGAAGGGCCTGCCGATTCGAGGGGATGTGCGGCCGGCCCGGCCCGTAGACCGACCCAGGCGGGGCTCTGTATGCTCGCCGATAATCTTCCGAGGGGCTCCGCCCCCGGGGCTGGGGGTTTTCCCGGC
>JBKJLX010000078.1:0-4819 GCA_046596645.1 Polyangiaceae bacterium
CGCGATCGACGCCGAGCGTGACCGACGCCTCGAGATTGCCAATGTGATCGGCGACGTCGGTGCGTCGATCGGCGCCGCGACGGTCGGCGTGGGGCGGATGCGACGGAGCGCGGCGGCGCTCGTGGTACCGCCGCTCGACCTCGACGGCGACGACCAGCCGATCGGCAGGCTCGCCCTCGATGGTGAAGGCCGCGCAGCAGCCGCGCCGCAGCGTCGGGTGGCACTCCTCCGCTGTGCGCTCGACGTCCTGCGGATAGAGGTTTCGCCCCCGGATGATGATCAGGTCCTTCAGTCGCCCGGTGACGAAGAGCTCGCCCCGCGAGACGAATCCCAGGTCGCCTGTCCGCAGGAAAGGGCCGGCTCCGTCGGCGAGCGTGGCACCGAACGCCGCCCTCGACTCCTCGGCGCGACCCCAGTAGCCCTCGGCCACGCTCGGGCCCGCGACCCAGATCTCGCCGATCGCGTCGTCCCCTCGACGCTCGCGGGTGATCGGATCGACGATGACGTTCTCCTGTCCACGCATGGTGCGACCGCATCCGACGAGGACGCGTGCGTCGCTGGACGTGGGTTGCGCGTCGACGACCGCGTTCCGCTGCAACGAACCGGCCTCGATCGCGCGCAGCGCGGGCGCATCGGCCTTTCTTCCGCCCGACACGATGAGGGTCGCCTCGGCGAGCCCGTAGCACGGATAGAACGCCCTCCGATCGAAGCCGCACGGGGCGAACGCCGCGGCGAAGCGGTCCAGCGTCTCGGGGCGAACCGGCTCGGCGCCGCTGAACGCGAGAGTCCACTGACTGAGGTCGAGCGAAGCGCGGTCCTCGTCGGTGACCTTCCGCACGCACAGCTCGTACGCGAAGTTGGGTCCTCCGCTCGTCGTCGCGCGATAGCGCGAGATCGCCTCCAGCCATCGCAGCGGCCGCTGGAGGAAGGCGATCGGCGAGAACAGCGCCGTCGGCCGGCCGTTGAACAGGGGCGCCAGGATGCCGCCGATCAACCCCATGTCGTGGTAAGGGGGCAACCAGCTGACGCCGATGCTGCGCTCGTCGATCTCGAACGCTTCGGTGATGATCTCGAGGTTCGCGAGCAGATTGCCGTGCGAGAGCATGACGCCCTTCGGCGTTCCCGTGGAGCCAGAGGTGTACTGCAGCGCGGCCAGCGTGCTGCGGTTGGCTCCGGGATCCGACCAGTCGGCCTCGGCTCCGGGCATGACGGCGTCGGTCGCGAGCCAGGCCTTCGACTCGAGCTCCGGCGCGAACGCGAACAGAGCCTGCGCCATCCCCATGATCATGCTCGTGGTGAGGACGACCTCGGCGCCGGCGTCGCTCACGATCGCCTGCAGCCTTGGCAGCGATCTCGCGAGGCGACCGGGGTCCGGCGGGTACGCGGGCACCGCGACAGTTCCTGCGTACAGGCAGCCGAAGAACGCCGCGACGTAGTCGAGATCGGGCAGGTAGAGGAGGACGGCACGCTTCCCCCGCGCTCCTGCCGCCTGGAGCGCCCCGGCGATCCTGCGCGCGCGGCGGTCGAGCTCGCCGAAGGTGAGCACTACGTCCTTGCCCTCGCCTTCGGGCAGGAACATGAATGCGGGCTCGTCCGGGCGGATGGTTGCCTGAGCTTGGAGGACGCCGACGAGCGAGAACTGCATATGTTCGTCACGAAGACTACATGCGCAGCCGGACCGTGCCAACGAGGTGCGATGATTCTCGGCTCTCGTGTACGTTGGCGGCGTGAGTCGAGAGCGCTCCACGACTGAGCGCGGGCCTGGCACCCGCGCGCCTCCGACCACCGCCCGGAGATCCGCGCGCCACGGCCTCCTCGTCGCCGCAGCGGCGCTGGCGGTCACGATTGCGCTCGTCGCCCTTCGCTACGGCGCGATCGAACCGGCTCCCGCGGACGCGCCCTCCCACCAATTCTCCGCACGGCGTGCGGCGGCGTTCATGGATGTGCTCGTCGCCGACGGCGCGCCGGCCGCCGTGGGCACGGCCGGGCACGAGGTGCGACGCGTCGCGCTCCTGGCAGAGCTAGCGCGGATCGGAGTCGAGCACGAGGAACAGGACGAGCTCATCTGCAACGCGGCCGCGACGTGCGGGCGCGTACGGAACGTCGTCGCACGGGTGGAGGGCCGGCAGCCTGGGCCGGGCGTCCTGCTCCTCGCCAACTACGACTCCTTGTTGGGCGGCCCATCGGCCGCGGATCTGTCGGCCGTCGCTGCCGGGCTCGAGCTGATGCGGGCGCTCCGTGCCGCCCCAGCGGAGCGGACGGTGGTGTTCCTGGCAGCAGACTCCGAGGTGGGCGGCATGTGGCTGGGATCCAGGGCGTTCGCCGAGAGGCACCGGTGGATGATAGACACCGCATTCTCGGTCCATCTCGAGGTGCGCGGCATGTCGGGCCCCAGCGTCCTGTTTGACGCCGGCCGCGCCGACATCGACGTCCTCCGCGCATTCGCGGCCGCCTCGCGCCGCGCGATCGCGAGCTCCGCGTTCAGCGTGGTCCCCGCGCCGACCGACCTCTCAGGGGTCTTCCGGCCGATGGGGCGAGACGGCGTCTGCTTCGGCTTTCTTGGCGACTACCTCCGTTACCACACCCCTCTCGACACGACGCGTCAGGTCGACCTGGGAACGGTCCAGCACCTCGGCGACAACGTGCTGGAGATGGTGCGCGCCCGCGCGGCGATCGAGCCGGGAGCGGTGCAGCCGTCCGTGTGGTTCGATCTCTTTGCCGCCGGCCTCGTGGTCCTGCCGGCGTCGGCCATGGCGGTGTTCGCCGCCGTGGCGCTGGTCGCGCTGGTCGTCGCGATGATCGCCGCGGTGCGAGGGCACGCGACGACGCTCGGGCGCATCCTCCTCGGCGCCGGCGCCACGCTCGCGATCGTGATCGTCACCGTGGTGCTCGGCCTCGCGCTGAAGAGCGCGCTGCGCGCCGCGCACTTCATGCCCTTCTCGTTCGTCGCCAATCCGGCGCCGTTTGCAGCGGCCGCCGGCATGCTGGCGGTCGCCGCCGCGGCCGTCGTCGGCGCGGTGGTGGCGCGGCGGCTCGACGCCTGGGGTGCGCTGCTTGGTGCATGGATCCCGCTCGTCCTCGCGGGAGGGGCCCTCGCGGTCCTGTTGCCGGGCCTGAGCTACCTGTTCGTGCTGCCGGCGGCGCTCGCCCTCGTCCTCGCCGCGGTCGTCGCCGTCCGCGGTGATGCGACCGACGGTGCGGCCCACGGCCTGGCTACAGCCGCCGTCGCGACTTCCGGGGTCCTGTGGCTGCCGCTCACCAGGCTGCTCGTCGAAGCGCTCGGTGTCCGGCACATCGACCAGATCGCCGCCACCGTCGTCGTCCCGGTGGTGCTGGCGCTGCCCCTGCTGGTCGGCGTCGGGCGTGGTCTCTCGAAGGCGACGGCCGGCGCGGCTCTGGCCGCGGCGTTGGGCGTGACGGGCATCGCCCTGGTCGGCGGGACTCACTCTCGAACGGATCCGCAGCCGCTTTCTGTTGCCTACTTCGAGGATGGCGGGACGGGCGAGTCGAAATGGGCGCTCTTCTCGACCCCGCCAGGGACCATCGCCGACATCGATGCGGTCCCGCAGGCCATCATCGACGCCGGGAGGTTCGAACAGCGTTCGAGCGGGTTCCTTCCGTGGGTGCCGAGCGGGTTCCTGGTCGCCGCCGCCCCGATGGTCGGGTTGCCCGCGCCGGAGCTCTCGGTGCTCGATGATCAGCGTATGGATGGGAAGCGCACCGTCCGCATCCGCATCCACACGCCACCCGACTCGAGAGCGAACCTGTTCGTCGAGCCCGGAGCGAAGATCGAAAGCGTGACGTTCGAGGGCGTCGCAATACCGGCTGTGCTAGACGCCCGTCGCAAGGTACTGCAAGGATGGTATCCATACAGGATTTTGACGGTGCCATCCCGCGGTGTCGAGATGTCGTTCGTGACGGAAGGCGACGCCCCCATCCGCGCGGTCCTGTTCGCATTTTCTTCGGGCGTGCCGCAGGTGGCCGCGGCGCTGGCGCGGGCGCGCGACGACGCCGGGGGCGCAGCGTGCCACGACGGCGATGTCACCTTCGTGGCGAGAGAAGTCTCATTCTGACCGCCAGCTGAATCAGCCAAGGGAAGCCGAGAACACCATGAGCGATCCGAAGACACTGGTCCGAAACTTTTTCGCTGCCATCTCCGACGGTACGGCCGTCGACCGCCTCGACGAATTCATCGCGCCCGACATCGTCAACCACGGCTTCCCGGCGGGCGTGGAGGGCGTGCGGGACGCGCTGCGCGGCTACAACTCGGCGCTGACCGACATGCGGATCGAGATCCTGGACATGGTCGCCGAGGGAGACAAGGTAGCCCTTCGCTCACGGCTCTCCGGGACGCACTCCGGCCCCATCTTCGGCCTTGCTCCGACGGGGCGACACGTGAGGCTCGACGTCATGGAGTTCGTCCGCATCGCAGGCGACAAGATCGTCGAGCGCTGGGGCGTGGCCCAAATCGTGACGCTGTGAGGGAGCGGCCGGGCGGGGTGGTCCGCGCGCGCGCTACCCGGGGGACCAGGCGCGCGGACCACGCCGCCGGCTGAAGCTCGATGAAGTTGCTCGGGTTCATCTTCCGTACCTCGGGCGCCGCGCTGCTGGTGGCGACGATGCTCGGCATCCTCGCTGGCGCCGCGAGCTCCGGCGTGGTCGTGCTCCTCAACCGCATCACCGCGCAGGAGATGTTCTCGCACTTCTTCGCGGTGTTCGTGGGGCTGAACGTCATCGCCTTCAGCGCCACGAACACCGCGAAGAAGTGCGAGAACATCTCCTGCGCGGTGATGCGGTTGAGGAGCACGACCACGCCGGA
>JBKJLX010000272.1:0-8431 GCA_046596645.1 Polyangiaceae bacterium
CCGGCCCCAGACCACCTCCGCCCGCGTCGCTGCCGCCAGCCCCCGCGCCGGGCCCGGTGACGCCGGCCGCGGCGGGGCCCACACCCGCGCCCGCTGCCGAGGCACCGATGGGCGACCGGTCCTGGGTGCACGCGACGAGGACGGACGCGAGCGCGAGCACGGCGACGCCAAACGAGGTCGGCGAGAGGGCGCCGGGGCGACAGGTTCGGCCGATCACGCGTGCGGAGCGTAGCGCAGGGCACTACGGTCGACGGCCATGCGATTCGCTCCCCTGGCGTGGCTCCCGGCCGGTGTCGTCGGGCTCGGCAAGGAGGTCGCGCGCCATCTCCTCCGCCGGCCGGTGGTCGGCATCGCCGCGGCGACCCGGACCGAGGACGGACGGTGGGTGCTGATCCGCCGCGGCGACACCGGGACCTGGGCCCTGCCCGGCGGCACGCTGGAGTGGGGTGAGACGCTGGAGGTTGCCCTGGCCCGCGAGCTGGAGGAGGAGGCGGGGGTCGTCGACGCCAAGCTCCGCCGCGTGGTGGGCGTCTTCTCGCGGCCCGACCGCGACCTGCGCTTCCACGCGGTGACGGTGGTGGTCGAGGTCCTGGCGAAGGAGCCGCTGAAGCCGCCGATGAACCCGCTCGAGATCACCGAGGTGGGCTTGTTCGCCGACGACGCGCTGCCGCTGCCGCTGGCGATGGGCATGACCGACATGCTGGAGGCCGCGCGCCGCGCGGAGCCCACGCTGCTCGAGTGACGCTCGCCCGCGCCACCTTCACCAGGTGACGTCCTGGTCCTCGGCCACGCCGAGGAGGTCGACGGCGCCGAGGTCGACGCCGTCCATCCGGAGGCTGCCGGTGAAGCGGCCCGCCGGCTGGAGGAAGCGCGACTTCACGAGGAGCATGTCGCGGTGCTGCGCGTGCATCGCCCCGGGCTCGAAGCGTAGATCCACCGTCCCGCAGGTGGTGCGCACCGTCCACGGCCGCATCGGGTCCTGGGGGTCGAGATCGATGAGCCCCTCGCCCACGGGGATCATACGATCGCCGACCCACAGCGCGCACTCGGCGTCGCCCATGAAGCCCTGGACCAGGTTCAGCGCGACGCGCCGGCCGTCGCGATCGCAGCCCAGCGCGAAGGCCCACTTCCACTCTGTCCTCCGCGCCAGCAGGCCACTCGTGTAGTCGACGCCGGCGAGCGCGTCGGCGATCGACCGACGCACGCCAGCGACGACGATCTCGCCGCGCGCCGTGGCCAGGTGCTTCTGGGTCGCCGACGCCAGCCCACCCTCGATGGTCGCGATGGCGCCGATCGCGGGGACGGGGTCGGTCGTCAGCGCGACGTCGAGGTGGAGCGGCGCCGCGGCCCGCGCGCTCGCGGCGCGCTCGCCCGGCCCGCGCGAGGCACCGGGTCCGGCGTCGATGGTCGCGCGGCGGTCGTCGATGGCGATCCGCACGCCACCGGCCTCGAAGCGCGCGCTGCGCCGGCCGGGGCCGTCGTCGCCCACCGAGCCCGCGAACGGCGACGCCATGACGACGCGCTCGTCGAGGAAGCCGCGCTCGGCCGCGTCCCACACCCATACCAGCGCGGTCGCGGCGTACCCGGTGCGGACCACCGCCGTCGCAACCACCAGCGAGCCGTCGCGCACCGCCAGGTAGATCCACCGCTTGTCGTGGGCGGCCCGCCACACCGGGCCTCGGCCCGCGGCGCGCGCGGCCTCACCCCATGAGACGGCGGGGAGCGCACCGGCGTACGAGCCGACGGCGATCGCCGGACCGCGGGACGCGCCACCGCCGCTCGCGGGGAGGCGGAGGACCGACGATGGCGGAGGGCTCGTCGCGCGCATGACGCCACCATACCCGACCCCGCCGTGACGTCGCGCTATGCTCCCGCGCCATGATCGACGCCGCCCTGCAGCCGCCTCGGCCCATCAACGAGCCCGTTCTCGCCCACGCCCCGGGGAGCCCGGAGCGCGCGGCCCTCAAGGCCGAGCTGGCGCGACGCGCGGACGAGATCGTCGACGTCCCCATGGTCATCGGCGGTCGCGAGGTGCGCACCGGAAACCTGGTGGAGGGGCGCTGCCCGCACCAGCACGAACGCGTCCTCGCCCGCGCCCACCAGGGCGGCGCCTCGGTCGCGCTGGACGCGGTGCGCGCCGCGCAGGCGGCCGCGCATGACTGGGGGCGCATGCCGCAGCACGCGCGCAGCGCGATCCTCCTCCGCGCCGCGGAGCTGGCAGCGGGCCCGTGGCGCGCGCGGATCAACGCCGCGACCATGCTCGGCCAGAGCAAGACCTGCGTGCAGGCCGAGATCGACAGCGCTTGCGAGCTCATCGACTTCTTCCGCTTCAACGTCGACTTCGCCTCGAAGATCGCCGGCGAGCAGCCGATCTCCGGGCCCGGAACCTGGAACATGGTCGAGCCGCGGCCGCTCGAGGGCTTCGTCGCCGCGATCACGCCTTTCAACTTCACCGCCATCGCCGGCAACCTGCCGACGGCGCCGGCGCTGGTGGGCAACGTCGTGGTGTGGAAGCCGTCGCCGCTCGCCATCCCCTCCGCCCACGTGATCATGAGCCTGCTGCGCGAGGCGGGCCTCCCCGACGGGGTCATCAACATGGTGTTCGGCCCGGCGGAGGAGCTGGTCTCCGCCCTGGTCGAGCACGAGGACCTCGCTGGGGTGCACTTCACCGGGTCGACCCACGTGCTGCGGAAGATCATCCGCAGGGTCGGCGAGAACGGGGATCGCTACCGCGGGTTTCCTCGGGTGGTGGGCGAGAGTGGCGGGAAGGACTTCGTCTTTGCGCATGCCAGCGCCGACGTCGACACGCTGGCGGTGGCGCTGGTGCGCGGCGCCTTCGAGTACCAGGGCCAGAAATGCTCGGCGGCGTCGCGCGCTTACCTGCCGGCGTCGCTGTGGAAGGCGGTGGAGGAGCGGGTCCGAGCGCACGTCGACTCCCTCCGCGTGGGTGACGTGGCAGACTTCCGGACCTTCATGGGAGCGGTCATCGATCGCACCGCGTTCGCGCGTCACGCCGCGGCGCTCGCCGAGGCCAAGGGCGACACAGGGTGCCGGGTCGTCACCGGCGGCACGTGCGACGACGCCGTGGGCTACTTCGTCCAGCCGACCACGGTCGAGGTGAAGGACCCGGATCACCGCCTCATGCACGAGGAGCTTTTCGGACCGATCCTCTCGCTGTGGGTCTACCCCGACGGGGAGGAGGACGCGGCGCTCGCGCGCGTGGACGCCTCGCGCTACGCACTGACCGGCGCCGTCTTCGCGCGCGACCGCGCGTTCCTGGTGCGCGCGGGGGATCGGCTGCGCCACGCGGCCGGGAACTTCTACCTGAACGACAAGCCGACCGGCGCCGTGGTCGGGCAGCAGCCGTTCGGGGGCACGCGACAGTCCGGCACCAACGACAAGGCGGGGAGCGCGCTGAACCTCCACCGGTGGATGGCGCCGCGCGCCATCAAGGAGACGTTCTCGCCACCGACCGAGATCGGCTACCCGTCGATGCGAGAGGCCTGAAGCGGAGCCGCCGGCGCCTCCGCGGGGCCGGGAGCGAGCTCCAGCGGAGGCGGCATCAGCGAGCCGCCGACCTCGCGGAGGACCTCCTCGTAGGCGCTCGACAGGTAGAAGCCGAGCAGGTCGTCGAGGCGCTCGCCGTCGCCGTCCTCCCGCGCCACCACCGACACCGCGGCCAGGATGTCGCCAGCCACCAGCAGGCCCGCGCGGTCGAGCCGTCGCGCCACTGCGCGCTGCCAGGCCGCGCCGTCCAGCGGAAGGTCGGTGGCGGCGAGGGCCCGCGTCGCGTCGGCGAGGGCGGCCAGATCGTCCTCGCCGAGCCAGGGCTCCAGCTCGGCCCGACGCCGCGCGGTCGCTTCGGTCCATGCCTCCTCGATGGTCACGGCGGGCAGCGCGATCGAGGCCGCGCCGAGGATGACGGAGTCGAGCTCGCCAGCCTCGGGGTAGAGAGCGACCAGAGGGTGGGCCTCCAGTGTCTTCGCGACGGCGAGGCCGGCGAGGAACGCGAGCTCGCGCGGCGGCAGCCCGTCCGTCGCATCCTGACAGGCCACGATGCACGGCTCCGCTGCTGGCGGCACCTGCAGGGGGACGCGCCCCTCGGCGACCACCACGACGCGGGGGGGATCGGTGCCCAGGATGCGAGCAGCGGCCGCGATGGCGCGCGCGACCGCCGAGGCGGGATCGGGCGCCGTGCCGCCGTCGAGATCGGGCAGGCCACCGGCGCGGGTCAGCACCTCGAGCCGCGCCGCGGCGGCCGCCGGCGCGATCGCGGCGAGGAACGCGTCGAGCGCGCGATCGATCTCGTCCCCCATCCACGCGGCGTGACCCACCGGCGTGAGCGGCGACAGCGGGGCCCCGGGGACGCGCGCGGCCGCAGCCGCCGCCAGGGTGGCCTCGTCGGTCGCGCCCAGCGCCTCGGCGACGATGGCGGCGCGCTCGGCGGCGGCGCCGCGACCCTGCTCCAGGAGGAGGTCGCGCAGGCGTAGCGTCACCTCGAGATCGAGCTGGCCTGAGCGCGCCGCCGGCTCGACGTGCTCGAGCGCTGCGCGCGCGTCGCGGGCGTCGAGGGCGACGAGCAGCGCCGCGACGTGCATCGACGGGTCGTAGGGCGCGTCGGCGAGCGCACCGGCGAAGGCCTCCAGCGCGGCCTTCGGATCGCTCAGGCGATCGCGGAGCAGGCTCCCCAGGCGACCGAGGATCGCGGCGCGGGTCGCGCGCGCGACGCCCTCCGGCGAGACCTCGCTGCAGCTCGCGGCGAGCCGGCGGAACATCGCGGCGAGGTACGACCAGCGCTTCGAGGCCGCGAGCAGGCGGGCCAGCGCGTCCAGGGCGGCGAGCTGGGTCGGATCGGCCTCGACGGCGGCCTCCAGCGCGCCCGCCGCCTCGTCCCGCTGACCGGCCGCGTCGAAGGCGGCGGCCGACTCGCGGAGGAGGCGCGCCCGCGCGCGTGGCGACTCGACGCGGTCGGCGAGGCGCCGGGTCCACCGCGCGAGGCCCCTCGCGTCGCCGGCGCGCGAGGCGGCGGCGCGTGCCGCGACCAGCACCGCGGTCGTCGCGTCGTCGGGCTCGGCCGCTCGCTCCAGCAGCAGCGCTGCTCGCGCGTCGTCGCCGCGCGACGTCGCGCGCCGCGCCAGCATCGTCTGCGCCTCGAGCAGGCCCGGCGCGTCGGCGGCCAGCGCGGCGAGCCACGCATCCTCCGCGGCGTCGCGCGAGGTGGCTGCGGCGTCCGCCAGGGCACGAGCGCGGAGCGAAAGGAGATCGCGGTCGTCGCCGGCGTGCACGAGGGCCTCGTCAAGGGTCGCCGGATCCGCCGGCTCCCCCAGTGCATCGGCGACGAGGACGCGCTGGCGCGCCAGCGCACCGCTCAGCTCGGGCGGGGCGACCTGAGCCGCGCGCCGCAGCTCGTCCTGCGCCGGGCCCAGCAGGCCGGCTTGCAGAAGGTCCCCCGCGGCGAGGAGGTGGCGCCTCGCGCGCACCGCGGCCTCGGGGCCGACGCGGAGCGACGTCGTGCGCATGCGCGCGTCGGGCGCGCGCATCGAGGTCGCTGCGGCCGGGTAAGGCAAGGAGGCCGGCGCCTCGTCGCCCACGGCCGCGTCGGCGGTGGAGCCAGGCGCGTCGCCGACCCCCATGTGCGTCGAGCGGCGTCGTCGCGCCGGTCGGGGCTCCGGCTCCTCCTGATCGTCGGTGTCGTCCCCACCGCGCAGGAGCCGCAACGATGGCCCGTGCGACAGATAGGCGAGCGCCTTGACCTCGCCGGCCACCTCCGCCTCCTCCACGATGCGCACGTGGATGTTGCGGGCCGTCATGGGGCGCCCGGGCTCGGTGTCGTCGAGCGCGCGCAGCACGGCGCGCGTCAGCGGCGAGACCGCAGCGGTGCCCGCGTCCTCCAGCGGGCGCGCGGCTGCCAGGACCTCGGCGCGCCCACGCAGTCGCGCCTGGATCGACTCCATGCACGACACGCCGAGCAGCGGATCGACGCTGGCCGAGAAGCGACAGTCGAGGACGAACAGCCGCCGGCCCCGCGCGCGGTCGGTGAAGACCCCGGCCAGCTCGCCCAGCGCGTCGCCGGTCTCGATCTCGCGCGGGTCGAGGCAGAGGTAGAGCTCGCCGTCCGGCGCCAGCACCACCGGCGCCGAGGCGTAGAAGATCGCCTCCACCTCCTCGCCGGCGAGGCGATCGAAGACCTCGTCCAGCTGCTCGGCGAGGTCGCGCCCTGGATCGAGATCGTGGACCTCGAAGCCGGCGTCCTCCTGGGCGAGCCGCACACGCATCGCGTCGCCATCGAGGGCGCCGTGGACCCCATGCGGGTCCGCGTCGGCGACCGGTGCAGCGACGAGCGCGATCCGCCTCATGCGGCCGGTGACTGTAGCAAGACCACGCGAGGAGGTCTCCGTTCCGTCGAACGTTCGCAGTCCGTCAGCTTCCGCCGCCCGATCCTGCGCCTGGCTCGCCGCCGACCTCCGCCCAGCAGGCCGCGACCACGTCGGGGGCGCAGCTGTCGGCGTCGACGATGCACTGGGCGTGGGCCTCGAGCTCCTCGACGCACTCGACGGCCTCGGTGGCGTCCTCGCGCGGGGCGGCCACGCGCATCTCGTCCGCGCAGATCTGCGCCGCGTCCTGACAGACGTCACCGCAGCCGGCACCCAGGGCGAGGGCCAGCAGGCCGACCACGACCTGCGGCAGCGCTTTCGGGGCGGAATATCGTCGGGCGGCGCTCACGATCCCTCCTCGCTCTTCTCGAGGCAGAGGGCGATGCATTGGGCCTCCGCAGACTCGGAGTCGTTCACGTTGCAGCTGTCCCAGTCCACGATGCACAGCGCGGCGCACTCGTTCACGCCCGAGCAGTCGTCGGCGATCGAGTCCCCGAAGCCGCAAACCGTGCCGGCGTCGTCGCAGACCGTACCGCAGCCCGCCGCGAGCGGGAGCAGCAGCGCGACCAGCGTCAGCGCCGTCGCCTTAGCGGGGGCCGACGACACTCTTCGGGGGCTCGTATTCACCGCGCGGGACCATAGCGGCGGGGCACAAAAAGCGAAAGGCGGCTCGAGGCCGGAGCCTCGAACCGCCGCTCGATGGGACGCCGCGGCCGCCCGGAGCAGCCGCCCGCTCCTCAGGGGCGGAGCGCGTCCCAGCGTCTCAGAACTCGCACTCGGCGGGGACTTCGACACCTTCGGGGTACACGACCGCGTCGATCGCGGCCTCGCAGGCGTCGCTGTCGGCCTCGTCGTAGATGTCGCAGGTCGAGGCGTCGTAGCCAGCGTCCTCCGACAGGGCCACGCAGCAAGCCTTGAGGTCGCCACAGGGGTCGCTGCAGCCGGTGGCGAAGAGGCCCATCATGGCAACGAGAGCAAGCGCGATCTTCTTCATGTCAATCTCCGATTTCAGGTGAGTTATGTCGCCCAGCGGCAACGATGAGCTTGTGCGGCCACGTTCAGCGAGCTCGCGTGGCGGTCACCGCGCGACCCAGCCGATGGGTCCGTCGAAACGTGGAGCCACCGGCGAAGTCTTGGTGCGGGCGATGGCGATTCGGGCGAACCGATAGTCGTCTCTGACCCGCGTTGTCCAGCTTTTTTGGTCCGCCCGTTCGCCTGGAGTTCAGCGTTCGGAAGAGACGGCACCGGGTGCCCGTTGTCTGTCGCCCGCCCAGTACGGGGGAAGCCGTGGATGCCTTCCTCGCGAACTGTCGCCTGGCTGCAGGTCGCGTTCGAGACCCGCACTGGCAAGCGGGGTGCCACGTGCGAAGATTCGCGCGACGCCCGCCATGGGGCCAAGTCTGCGGCGCATCGCGCCATGGCGCGGCGGCTCGCACGCAACCCTTGCGCCACGCGCGCCGGGTGTGGCGATCTGGATACGTCCAGTGTGTCGGCCCGTGTGGCACCAGATTCACATGCCGGTGCCTGGTGCGAAGGTCTCGCCGCGGAGCGAACAGTCACAGGAGAGAAAGCAGCGCGTCCCCGTCGCTCGGTCGCTGCGGCCCGGGCCGCATGCAGGCCTCTGCCACGGCGCGTGCTGCCGGCGCGTCCTCGCCGAGGGCATCGACGACATCCTCGACGACGCGGCCGAAACCGTAGACGTCGTCGCTGGGCTCCACGGCCCGCCCGCCGAGGCGCTCGGGCGAGACGTATCCCGGACTGCCCCCGACGGCCGCCGCGCCCGCCGGCCGCGAGAGCCCGAAGTCGCCGAGCACTGGATCGTGCGGCGCGCGCAGCAGCACGTTGGCCGGCTTCACGTCGCCGTGGACCCAGCCTCGTCGGTGCAGACGCGCGAGCGCGCGGGCCAGGGGCGCCATCCACGTGCCGTGGTGGGCGAGGATCGACGCGTCCCCGCGGCGGAGCACGTCACGTATCGATCCCCGCGCGACCCACTCGAGCGACATCCAGCCCTCGGGCGGGCTCGCGTCGAACAGGCGCAGGACGCCCGGCCCGGCGAG
>JBKJLX010000277.1:0-3633 GCA_046596645.1 Polyangiaceae bacterium
CTCGCGCGACAGCTCGGTGCGACCGGCACAGAGACGCACCATCGCGCTCGGCATCATGTCCCGCGCGGTCGCGATCATGCGAACGAACTCGAGGGGATCGATGGGAGGCATGTGCGCGAGCGGCGTGCCCTCGACCCGCACCAGCGCGTTGATGGGGACGCTCTCCGGGTGGGGGCTCATGCGGGCCAGCTCCACCAGCATGCCGCAGCGGTCGTCGATGCTCTCCCCCATGCCGATGATGCCGCCAGAGCACACGGTGATGCCGGCCTTGCGGACGGCGCGCAGCGTCGCCAGGCGCTGGTCGTAGGTGCGGGTGGTGATGATGCTGGCGTAGGCCGCGCGCGAGGTGTCGAGGTTGTGGTTGTAGGCGTCGAGGCCGGCCGCGGCGAGGCGGGTGGCCTGTTCGTCGCTCAGCATGCCCAGGGTGCAGCAGGCCTCGAGGCCGAGCGCCTTCACACCCTTGACCATGTCGACGACGCGGTCGAAGGCCGGGCCCTCCTTCACCTCGCGCCAGGCGGCGCCCATGCAGAAGCGCGTCGAGCCGGCGTCCTTCGCTCGCTGCGCCGCGGAGAGCACCTGGCCCACGTCGAGCATCTTCTCGGCGCCGACGTCGGTGTCGTGGTGGCTCGACTGCGGGCAGTACGCGCAGTCCTCCGGGCAGCCGCCGGTCTTCACGCTGAGGAGGGTGCAGAGCTGCACCTCGGTGCCCCCGAAGCGCTCCTTGTGTGCGGCACGGGCCCGATCGAGCAGGTCGAACAGGGCCAGGTCGTGGATCGCGCGGGCCTCCGCCAGGGTCCAGTCGGAGCGCAGCGCTCCGAGGGTCTCGGGGGCGGCCGAGTCGTCGTGTCCGGTTCCAGAAAGGCCAGCCATGGATCTCCTCGATTACCAGGGTTGTGCGCGCCCGTCGACGCGTCGCTTCCTCCCGAAGAAGAGACGGAGTAACCGCCGGCCGATGCAGACCGTGCCGGCCCCGCCGAGCGTCGTCCTGGTGGTGGACGACTCGCGGGTTGCGCGGGTGGCGGTGGAGGCGCTCCTCACGCGCCAGGGCCTCGCGGTGACCGCCGCGGGCACGCGCGCCGAGGCGGAGACGATCGATCCCACCGACCTGGCCGCGGCGCTGCTCGATCTCGAGCTGCCCGACGGCAGCGGCGTCGACGTGGCGGTTCGCCTGCGCACGGCACGCGCCGAGCTCCCCATCGCGTTCCTGACCTCGGCGCCGACCTCCGCCCTCGCCGTGCAGGCGCGCGCCTTCGGTCCCGTGTTCGAGAAGGGCCCGGGGACGGACGCGGCGATCGCCTGGGCGGCGCGCTGCGTCTCCGGGTAACCTCTCGCGCGTGTCGACCCCGTACGCGTCCGAGTCCTTCCTCCACCAGCTCCTCGGCAAGGCGCTCGCGGCGAACGCGAGCGACATCCACCTGAAGTGCGGCCAGCCGCCGGGTGCACGCGTGCGCGGCGACATGGTCTATTTCCGGGTCGACCGCATCAAGCCGGAGGACACCGAGGCGCTGGCGCGGCTGGTGCTCGCCTCGAAGCCGGAGGCGATCGACTTCGAGACGCTGCGCGAGTGCGACATCGCCTACCCGGTGCCCGGCCTGGGCCGCTTCCGGGTCAACGTGTACCGCCAGCGCGGCTCGCTGGCGCTGGTCATGCGCCACGTCCCGGAGAAGATTCCCACGCTGGAGGACCTGCAGGTCCCCGCTCCGGCGAAGACGCTGGCCGAGCTCGACCGCGGCCTGGTGCTGGTGTGCGGCGCGGCCGGCAACGGCAAGAGCACGACGCTCGCCGCGATGATCAACCACGTCAACCAGACGTTCGCGAAGCACATCGTGACCATCGAGGACCCGATCGAGTTCGTCTACCAGGACAGCCGATCGAGCATCAGCCAGCGCGAGATCGGCATCGACACCAAGAACTTCGCCGACGCCCTGCGCGCCTCGCTGAGGCAGGACCCGGACGTGATCCTGGTCGGCGAGATCCGCGATGGCGAGACGCTGGAGATCGCGATGCAGGCGGCGGAGACGGGCCACCTCGTCATGTCGACGATGCACACCCCCGACGCGTCGCGCACCGTCAACCGCATGATGTCGCTCGCGCAGAACCCCGACGAGATGCGCGACCGCCTGGCCGACGCCATGCAGGGCGTGATCGCCCAGCGCCTCCTGCCCAAGCGCGACGGCTCGGGCCTGGTGCTGTGCGCCGAGGTGCTCATCGCCAGCGGCACCGCCCGCGAGTCGATCCGCAGGCCTGCCAACAACCCCTCCATCAAGGAGGTCATGGAGAAGGGCATCGTGCCCTACGGCATGCAGACCTTCGACATGGCGGTGGCGAAGCTGGTGCAGGCCGGGCTGGTGGGGTCGCAGCACGAGCGGAAGAACGCCTTCGCCTGAGGACGGCTCGACGGTCGACGACTCGACGGTCGACGACTCGACGACTCGACGACTCGACGACTCGACGGTCGACGGTCGACGGTCGACGGCCCCTCGCCACCCCCCGCGGGCGGCGCTGCCCTGGGCGCGCACACCGCTGGCCAACGGCCAGCGCGGGGTCGGCGTGGCGCTGGGAGGTGATCGGCGCGGGCTTTGGCACGTGGTCTGACGCGGGGGGGGGTCAACGCCGCCCGCGGGGGGTGGCGAGGAGATCGACAATGAGGACCGAGTGTCACGTGAACATCGAGGCGAGACCCACGAGGTCCACTTCGCTCACCATCGGCTGGACGCTTGTCGGGTGGCGCTCGAGGCGCTGCTCGGGGCGGACGAGCTGGGCCGGTCGGTGGGCCGCGGGTACGGGTTGCTGGTGGACCCGATGCGGCGGGCGTCGCAGTCGGCGTACCTGCAGGTCGCCGAGGGCGCCCCGAAGAAGGGCGCCGAGCGCGCGCAGCGCTTCCGCGGCGTGCTCGACGAGGCCGGCGAGGCGGCGGCCGCCATCGAGGCGCTGTCGCGCTGGGCCAGGTGCCGGGCAAGCGGGCGGCTGCCGTGCTGGACCAACTGGCCCACCTCACGGTGATGGTCACCCGGCGGCTGCGCGCTCCGCGCTGAGGCGAGCCTGCGGGCGCCGCAACGATGCGGCGCCCGCGGCCCGCGCCGCCAGCGCGAGAGGCGCCACAGCATCTGCTTCACCCGGGCCGCGAGGCCCAGGATGGTGTCCACATCCTCCTGCCGGGACAAGCCGAGAGCAGCGGCGACATCCACAGCGGCAGCCACCTCGCACACGCTGCCCTTGGCTTCGTTGACGTACTTGCGACGCGCGGCCTGGCTCTCGAGGGGAAGCCCCTCGCTGAGCTGCAACAGCACCGACCCCGCAGCCCGCATGCCCTGATCCCGCAGCTCCCGATCGGCGTTCTTCAGCCGCCCCACCATCACCACCATCTCCCGCGTCACCCGGTACACATCCAGCCTCATGAACCCCAACCCACCGTTCTTCGTCGTGCTCATGCCCCCCCACGGCGTCAGATGCCGTGACAGCGAACCGCGCCGTCCACGCCGATGATCGCAGTGGCCTCCCCGCGCGGGTCGCTGGCGCGGCATGTGCGCCACTGGGGCATGAGCACGGCGAAGAACGGTGGGCATGCACCGATGCGAGAATCGGAGGAGGTCATGACGGTCGACCCGTCGACGGTCGACGGGTCGCCCCTCG
>JBKJLX010000345.1:0-5324 GCA_046596645.1 Polyangiaceae bacterium
CCCGCGGCGAGCGCCACAGCCCCGATCGCGGCCGCGATCCGCGACCGCAGGCCGGTAGCGGGTTCGCTGGGCGTCACCCGGCGGCGCTAGCCGCCCCTTCGGGCGTTGTCCACTCCACAGCGAACCGGGCAGAAAACTCAGCCATGCCGCGCACTCTGCCTAACCTTCGGCCTACGCATGTTCGGAACGTCCCTCGGAGCCCTCGAGACGCGTTCACGTGAGCGCGCTGGCCGCAACCAGCCGCTCACAACCTTCAACTCCATCGTCGGTGACGGTGTTGCGCCCCCCGTGGACGCCGCCCCGGACCCCGAGGGTGCAACCGCTGCCACCTGGTGCAGCGTCGCCGAGGCGCTCGCCGACCTCGCGGCCGGCGACCGCGGCCGCGTCGCGGTTCGCCTGAAGAGCGGCGGGGAGGCATGGGAGCTCGGTCTCGAGCGGACCAGCGGCGGCCTCTACGCGACGCTCTTCTGCGGCGGCGCGACGCCCCAGGTGCTCGTGCACGAGCACCGGGTCGACGCCGCCGCGGTGCACGCCCGCGTCGCTGCGGTCCTGATCGCGATCGAGCCTGGCGCCCCCGACGGCGCCCGCGCCGCCGCCGCGCTCTGCCGCCTGCGCGAGGTGACGCCCGGCTCGACCCACCTGGCGGGTCCCGACGATCCGGTGGTGGTCGCCGTCGACCCTCCGGCCGAGCTGCCCTTCGCCCTCGCCGCCGAGGTGCAGCTGCGCCCCTCGAGCGGAGCCGAGGCGGCGGCGGGTGGCCCCGGCGTCCTTCGCTCGGACCTCCTGGGTCTCCTCTTCCGCGGCCGGCTGCGGGTGACCGTTGGCGGCCACGCCCGGGAGCTCGCCGACGTGCACGTCTTTCTCGTCGCCGAGCAGCTCGCCGCCCTCGCCCACGAGGGACTGGAAGCGCACATCGACGGTCGGGCCATCGTCCGCAAGGTCTCGGTCGGGGGCGCGCTCTGCGGCATCCGCATCGAGGCCCGCGCGACCGACGACGAGGCCGCCGGCGCCTCGGTGACCCTCGGCCACGCGGCCCGCGCGATCGGCGAGCGCGCCGACGCCTGGACCTTCCCCGGGCTCGACGTGACCTCGCTCGCCGAGGGCGTCCTCGCCTTTGGCCGCGCGCTCTCGCGCAGCCTGGTGCGGCGCGATCGCGCCCACGTCCACAACCTGCGGCTGGTCGCCTTCCGCGCCCGACTGCGCGAGATCGGCGCCCTGCTCCGCGAGCAGGGGCGCAACGACGCCAAGGTCAACGCCGCGCCCGAGAGCTACCGCGCCTTCGCCGCCGCGCCCCGACGCGACGAGGACGACCGCTTCGGCCGCGCCCGCCTCCGCTTCACCCCCAAGTGGCACGCCGCCGTCCCCTCGATCGATCTGCGCGCCACATTCCTCTGCGGCGACGGCCTGGTCGTCGGCAGCGCGCGGGAGATGTGCTGGCTCGATCGCTCGAGCGGCGAGATCGCCTGGCGTCGCTCGGTCGGCCGCGCGACCACCGTCCTCACGCCGGTCGGGGTCGCCCGCATCGACGCCGACGGCGAGCTGGCGCTCCACGATCTCCGCACCGGCGAGACCTCCTTCCGGCTGCGCCTCGTCCCGCGCGTCGGCGCCGCCACCACCGGCGCCGTGGTGGCCAGCCCTGGCCTCCCCCGCATGCTCATCGTGAGCGAGGGTCAGCGGCAGCTGGCCGGCGTCGACCTCGAGTCGGGCGAGGTTCGCTTCCGCTACGTGGCACGCCGCGCCGGCGCCTTCCGCCTCCGGCGCGCCGGCAAGCTGGTGGTCGTCGCCAACGGTGAGCAGGCCCTCACCGCCCTCGACGTCGTCAGCGGCGAGGTGGTCTGGCGCTACTGCGACCGTCTGCGCTTCGCCTCGCTCGCCGCGGTCGACGCCGACGCCCTGTTCGCCGTCGCCGGCGACGGCGCCTCGGTCGGCCGCGGCGGCACCCGCCTGCACCACATCGACCCCTGGACCGGCCGCGGCCGGTGGAGCGTCGATCTGCCAGCTGGTGCGCGGCCGTTCGGGCCGCCGCTCCTCGCGCCGGACGCGGTCATCGTCGCCAGCCAGTCGCGGCGCGGCACCGCCCTCTTCGCCTACCACAAGCGCACCGGGCAGCTGCTGTTCGAGCGCGAGGCCTGCCAGGGCGCGGCGTCGAGCATGATCGTCGACGACCTCGTCATCCTCAACAGCGAGAGCGGCGAGCTGGTCGCGCTCGACGCGCACGATGGCACCACGCGCTACCGGCACCTCTTCGCCGATGGCAGCGAGGGCGAGCGACCGCGGCGTCTGGAGCCGGTCCTGCGCTGCGGCGCCCTCTTCGTCCCCCAGGCCGACGTCCACGTCCTTCGCCCGCGCGACGGCACCGTCCTGGGCACGGTGAAGGCCGATCTGGTGCCGGACCTGCTCCGGGTCGACGAGCGCTGCGACGTCTACGTCGCCGAGGAGAGCGGGCACGTCTCGTCCTTCGCTGCGGCGACGCGCCTCACCCTGGTGACCTGACGCCATACCGCCCCACCACCCCGGGGGGGGCGGCATCCGCCGCTGGGGGGTCATTCCGACAATGCGCTCGCGACCGGTGGGAGCACCCCAGGTCTCGTGCTAAGCCCCCGCCCCATGCGACTCGCCATCGTGGGTACGGGGTACGTCGGTCTCGTGGCCGGCGCTGGGTTCTCGGACTTCGGCAATGACGTCATCTGCGCCGACGTCGACGCGAGCAAGATCGCGCGACTCGAGCGCGGTGAGGTACCGATCTACGAGCCCGGGCTGGACGATCTCATCGAGCGCAACAAGAAGGCGGGCCGCATCCGCTTCACCACCGACGTCGCCGGCTCCTTCAAGGACGCGGACGTGGTGTTCATCGCGGTGGGCACGCCCCCCGCGGCCGACGGGTCGGCGGACATGTCCGCCGTCTACGCGGTGGCCGAGCTCTTCGGCAAGACCATCGACCGATACAAGGTCATCGTCACCAAGAGCACCGTCCCCGTCGGCACCGCCGACAAGATCCGCGAGATCATCAAGGGCGTCACCAAGGTGCCCTTCGCCGTCGCCTCCAACCCCGAGTTCCTGAAGGAGGGCGACGCCATCACCGACTTCATGAAGCCCGATCGTGTCGTCGTCGGCAGCGACGATCCCAAGGCGCTCGAGCTGCTGAAGGAGCTGTACTCGCCGTTCGTCCGCTCCAGCGATCGCATGCACTTCATGGATCCGCGGTCCGCCGAGCTCACCAAGTACGCCGCCAACGCGATGCTGGCGGTGCGCATCTCGTTCATGAACGACCTCGCCCTCCTCGCCGAGAAGATCGGCGCCGACATCGAGAAGGTCCGCAAGGGCGTCGGCTCCGACGTGCGCATCGGCCCCAAGTTCCTCTACGCCGGTCCCGGCTACGGCGGCTCCTGCTTCCCCAAGGACCTCAAGGCGATCGTCCACCTGGCCGACGATCACGGCCACGGCCTCGACGTCATCCGCGCGGCGGAGGCGGTCAACGAGCGCCAGAAGCACGTGCTCGGCAAGAAGGTCATCACGCGCCTGGGCGACGGCAAGGGCCGGCTCGACGGGAAGGTCGTCGCCCTCTGGGGACTCGCCTTCAAGCCGGAGACGGACGACATCCGCGAGTCGCCCGCGCTGGTGCTGGCCGACGACCTGCTCGCCGCCGGCGCCACCGTGCGCGCCCACGACCCGCAGGCCGCCGACAACGTGCGCGCCATCTACGGCGACAAGATCAAGCTGGTGGACGACCCCTACGAGGCGGCCGACGGCGCCGACGGTCTGGTCCTGGTGACCGAGTGGCGCGCCTACCGCAGCCCCGACTTCACCCGCCTCCGCGCCGCGATGCGGACGCCCGCGATCTTCGATGGTCGAAACCAGTGGAGCGGCGACACGCTGGCGCAGATGGGCTTCACCTACGCGCCCATCGGCCGACCGACGCTCGGCTGAGCGCCCGGGGGAGCGGTCTCGAGCTGACCTGTCGCCCGACATGAGCCGGCGTCCGTGAGCCTCGCCAAGAAGGCCGTCCTCGGAGCGATCTGGTCGATCGTCTCGAGCATGGGCTCGATGGTGGTGGGGCTCGTCTCCACCGTCGTCCTCACCAACCTCCTCGCCCCCGAGGTGGTGGGCGAGGTCATGGTGGCGCTCGTCATCGTGCAGACGGCGGGGATCCTCTCCTCCACCGGCGTCGGGCACTACCTGGTGTCCAACCCCAAGGCCGGCGCGGACGTCGCGTTCCACGCAGCGATGTTCCACAACGTCCTGGGCCTCCTCGCCATCGGGCTGGTGTTCGCCGGCAAGGATCTCATCGCGCCCTTCTCCGGCGCGCCGGGGGCCGTCGCGTACATCCCGGGGCTGTGCCTGGTGGTGGCGCTCGATCGCTTCCTCTTCATCCCCACCCGCCTGCTGGTCCGCGAGATGCGGTTCGGCGTCCTCGGGGTGATGAACACCGCCGGCGAGGCCGTCTACGCCGGCGTCGCCATCCTCACCGCGTGGATGGGCTGGGGCGGGCACGCCATCGTCGCCGGCAACCTGGTGCGCACGGTGCTCCAGCTGATCGTCGTCTTCTCCGCGGTGCGCTTCGCGTCGTGGGCGAAGCCGGTGCCGATCGACGGGGAGATCACGCGCAAGCTGCTGCGCTTCGGCCTGCCGCTGACGCCGGCGAGCATCCTCCACTACGGCGCGATGAAGTGGGACAACGTGATGATGAGCCGGTTCTTCGGGCCGGCGATCGCCGGCCTCTACAGCCGCGCCTACAACTTCGCCGACATCCCCGCCAACAAGATCGGCGAGCAGATAGGGGACGTGCTCGTCCCCTCGTTCGCCCACATGGAGCACCAGGACGACCGCAAGCGCGCCCTGGTGCGCTCGGTCGGGTTGATGGCCCTGGTGATCACGCCGCTCGCCGTCGGCCTGGGGGCGGTCGCGCACACGCTGGTCGACGCCATCTTCAAGAAGGAGTGGGCGGACGTCGCGCCCATGCTCGTGATCCTCTCCGCGCTCAGCGTGGTGCGCCCGATCGGCTGGCTGATCATGGGCTACCTGCAGGCGCAGAACCGCACCCGCACCATCATGGTGCTGGAGGCAGTGAAGGTCGCGGCCCTACTCGTCTGCATCGCCCTCCTCTCCACCAAGGGCCCGCTCTGGGCGTGCGCAGGGGTCGGCGTGGGCTTCGGCTTCCACGCCCTCGCCAGCCTGTGGGTCGTGCACCGGGTCGACGGCATGTCGATGTGGACCATGACCAGCCCCATGCTCGGGCCCATCGCCGCGTCGCTGCCGATGGCTGGGGCGGTGTGGGGCGTGCGCAGCCTCGTCGGCCCGCACCTCCCCTCCACCGCCCTCTTGCT
>JBKJLX010000396.1:0-28731 GCA_046596645.1 Polyangiaceae bacterium
CGCCGGCGGCGGCGCCCTCCGGCGCCGCGCACCCGGTCGCCGCGCCCACCGCGACGCCGTCTGCCACCGCGTCGCCGCAAGCGTCCGGCCCCATGATCGACATCCACGCAGGGCAGCTCGTGGCAGGGTCCGCCTGCGGAGCCGTCCCCCGCGTGTCCAACGAGGAGGCACAGGGCGTCGCGGTGACCCTCGGGGCCTACCGCATCGACGTCTTCCCGTGGCCGAACGACCCGACCAAGCCGGCGCAGACCGGCGTCTCGCGCGATCAGGCCGCCGCGTCCTGCGCGTCGCTGGGCAAGCGCCTCTGCACCGAGATCGAGTGGGAGCGCGCCTGCAAGGGCCCCAAGAACACGACCTTCGAGTACGGCGAGAACCACGACAAGGCCGCCTGCCAGGCGGGCTCCACGCTGCCCGGCACGCGCTCGAAGTGCGGCAGCGCCTTCGGCGTCCGCGACATGCACGGCATGACGTTCGAGTGGACGGCGACCCCGTGGGGGCGCTCGGCGGACCCCGGCCTCTTCACGGTGAAGGGGAGCGCCGGCGCCTCCAGCATCCTCCGCGAGCGGTGTGCCAACGGGCAGGGCCGGGCGCCCGGCGTCGGGTCAGGCGACGTCGGCTTTCGCTGCTGTGCCGGCGTCGAGAACGCGATCCAGCCGTTCGGCTCCCCGCCGAAGAAGCCGCCGGTCGTCGCCGACGGCCGCGTCGACCCCGTGCACGAGGAGGCGTGGCTGCGCGCGATGCCAGGCGACCACCGCGAGGTCGACGGGGCGCGCGTCGCCTTCGATCGCGCCTGGCGCTGGCACCCGCGCGACGGCGAGGAGCTGATCGTCGCCCGCTGGGTCGCGCGGCCGAGGAAGGGCAAGGCCGGCTTCGAGATCGCGGTGTTCAAGGAGTGCGCCGGCGTCCCCACGCGGATCGCGCGCATGCGTGGCCCCGTCGCGCGGATGGAGGCGCCCCTGCCCACGCCGGGCGCGTCTGCCGAGAAGCTGACCCTGCACGTCGAGAGCGACCGGAACCGGGGCGAGGTCGCGCTCACCTACTGGTACGGGAGCGTGAAGCTCGACGAGCCGACCTGGGTGAAGGCCGGCAACCGGCTCGAGGCGGACGACGACAAGGTCAAGCTCAAGGTCCGGCCCGGCACCGTGAAGCGTCCCTCCAGGGACGGGAGATGATCCGCGCGCAGCACGTCGTCCTCGCCACGGCGCTGCTCGCCTGCGGGGACCACGGCGACGCGCGAGCGGTCGGCCTGGCGCTTTGGCGACACCTGGTTACCGTTCCCCGCTGATGACCGCGAACGCGCCGACAGGCGCACCGATGGCACCCGGCTTCCTCGGCGGCGTGCGCTGCTTCTGGAGCGGCTTTCTTTTCCTGGTGAAGACGCCGAGCACCTGGCCCCTCGCCCTGGTGCCCACCGTGGTCGTGGTCGCGCTGACCTCGTTCCTCGGCTTCCTTGCGGTGAAGTTCGTCCCCCCCTTCGTCGCCGCGCAGTGGGCGTCCTTCCGCGGCGTCGACGGCACGCTCGACGCCGCCCTCGGCGTGGGCTTGCAGGTCATCGCGACCTTGCTGGCGCTCGTCCTCTCGTTCCTGGTCGCGTTCTCGCTGGCGCAGCCGCTCTCCGGCCCCGCGCTGGAGGCGCTGGTCCGCCGGCAGGAGGTGGACCTCGGCGCCCCCGTCCGCCCGGAGACGTCGTTCGCCACCGACATCGTCCGCTCGCTCAAGTCGGCCCTGGTCGGCTTCGCCCTCGGCGTGCCGATCCTCGCCGTGCTCTTCGTCATCGGCATGGTGTTCCCGCCGGCGCAGGTCGTCACCGTGCCGCTCAAGGTGCTGGTGGTGACGACGGTGCTCGCGTGGGACCTCGCCGACTACCCGCTCAGCGTGCGCGGCGTCGGCATCCGGGCGCGCGTCGCGCTCCTGCAGCGGCATTTCTTCGCGGTGCTCGGGGTCGCCGGCGGCGTCGCGCTCCTCGCGCTCATCCCCTGCGGCATCCTCCTCGCCATCCCCATCGGCGTCTGCGGCGCCACGCGGCTGATCCACGAGATCGAGCTGGCCGAGGGCGTCCGGAACGGGTGACCCCTTGCCTCGCGCCCCTGCCTGGCGCCACATGGGGGCCGCATGCACGATCGTTTCCTCCGCGCCTGTCGCCGTGAGCCCGTCGACGTCACCCCGGTGTGGTTCATGCGCCAGGCCGGCCGCTACATGGCCGAGTACCGGGCGCTGCGACAGAAGCACACCCTGCTCGAGATCTGCCATCAGCCCGAGCTGGCGGCGCAGGTCACGCTGCAGCCGCTGCGCCTCGGGTTCGACGCGGCGATCCTCTTCGCCGACATCCTCCTCCCGCTGACGCCGATGGGCGCGCCCTTCGAGTTCGCCAAGGGCGAGGGGCCGGTCATCCACGAGCCGATCCGGACCCGCGCGCAGATCGACAAGCTGCGCGTCGTCGACCCGGAGGAGGGGCTCGGCTACGTGCTCGAGGCGATCCGCATCCTCCGCAAGGAGCTCGACGGAAAGACGCCCCTCATCGGCTTCGCCGGCGCACCCTTCACCATCGCCAGCTACCTGGTCGAGGGCGGCAAGAGCAGCGACTACCGCCTCACCAAGCAGATGATGTGGGGTGAGCCGGAGACGTTCGCCGCCCTCATGAGGACCATCTCGGAGACGGTGCGCATTTTCCTGCGCGCCCAGGTGAAGGCCGGCGCCCAGGCGGTGCAGCTCTTCGACTCCTGGGTCGGCTCGCTGGCCCCTGTCGACTACGTCACCCACGTCCAGCCCTGGGTGAGCGGCATCCTGAAGGACCTGGAGACGACCGGCGTCCCCGTCATCCACTTCGGCACCAACACCGGCTCGCTCCTCGAGCTGCAGCGCGACGCCGGCGGCACCGTGATCGGCGTCGACTGGAGGACGCCCATCGACAAGGCGTGGGAGCGCATCGGCCACGATCGCGCGGTCCAGGGCAACCTCGATCCGCTGCTGCTCTGCGCGCCGGTCGAGGTGGCGAAGAAGCGCGCCTCGGCGATCCTCGACGCGGTCGGCAAGCGCCCGGGCCACATCTTCAACCTCGGTCACGGCATCATCCCGGAGACACCGGTCGACCACGTCAAGGCGATGGTCGACCACGTGCACGAGCACGGATGACCGCGCACGTCGTCGTCGTCGGCGGCGGCGTCACCGGCCTGACCGCCGCCTACCGCTTGCTCTCGGGGGGCGACGGCAAGCTGCGTGTCACGCTGCTCGAGTCCGACGTCCGGCTCGGCGGGAAGATCCGCACCGTCCGCGAGGACGGGCTGGTGCTCGACGGCGGTCCCGACGCCTTCGTGGTGCAGAAGCCGCAGGCGGCTGCGCTCTGCCGCGAGATCGGCCTCGGCGACCGTCTGGTCGAGACCCGGGTGGAGAACCGACGGGTCTACGTCGCCCGGGGCGACGCGCTCCACCTGCTGCCCGAGGGCGTCGTCCTCACCATCCCCACGCGCATCGTGCCCCTGGCCCGCTCCGCCCTCTTCTCGTGGGGCGGCAAGCTGCGGATGGGGCTCGACCTGGTGCGCCCGCCGAAGCGCGACGGGGAGGACGAGTCGATCGCCTCCTTCGTGCGACGTCGCCTGGGCGACGAGGCGCTGGTCCGCCTGGCCGAGCCGCTCCTGGGCGGCATCTACGCCGGCGACTGCGAGAAGCTCAGCATCCGCGCGACGTTTCCACAGCTCGCCGAGCTGGAGGGCAAGTACGGCAGCCTGGTCCGCGGCGTCCTGGCGACGCGGCCCCCGCACGTGCCCGGCGCGCCGCCGCCCTCGGCGTTCTTCTCGCTGCGCTCCGGCATGGGCGAGCTGGTGGAGACGCTCGAGGCCCTGGTGCGCGAGCGCGGCGCCGAGATCCACACCGGCTTCGCGGTGCGCGCGGTGGGAGGCGGCATGGCGGCGGGGGCACGCCTCCGCGTGGTCGCGGAGGATCGAGCCGGCGCTGCGCTCGCCCTCGACGCCGACCACGTGGTGATGGCGGCGCCGGCACACGCCGCCTCGCGCGCGCTGGAGGAACTGGCGCCGCGGCTGGCGAGCGAGATCGGCGCCATCCCCTACGTGTCGACGGCGACCATGGTGCTCGCCTACGCCCGCCGCGACGTGCCGCACGCGATGGACGCCGTCGGCGTCGTGCTCCCCAAGGACGCCGGGCGGCGCATCCTCGCCATCACCTTCGTCACCAGCAAGTGGGAGGCGCGCGCCCCCGAGGGCACCGCACTGATCCGCGTCTTCTTCGGCGGCTTCCGCCGCGAGCCCGACGTCGCGCTCGACGACGCCGCGCTGGAGCGCATCGCCCGCGACGAGCTTCGCGCCGTTCTCGGCATCACCGCCGCGCCCCGCCTCACGCGCGCCTTTCACTACCCGAAGAGCAACCCGCAGCCGCACGTCGGCCACAAGGACCGGCTGGCGCGCGTGCGCGTGCAGGCCGACCAGGTCCCCGGCCTCCACCTCGGCGGCGCCGCCTACGACGGCGTGGGCATCCCCGACTGCATTCGCCAGGCGAACGACATGGCAACGCGGGTGCTGGAGCAGCTCGCAGCGACGTAGCCCTCGCTGGTTCCTTGAACGCCGCGCTCGCCGCGCGTATTTTGAGGGTGCCCATGTGCGAGCTGCTCGGGATGGAGTGCAACGTCCCGACGGACATCGTCTTCTCGTTCACCGGCCTGCGTCGGCGCGGCGGCGGCACCGCTCACCACGCCGACGGCTGGGGCCTCGCCCTCTACGAGAAGAACGTCGCGCGCGTCTTCCTCGAGCCGACCGCGGCGTGCGAGAGCCCGCTCGCGCGCTTCCTCGCCGACAACCCGATCAAGACGCTGCTCGCCATCGGCCACATCCGCAAGCGAACGCGGGGCCCGGTCGGCGTCGCCAACACCCACCCCTTCGTGCGCGAGCTCTGGGGTCGGCACTGGGTCTTCGCCCACAACGGGACGGTCAAGAGCTCGCGCACGCTGAAGCTCGGGCGCTTCTCGCCCATGGGGTCGACCGACAGCGAGCGCGCCTACTGCCACCTGATGGAGGGGCTGCGCACCGCGTTCCCGTGCTATCCGAAGGATCCGAAGCTGCTCTGGCAGGCGGTCGCGGAGCTCGGCGGGCGCATCGGCGCGCGCGGCACCTTCAACTTCCTGCTCGGCGACGGGCGTCACCTCTACGCGCGGTGCGCGACCAAGCTCTGCTACATCCTGCGCAAGGCGCCCTTCGGCCCGGCGCGCCTGCAGGACGATGACGTCACCATCGACTTCTCCACGGTGACCACGCCGCGCGACCGGGTCGCGGTCGTCAGCACCGTCCCACTGACCACCAACGAGGCGTGGACCCAGGGCGAGCCCGGCTCGATGTGGGTGTTCGACGGGGGGACGCTCCGCGCCACGCTCCCCGCGATCTGAGCCCATACGCGTCGGCGACTGAGGCGATGCGCCACAGTCGCCACAGGTCGACGCCCATCGGCACGCCGCGGCCGTCGCCGGGCCGCCCCCGGTGGAGGCAGAAGTCAGCCGAGACGACAAAAAAAACGGGCGCTGCGGCGACCTGGGGGGGGTAGGTCCAAACGCAGCGCCCGAGAGGTCGAGCGTCGTACCGGTACCCGGGGGGGCAGGCCCTCGGCACGACGCTCTGCTCCAGATACATTGCAGTCGCCGTGCCAGCCCGAGCGTCGCTCGGCGGCCCTCGACTCGCCGGGCGACCGGACCAACTTCCCCCGAAAACACGCCACCCCCTCCGCGCCGATCGCTACCCTGCAGCCTGACGCCGCACTCTGCATCGCAGTTATGAAAAATCATCGCGCGTTTGCGAAAGGTGGGGAGGGGGTCGCCTTGACGGTTCACGGATCCGAAAGCTAGGCTCAGCCGTCGAACACTCGAATCCACAGCGCGCGCGCCGCGTCGGCGACCTCCAAGAGACCGGGTTGAGCCCTCCCGGGCTCGACCCGCCCGGGAACTGCATCTGTTTCAGCGCCTCACGGCGCTGGAACACCTGGGTGGAAGGTCCTACCGACGCGGTGTCGCACGTCGGCGCTCCCAGGGGCGCCCGGCGCGGGCCCCCTTCAGGGGAGGCTCCGCGACCGAGGGACCGGGTCAGCGGGCGGGGCGGCAAGGGCGATCGGCGGAGCGTGTGCAGGAGCCAGCGGCGGTAGGAGCGGTGCGCGGAGCGTGAGCGACCTCGACGAGAAGACGCGCGTCACGCAGGTGGTGCAGCCGCCTCCCGACGCCCAGTCGTCGAAGGTCGGGACCGACTGCCTCGTCGTGATCTACACCAAGGAGCCGACGCTCCTCGGGAAGCGCTTCGTGCTCGACGTGTCGCCGACGCGAGTGGGTCGCGGTGCCGAGAACCAGATCGTGCTCGACGGCGACTCGGTGTCGCGCCGTCACGCCCACTTCGAGCAGCGTGAAGAAATATGGCTGATCGTCGACGACGGCAGCACCAACGGCACCTACTGCAACGACGAGCCGATCTCCCGGGAGAACGTCCTCAAGAACGGCGACCGCGTGAAGATCGGGCCGACCATCTTCAAGTTCCTGTCCGGCGCCGACGTCGAGGCCCAGTACCACGAAGAGATCTACCGGATGACCATCATGGATGGTCTCACTCAGATCCATAACAAGCGGTACCTGTACGAGGCGCTCGAGCGCGAGATCATCCGCGGGCGGCGTCACGAGCGCGACCTCGCGGTGCTGCTCTTCGACATCGATCACTTCAAGCGCATCAACGACGTGCACGGCCACCTCGCCGGCGATTTCGTCCTGAAGGAGGTCGCTCGCCTGGTGCAGGCGCGCATCCGCCGCGACGAGGTGTTCGCGCGCTACGGCGGCGAGGAGTTCGCCATCATCCTGCCCGAGACGAGCCTGGAAGGCTCGGTCGCCCTGGCGGAAACGCTGCGTCAGAAGGTCGAGGAGCACCTCTTCGTGTTCCAGCAGGACAACATCAAGGTCACCATCAGCCTCGGCGCGACCATCCTCGTCGAGGGGGATCGCCAGGCGACCGATCTGATCAAGCGCGCCGACGAGCACCTCTACGAGGCCAAGCGCGGCGGCCGTAACCGCGTTTGCTACTGACCCCGGTCGGAGTCTCCTCGTGCCGCTGAGCGAGCTGCCGCCGCCCCTCGTGGAGCCGACCGGCGACGACGGGCCGGCGATGCGCGTCCCGCCTCCCGGGCCGCGCACCCGCGCCGCCCTGGCCCGGCTGGAGGCGGTGGAGAACCCCGCCTTCGCGAAGCGGCGCGCGGCGCGCAGCGACGCCGCCGGGGGCGAGGACATGGCGCCCGTCGTCCTGTCGCGCGGGCGCGGCGCGAACGTGTGGGACGCCGACGACAACCGCTACGTCGATCTCGCGGCGGGCTTCGGCGCCGTGGCGCTGGGGCACGGCGCGAGCGCCCTCGAGCGCGCGGTGAGCGCGCAGGCCGAGCGGCTGGTGCAGGGCCTCGGCGACATGTACGCGTCGGAGCCCAAGGTGGCGTTGCTGGAGCGGCTGGTCCGCCTCCACCCTGGCGAATCGCCGCGGGCGATGCTCGCCGGAAGCGGCGCCGACGCCGTCACCGCGGCGCTGAAGACAGCGCGCCTCGCCAGCGGGCGGCCCGGCATCGTCGCCTTCGAGGGCGCCTACCACGGCCTCTCCTACGCGCCCCTCGCCGCCTGTGGCTACAAGGCGAGCTACCGCGCGCCCTTCGCCGACCAGCTCAACACCCACGTCGCATTCGCGCCGTACCCGCGCCTCGCCGCCGATCTCGATCGCTCGCTGGCCGCGGTCGAGGCGGCCCTCGCCGGCGGCGACGTCGGCGCCGTCCTGGTCGAGCCGATCCTCGGTCGCGGCGGCTGCGTGGTGCCGCCGCCCGGCTTCCTCGCTGCCCTGGCCGAGCGCGCGCACGCCCGCGGCGCGCTCCTCATCGTCGATGAGGTGTGGACGGGCCTCGGGCGCAGCGGTCACGTCGTGCGATCTCTCGCCGAGGTGGTGCCGGACGTGCTGGTGCTGGGCAAGGCGCTGGGCGGCGGCTACCCCATCGCCGCCTGCATCGCGCCGGAGGCGGTCGCGGCGGCATGGGCGCGGGAGGACGAGGTGGTCCACACCTCGACCCACGCCGGCTGGCCGGTGGCGTGTACCGCGGCGATCACCACGCTGGACGCCGTCCGCTTCAAGAAGCTCGACGCGCGCGCCGCCGCGGAGGGCGCGCGCTTCATGGCGACGCTCCGCTCGACCCTCGAGGGCGCGCCCGGCTTCGTAGAGGTGCGGGGCGAGGGGCTGCTGGTCGGCATCGAGCTGGCGAGCGGCGAGCTGGGCCTGCGCGCGCTGCGCGCCTGGCTCGAGCGCGGCTACCTCGCCACCACCGCGGGGCGATCGCACGAGGTGCTGGTCGCCACGCCGCCCCTCACCATCGCCGGATCGCAGCTCGACGGCGCCGCCGCCGCTCTGCGCGAGGCGCTCGATGCGCTCGCCGTCGGCTGACGCGAGCGACGCGCTGCACGCGCGCGTGCGGCGCGCGATCGAGGACGGACTCGACGCGGCAGGCTTCGACGCGCTCGCCCTCGACCTCGCGCGGTTCCAGGCGACCCACGTGGCGCCGATCGCGAGGCTGGTGCGCGCGCGCGGCGTCGATCTCGATCGCGCGACCGGCGCCGAGGCCATCCCCGCGGTGCCCACCGATGTGTTCCGGCTGGCGCGCGTCGCTGCGCACCCGCCGGAGAAGGACGTCCGCGTGTTCCGCACCAGCGGCACCACGAGCGGGGCGCGCGGCGAACACGCGCTGCGCACCACCGCGACCTACGAGGCGGCGGCGCTGGCCTGGGGCGGCCCTCACCTGTTCGCCGATCTCCGGCCGCGGCGCGCGGTGGTCCTCGCGCCGCGCGCCTCCGACCTCCTCGAGTCGTCGCTCTCGTTCATGATCGATCTCTTCATCGATCACCTCGGCATCGAGGCGAGCTTCCATGTCGACACCGAGCGCGGCGCGCTGGACGTGGACACACTGGAGGACGCCTGTGCGCGCGCTCGCGCCGCCAGCGAGCCGGTGCTGCTGCTCGGCACCAGCTTCGCGTTCGTGTGGGCGATCGACGCCACGCATGCCGACCTGAGGCTCTCTGCGGGGAGCCGCGCCATGATCACCGGCGGCCTCAAGGGGAGAACCCGCACCGTGGAGGAGCCGCAGCTCCGCGCCGCGCTCGCCGATCGCTTCGCGCTCGCCCCGGGCCACGTGATCGGCGAGTACGGGATGACCGAGATGTCGAGCCAGCTCTACGAGCCGCGGCGGGTCCCGGGCGCGGTGCGCCCCGATCTCTACCGCGCCCCCCCGTGGGTGCGAGTGGTGGCCGTCGACCCGATCACCCTCGCGCCGGTTGCGCCGGGCGCGGCGGGCATCGCGCGCATCGTCGACCTCGCCAACGTGGACTCGGCGGTCGCCCTGCAGACAGCCGACCGCGTGCGCGTGACGCCGGAGGGGATCGAGCTGCTCGGCCGACTCCCCGGGGCGACGCCGCGCGGCTGCTCGCTGGCGATCGAGGAGATGCGCGAGCCGTGAGCGAGCGGCCCCGGGCTGGAGCCGCGGCGGGCGCGGCGGAGGGTCGCCGCGCCCGCGTGCGGTGCGTGGTGGCCGCCACCGCGCGCATCGCCGACCCCGGCGACGTCCTGGGTCGGGAGGCCCGCTCGCGCCTCCCGGCGGCCTCGGGGCTGTCGCCCGAGGGGGTCGAGCTCGCGCTCGCGACCGCTCTCGAGCGCCGCGTCACCGAGCCGCAGCTCGATCGCCTCCTCGCGTGGGCCGGCGATGCCGAGGTCGCCTGGGTCGTCGCCTCCGCCAACGTGTGCACGGCGGCCGCTCGGTCCATCGCGCTCGCCGCCGCGACGTCCTGCGACGTGCGCGTTTGCCCCTCGCGCCGCGATCCGGTGGTCGCCGAGCTTGTGATCGCGGCGCTCGCCGAGGACGTCGCGTACGCCGCGGCGGGGGGGCGCGCCCAGCTCGTTCCGGCGCTCGCCGCGCGCGCGGGAGACCAGGTCCACGCCTACGGGAGCGACGCGACGATGGACGCCATCGAGGCGGCGCTCGATCCGGGCGTGACCCTGCGGCGCCACGGCACCGGGCTCGGCGTGGCGCTCGTCGCCGGGTCCGATCCCATCGAGGGCGCCGCCGACGCGATCGCCTGCGACGTCTCCGCGTTCGACCAGCGCGGCTGCCTCTCGCCGCGTGTCGTCGTGGTCGAGGGGGATCGCGGCCGCACGACGGCGCTGGCCCGCGCGCTCGACGCCGCGCTCTCGCGGTGGGGTCGGCTGGTGCCCCGCGGGCCTCTCGATGCCGCGCTGGCAGGCGAGCTCGCGAGGTGGATCGCCACGCAGGAGGCGCTGGGCGAGGTCGTGACGCGGCCGAGCCATGCTGTGGCCGTGCACGACGCTCCGACCTCGCTTGCCATCGCGCCGGCGGTCCGAGCCGTCCTGGTGGTGGCCGCGGAGGACATCGCGCGGGTCGCGGTCCTGGCTCCCTTGGCGCGCTGGATCGCGGCCTTCGGTCGCGACGACCCCGGCGCGGAGGCGGCGCGGGCGATCCACGCGCTCGCGCCGGGAGCGCGGGCCTCCCGCCTCGGCTCGATGCAGCGACCACCGCTCGACGGCCCTGTCGAACGGCGCGAGAGCTCCTCTGTTCGAGGCGCCCCGCGCGCCGACGCCGGTGGCCGTTGTTGAAAATCGTTTGCAGGAGCGCGGGGCTCGAGCCACGAGGAGCCGCGAACGCAGCGGCCTGATCGGGCGGGTGGGGCAGGTGGGGATCGGGGCGGTCTTCGTCACCCACGATCAGGAGGAGGCGCTCAGCCTCGCCGATCGCGTCGCGGTTGCAGGGGCCGTGCGGTCGTCGATTGTTCGACGGTCCCGGCGCGGGCTCGGGCGCCGCCTTTGCTGGAGGCGGGCCAGGCAACATGGTGACGACCTCCGATACGGGATCGACGGCCTCGACCAAGGCAGCCCACCGCGAGCCAGCCCACCGGGGAGCGCCCTCCCCTTCGCAGCGAGCAGCGAGGTTCGCACCGCTGGTCCTCGCCGCGCTGGCATGGGGAGCCTGCGGTCAGGTCCCCTACCACGCAAGCAGCGGCGTGTACGCGTCCGCGACCGAGGGCGAGACCTCCCTGACCGTCGATGACGACGGGACCGTGCGCGTCGAGGCGACGCTCCTGATCGTCGTCGGTGCGTACGGCGAGGACCAGGTCGCGCTGGACGCGGTGTCCGTCGCCGTGAACGGCATCGCGGCGACCCTCGACGAGGTGGTCATCGACCAGGACGACTGGCCGGTCGACCTCGACCAGAACGAGGAGGAGCAGCGCGAGATCCGCGTGCGGGCGCACCTCGACACGCCGTTCGAGCTACCCACCGGCGTCTGCCCGGTGGAGGTCGGCGTCGGGGTGACGGTCGAGCTCCTGACGCGCGACGGCGCGACGGCCGCGCCGGTGTACTGGATCCATCAGCGCGCGGGCGAAGGCGAGCGCATCGATCTCGCGCGGACCTTCACCGACATCGACCAGGGGCCTCGCGATCCGTACTCCGCGGCGCTCAAGCCCACCATCGATGAGGACGGGACGGTGTGGGTCATCGATCGCGACATCACGTCGCAGACCAGCCTCCTCCTGTCGCGCACCGCAGAAGGCGTGGTGGGCTCCACCCCGGTCGGGGGGATCCCGACCATCGCTCCTGCGCCGGGCGGCGGCGTGTTCGTCGTCTCCCCTTCGACGTCGCGGGCGACGGTGGCCCTCCACCGGGAGCCCGGCTCCGTCGCCTGGATCCGCGAGCTCGAGAGCGACGTCTTTCAGGAGGGCCAGGAGGTGATCGTCGCGAGCCACGGCGAACGCTTCATGCTCGCGATCCCGGCGTACGCCGCCCTCGAGACGTCCGACATCGCGCCGACCACACCGACGCAGGGCATGGTGATGCTCGAGCTCGACGGCGAAGGCGCGGTGGTCGCGGTCGACGTCGTGGCGATCGACGCCGTATCCACGATGGCACTCTCCGCCGACGCGGTCGCGGTGGGGACGTGGACCGGCGAGGTTGTCGTGCTCCGAGGCGCCGTCCCGGCGTGGCGCTCCCCGGTGACGGCCACCGCCATCGCGTTCGTGGACGACGAGGTCGTCGCCGCAGGTGCGGGCATCGTGACCCGATTCGACGCCTCGGGCGTCACGCAATGGAGCACGCCGCTCGAGACCTACGCGTCGCAGGCGTCCATCGCGGTCCGCGCGGACGGTGAGGTCCTCGTCGGCTCGTCGGAGGGCGTCGCCGCGCGGGTGGGCCCGCAGGGTGACGTGCGTCACGGGGGCCCCGTCGTGTGCCAGGGAAGCGTCGCCTTCGGCGGCTCGGGCGGGCGGGTGGCGCACGCCGAGCTCTTTCTCGGTCGCGAGGGTTGGGGCGTCGACCCCGACCGCGAGCTCGGCACGACCATACTCTCGTTCGGCGAGGTGCTGCCGTGACGCCGCGTGGCATCCTTCGTGCCGCGGTGGTGTCGTTGCTTCTCGCCGCGCCGGCGCACGCAACGGCGCAGCACCGGCCGTCGTGGGCACCGCCGGGACCTGCGGGTCCGCCTCCGGCGCCCCATCCGCCGCAAGCTCCGGCTGCGGCTCCGATCGTGCGTCACGCAGGCCCTGGCCCCGCCTACGACGCCGGGGGGTCCAGCGACCCGCTCGACCCCCTCGTTCCCACCGCGATCGTCGAGACCGCCGGTGGTGTACTGCTCGTGCTCGCCGGCGTTGTCAGCCTGGCGGACGAGGAGACGGTCGCCACCGAGCGCTGCGGGCGCATCGCGGGGTGCCTCGACCCCTACACACCCCCCGTGGACGATGCGGGCGGACGCGCGTTGCTCGGCGCAGGCATCGGCCTCGCTGCGGCGGGCGGCCTCACGCTGGCCATCGTGCAGTCGAAGCCGCTGCCCCACGGCGAGCGCTACGACTCCCCCGGCGGTGCCGTCGCAGGCTCCATCCTCGTCGGCCTCGGGGCCATGGGTACGGGCGCCATCGTCGCGGCGTCGACGTCGCCGTATCACACGACCGAGGCGAGCGTCGCCGTCGGTCTGTTCACCGTCCCGGCGCTGGCCATCGGCATCCCCTTGCTCGCGACATCGGTGGATGGGGAGGCGGTCGCGGAGGCCGAGCGCGCCGCGCAGCACAACAAGGAGGTCGAGGACGAGGTCGCCATCGCGAACGGCGCACCCACGCGCGTCGCGAGCCCCGCCATGCTGGCGACCGGCATCACGCTGACGTCGATCGGCGGCTTCGGCGCTCTCGTTGCGACCGGAGTGGCGGTCGCGGACTCGGACGAGCCCCACGGCGCGCTCGGCGCTGCCGTGATCGGGGGCCTCAGCCTCCTGTTCCTCGCGCCCGGCATCCCGCTGACCGTCGCCGGCGCGCGCAAGGTGCGCGACACCGAGGCCGCGGCCACGCCGCCCGAGGTGCGCCTGGGGCTCGGCTCGCTGCAGGTGTCCGGCTCCTTCTGAGCGCGTGGTTCGAGCGGCTCAGCGCAGCTCGTCGGCGCCGAGGTCGGGCGCGCCGGCGTCGCGCGTCTCGCCGTCGAGGTCGAGCCCGGCGTCGTCGATCAAGGACCTGCACGACGTTGCCGGCGACCTCGGCCTGGGTGCCGAGGAAGCGCACGTCGTTCGAGCTGAAGGACCCGGTCTCGTCGAGGGCGATCCGTTCAAGGCCCCCGCGCGCCGCCGCGGGTGGCCGTTGTTGAAATCGTTTGCAGCGACCGCGGGGCTTGAGCCGCGAGCGCAGCGGCCTGATCGGGCGGGTGGGGCAGGTGGGGATCGGGGCGGTCTTCGTCAGCCACGATCCGGACGAGGCGCGCAGCCTCGCCGATCGCGTCGCGGTCATGGACGCCGGACGCATCGAGCAGGTGGGGACGCCGCGCTCGCTCTACGAGGACCCAGCTCGGTGGCCCCGCGGCTCGGGGGTCGCGTGCAGGGCGGCGTGAAGGCCACGGCCGCGCCATGAGGCTCCTCGTTGAGACTCATGCATGAGTCCTTGTGTCGCTTCATGACTCATGTATGAATCATTGTTGTGCGCTCTGCCGTAGTCGACATCCTCCCGCTCCGGGTCCGTCGCTCGCTGGCGAAATTCGGAGCCGACCTGGGATTAGCGCGTCGGCGACGCGGCCTGACGCACGCGATGATGGCCGAGCGCCTCGGCGTCTCGCGCAGCACCTACCTGCGCGCCGAGCGCGGAGATCCGACGGTCTCCCTTGGCGTCTACGCCATGGCGTTGTTCGTCCTCGGATTCGGCGACGCGCTGGGGCAGATCGTAGACTCGGGCCGTGACGCGGACGGGCTGCTTCTCGACGCCGCGCGGCTGCCGCGCCGGGTTCGACCGCGAAAGGATCCGGCGCCGACATGACGCGCACGATCCGCGTGCGGCTCGGTGACGAGGGGACGGCGATCGGCATCCTGCGCCACGAGGCGTCCGCAGGTAGGCAGAGCGCATCGTTCGAGTACGAGGCGCCCTGGCTCTCCTCCGCCGACAGGTTCGCGATCGATCCGGCGCTCTCGCTCGTCGTCGGTCCCCAGTTTCGGCGACGACCGCGCGAGGGATCGCTCTTCCCTGGCGCCATCGCCGACACCGAGCCCGACGGCTGGGGGCGGCGCGTGATCCTTCGCGACCATGCCAAGCAAAGGCAGGCGGCGCGTCGCGAGGGCGGAGCGCCCGAGGCCCGCGCCCTTGACGAGCTCGACTTCCTGCTCGCGGTCGACGACACGAGCCGCGTCGGCGCGCTCCGCTTCCAGGACGAGCAGGGCGTCTACCAGCGGTCGCAGGTGCCGGGCCGTCGCGCTGCGCCGCCCCTCATCGAGCTCGAGCGACTCGTCGCTGCAAGCCACGCCGTCGAGCGGAGCACCGAGACCGAGGCGGACCTAGCGTACCTGCTCGGGCGCGCGACGTCGCTCGGGGGGCTGCGACCGAAGTGCACGGTCGTCGATGACGATGGCCTGCTCTCGATCGGCAAATTCCCCAGCGTTACCGACGAGCGCGCGGTCACCAAGGGCGAGGTCCTCGCGATGCGCCTCGCCGCGCGAGCCGGGATCCAGGTCGCCCCCGCACGTCTCGTCGAGGGCGGTGGCGTCGCCGTCGCGGTGATCCGCAGGTTCGACCGCACGGCAGATGGGCGCCGCATACCGTACGTCTCTGCGGCGACCCTGCTCGGCGTGGAGGCCGCCGATCCCGAGGACCACGCGTACACCGAGATCGTCGATGCGCTGCGCTCCCACGGCGCCGCCGCCCAGGAGGACATCGAGGAGCTGTGGCGTCGGATCGCCTTCTCGATCGCCATCAACAACGTCGATGACCACCTGAAGAACCACGGCTTCCTCCACGCCTCACGCGGGCTGTGGCGGCTCGCGCCCGCGTTCGACCTCAACCCGTTTCCCCATCGCGCGCGGGAGCTGAAGACCTGGATCTCCGAGGAGACCGGGCCGGAAGCCTCCTTCGACGCCCTCCGCAGCACGGTGCGCTACTTCCGCCTCACATCGCCACGTGCCGACGGAGTCCTCGCCGAGGTCCTCGATGCGGTCGCGAGGTGGCGCGAGGTCGGAGGCGAGATCGGGATGAGCAAGGTAGAGCTCGACGCGTTCGAGGATGCGTTCCGGATCTGAAGGTGTGACCGAAAATGCTTCCGTCGCCTCGGTCCGCATTTCCGCTCACACCTTGAGCGGCCGAGGGCCTGTCGGAGACATCGAATGACCTGGTCCGTCGAAGGGGCGCCGCGGCTGCGCCAGGTTTCAGCCCGCTTCGTGGCGGCCGTCCCCGGGGCGCTGGGTGCGGGCGGTGGGGGGGCTCGCCTGGAGCCCGTGAGGCGGCTGACCTGCCTCGCGCGCGTCCGGCGAGCACGCCGAGCCAAGGGCTCATCGCGTCCCAGGATGCCGCCTGCACGTGCGCATCCTCACTTGCCACGTTGCAGCGGGCAACGGTCGATCACGAGGACGCGGACTACAACGCCGCGGCCACCTTCACCGCCGACGACGTGGACGAAGTGCTGGAGCGAAGCGCGAAGCTCCGCTCCGAAGGTGGAGCGCCTGATCGCCGCAAGCGCCCGGTGATCGCAGGCCACGACCCTGGTCGTCGCATCAAGCTTGCCATGACCACGAGCCTCCTCGCCGCGGCGTTCGCGTCGGCCGCGGACTTCGTGACCGCGCTCGAGATAGAGTGCCGGCATGCCGCGAGATCGAGCCAAGGCCGCGGTCAAGGACCCGCCCGATGATCACATCGCGACGCTCCGCGGCCTTGCCGAAGCCGCCGGGGACGAGGAGCTGGTTCAACTCTGCGGCGCGGCTCTCAGGGATTACGCGACGGCTCGGGACGTGATCGCCCGCGAGATCGCCGCCGGCCCACTGGCCGAGGCGTTCAGCGCCGCGCTTCGCGCGACCGGTACCGCGTCACCCCAGCGAACGTGACGGCGCCGCTCCGCGACGGCGTCTACGAGCAGCTGGTCACGCAGCTGCTCGAGCGCCAGCTCGGCGCCATCGGTCCCTCGGTCCCCGAGATCGCGCCCATCCCCGAGGCCGACCTCTCGACGTGGCTCACGCGCCACCTGGCGGTCGAGATCCAGCGCGCCCTGCGGACGGCGCGCAAGCCCGAGGCGCAGCTTGCGCTGGCGCATCACATCCTCGACCAGCTGGCGCCCGAGCCCAGGGGCGAGGCGCGCGAGCTGCTGGAGGGTGCCCGCATCGCGGGCACGGCCCGACTCCTGCGCTCGATCTACCGCGCGGCGATCCCGGAGCGGCCTCGACGCCGCTCTCGTCGTCGACGCTGCTGACGCGCTCGCGTGCGGAGCCCTCGCTCGGTCACGAGCTCTCGCGCGAGATCGCGTGCGCGGACCGGATCGACATCCTCTCGGCGTTCATCACGGTGGGCGGCTTCCGCGCGGTGCGCACGCACCTCGAGCAGGCGTCGCGGCGCGGCGTCCACGTTCGCATCCTCACCTCGGTCTTCACCGGGACCACCGAGATCGAGGCGCTGAGGCAGCTCGCGTCGCTCGACGGCGTCGAGGTGCGGGTCTCGTACGACGTGAACCGGACGCGCCTGCACGCCAAGGCCTGGCTGTTCGCTCGATCGTCGGGACTGCACACCGCCTACGTCGGCTCCGCGAACTGGACCGCGACCGCGCTGGGAGCGGGACAGGAGTGGATGGTGAAGGTCTGCGCGGCCGATCTGCCGGACGTCATCCAGAAGTTCGAGGGCACCTTCGAGGGACTATGGAACGACGCCGAGTTCGAGCCCTTCGACCCCTCCAGCAACGAGCACAGCGACCGCCTCCAGCGCGCACTGCGCGCCCAGAGGTCGGGGCCCACCAAGGTGACCCAGCTCTACTCGCTCCGTCCGTTCGCCTACCAGCAGGAGATCCTCGACCGTCTCCAGGCCGAGCGTCGGCTGCACGGCCGGTGGCGAAACCTGGTCGTGGCGGCGACCGGCACCGGCAAGACCGTCATCGCCGCCTTCGACTACGCCGAGGAGTGCCGCGCGCGCGGATCGCGGCCGCGCCTGGTGTTCCTGGCCCACCGCAAGGAGATCCTCGAGCAGGCGCTCCACACCTTCCGCAACGCCCTCCACGATGGCGGGTTCGGCGAGCTGCTGGTGGACGGGCAGGTCCCGACGCAATGGGAGTACCTCTTCGCCTCAATCCAGAGCTTCGCCAATGTTCTCGGTGCCCGCATTGCGCCCGACCACTTCCGCTTCGTGGTCATCGACGAGTGCCACCACGCCCCGGCCGAGTCCTACCAGCGCGTCATCCGGGCCATCTCCCCTGACGTCCTGCTCGGCTTGACCGCGACCCCGGAGCGCGCCGACGGAAGGTCCCTCCTTCCGGACTTCGATCACCGCATCGCCGCCGAGCTGCGCCTCTGGCACGCGCTCGAACGCCAGCTGCTGGTCCCGTTCGAGTATTACGGCATCTCCGATAACACCGATCTGAGAGCCATTCGCTGGAACCGCGGCGGCTACCAGCTCGCGGACCTCGAGAACATCTATACCGGCAACCAGGCGCGCGTCGATCTGGTGGTCGAACAGCTCCGCCGCCGCGTCGGTGACCTCCGTTCCGTTCGCGCCCTCGCATTCTGCGTCTCCGTCGAGCACGCCGAGTTCATGGCGCGCGAGCTCTCACGGCGTGGCATCCCGGCCGAGGCCGTCCACGGCACGACCCGCGGCGACGCGCGCGAGGCCGCTCCAAGGCGGCTCGAGCGGAGCGACATCAACGTCATCTGCACCTGCGACCTCTACAACGAGGGCGTTGACCTCCCGTTCGTCGACACGCTCCTCCTTCTCCGGCCGACCGCGAGCACCACCGTCTTTGTCCAGCAGCTCGGTCGCGGCCTCCGCCTCCACGAGGGCAAGTCCTCGTGCCTGGTCCTCGACTTCATCGGCCAGCACCGTCGCGAGTTCCGCTTCGACCACCTGTACGCCGCCATCACCGGCCTCCCGCGAGCGCGCCTCGGCGCCGCCATCGGCGACGGCTTCCCGTTCCTTCCCAGCGGGTGCGTCATGCAGCTCGACGAGGTGGCCCGCAGCCAGATCGTCGACTCCCTCAAGCTCGTCGTCGCGAGCGCGCGCGTCCTGACCCGCGAGCTCCAGGAGCTGACCTCCGAGGGCGGCCCCATGTCCCTCAAGGCGTTCCTCGACGCCAGCGGCCGGGACGTCGATGACGTCTACCAGGCCGGCGGATGGTCCGAGATCCGCGAGCGTGCCGGCATCATCGCCGAGCAGCCCGACGACACCAGGAAGCTCACCCGCAGCTTCGACCGCCTCACTCACACCGACGACCCCGCCCAGATCGCCCTGTGGAGCGCGGGCGGCATCCTCCGCGCCGCCGAGGACACCGTCCAGCGACGCCGCGTCACCATGCTCGAGCACCAGCTCCGGGAGCGCACCCTCCTCGCCGATCCCTTCGCCGGTCTCCCCTGGCTCTTCGCGAATGATGTCGCCCGCGACGAGCTACGGGAGCTGGGCGAGGTCCTCCACGAGCGCGTACCCTCCGCGACCGACGTCCAGCCCGTCCCCGAGTGGCCGCTGGCCCTCCATCGCCATTACGCCCGCCGCGAGATCGTCGCCGCCGTCGGGCACGTGAAGCCCGGCCAGAAGGGCAACATCCCCCAGGGCGGCATCCTCAAGCTCGAAGGCCAGCGCGAGCTCCTCCTCGTCACCCTCGACAAGTCCGCCGCCTCCTTCTCCCCCACCACCAGGTACCGCGACTACGCGATCAGCCCCACCCTCTTCCACTGGGAGACCCAGGCGATCGCCAGCATCGAGCGCGAGTCGGGCAGGAGGTACGTGGAGAGCCCGGGCAACGGGTGGACCTTCTTCCTCTTCGTGAGGTCCGATCCCGGCGCGGCGTATGCGTTCCTGGGGCCGGTGACGTTCGTGACGGCGGCAGGCGACCGGCCGATCGGCATCACGTGGAAGCTCCAGCACGCCATGTCGGGCGGTCTGTTCGATGCGTTTGCCTCGCTCGCCCAGGGGTGAAGGGCGCCTGGAGCAGTCGGTGCCGGCGGGACGACCCGACTCGTGCTGAACGTCGCCCAGCGCGACGTTCGACCCGGGATGAGCCCTCGTCTCGCCTCCAACGTCGCATTGAGCGACGTTCACTGCTCCTCCTCGGCGACGCCTGGGTGTTCGAAACGTTCCTGGGTCATCGGGCGCCGTCGGGGTCGGCTGGCGGCCCTGGCGGCCGCCAGGGCCCACGGGGGCTCCGCCAGGCCGCGCGCCCTCGAAAGCGGCGAGATCCGCGAGGTCGGGGCGCGGCACCGCGCTCGCTCTGTCGAGCCTCCAGCCGGAGGAGGCCCCCATGCGCGAACAGATGTCCCGAGCCCGCGAGTCCGTCGTCACCTTCATCCGTGAGAACGCCTGGGTGCCGCTCGCGGCCCGGGCCCTCGGCATCGCGGCGTCGATGCTCGTTCTCGCCGGGATCGGCGCCGGCTGGCTCGACACCACCTTCGACCTGGGCCCGCCCCGCGCCGAGGCGGCGTTCCCCCCGCGGGCTCCGAGGGCGCGCCCCGTGGCGGCGGAGCGACCGTCCCGGCCGTCGAGCACCGCGGCGCCGCGCGCCGCGGCCACGGGTCTGGCCGGCCCCGCCGCGTCCCCCGCCGCACCCAGCACGCCGCCGAGAGTGATCCTGAACACCGCCTCCGAGCTCGAGCTCCAGCAGCTCCCAGGGGTCGGCCCCGCCAGGGCCAAGGCCATCGTCGCGCTGCGGGAGAAGCTCGGTCGTTTCAAGCGCTTCGAGGACCTGCTGCGCGTCCGAGGCATCAAGCGGCGCTCCCTCGAGCGCATCCGCGAGCGCGCCGTGCTGGACCCGCCCCCGCCGGAGGAGGTCCCGCCGCCGGCCCCGCCCACCCCGGGGGCGGCCTCGCCCGGTGGCGCCGCGGCTCCCTCCGCGGCTTCGCTCCGGTCGCCGACGTGGTAACCCGCGGGACATGGCGCGGCACGACGGGCGGGAGCTCGACCAGCATCGATCGGTGGAGATGATCCCAGGGTTCCACCGGAACGCCGAGGGCTCGGTGCTCTACCGCACCGGCGGCACCGTCGTCCTGTGCACGGCGTCGATCGATCCCACCGTCCCGGCGTGGATGGCGGGGCGAGGGAAGGGCTGGATCACGGCCGAGTACCAGATGCACCCGCGCTCCAGCCCCCAGCGCCGCGAGTCGCGCGACGGCCGCGGCAAGGCGCCGAGCGGACGCACCCAGGAGATCCAGCGCCTCATCGGGCGCGCGCTGCGCGCGGCCCTCGACGCCGACGCCCTCGGCGAGCGCACGGTCAGCGTCGACTGCGACGTGCTGGAGGCCGACGGCGGCACCCGCACCGCGTCGATCACGGGCGGCTTCGTCGCGGTCGCCATCGCCCTGGCCAAGCTGGGGAACGCGCTGCCGCGGCGCCCGCTGCGCGATCAGATCGCCGCCATCAGCGTGGGCCACCTGGAGACGGGGATCGCCCTCGACCTCGACTACGTCGAGGACAGCAAGGCCCGCGTCGATCTCAACCTGGTCGGCACCAGCGGCGGCGCCGTGGTCGAGGTCCAGGGCACCGCAGAGGGGCGGGCCGTCCCGCGCGAGGCGATCGACCGCATGATCGATGTGGGCTTCGCCGGCGTGCGATCGCTCGCCGCCATCCAGCGGGCGACCTTGACCTCGGTCGGCGTCGACCTGGACGCCCTGCTGGCTCCTCCCCAGGGTTGATCGCATGGCGAGCGCCACCTCGACCGAGAACGCCGCCGTCGGGCCGCCCGCGGGCAGCGTGATGACGCTCGTCATCGCCTCCAAGAACCGCGGCAAGGTGGCCGAATTCCGCGCCCTCTTCGCGGGGCTGCCGCTCGACGTCCGCTCGGTCGACGAGGTGGCGCCCCAGCTCCCGCCGGTGGTGGAGGACGGGGCGACGTTCGAGGAGAACGCGCTGCTCAAGGCGCGCGCGGTCGCCGAAGCCACGCGCATGGTGACGCTCGCCGACGATTCGGGGCTCGAGGTCGAGGCGCTGTGCGGCCGGCCGGGCGTCCGCTCGGCGCGCTTCGCGGGGGACGGGGCGACCGACGGCGAGAACAACGCCGCACTGCTGGCCGCGCTCGCCGAGATCCACGGCGACGAGGGTCGCCGAGCGAACTTCCGCTGCGTGGTCGTCATCGTCGATCCCTTCTCCGACGCCGAGCCTCTGGCAGCCGACGGTCGCTGCGACGGCGTCATCTCCCGCGAGCCGCGCGGTCGGGGCGGCTTCGGCTACGACCCGCTCTTCGTCCTCGACGGCCTGAGCCAGTCGATGGCCGAGCTGGGCGAGGAGGAGAAGAACCGCGTCAGCCACCGGGGCCGCGCCGCCGTCGTCGCGCGCCGCCACCTGGAGGAGCTGGTCGCCGCCCGGGTCGCGCTCGCGCAGCGCGTCCTCGGGACGGCGTGAGGCCGCGGTGAGCGAGGAGAAGCGAGACCGCGCCCGCAGCGAAGGGGACAGCGACGCGCCGCTGCCCGATCCGCGGCTTCACCCGATCGCCCCGCCGGAGCGGGAGCAGGTCGCGCCGCCCCGCATGGCGGCGATGAAGACCATGGGCGGGGTGGGGACCCTCGGCCTGGAGGTGGTGCTCAGCATCCTCTTCGGGCTGTTCCTGGGGCAGTGGCTCGACGGCCGCTTCGAGACCACGCCCTGGCTTACCCTCCTCGGCTCGAGCTTCGGCCTGGCCGCGGCGGTGCGCGCCGTCCTCCGCCAGATGCGGAAGATGAAGGCCGAGGCTGCCCGCGAGGAGGCGGCCGAAGGCAACCCGTCGCCCCTGTGGGAGACCGGCGAGGAGAAGAAGCTGCGCGCTGCGGAAGCGAAGCGCGGGGAGGAGACGCGATGAGCGCGCAGAAGGACCCGAGCTTCGCCGCCGCAGTGAGGTACGTCGCCGGCTGCGGCATCGCCATGGCCGCCCTGGGCGCGGTGACGTTCGGGCCCTGGGCCGCGTTCGGGGTCGCAGTCGGCGCGGCGATGGCCACCGCGAACCTCATGTTCTTCGGCCGTCTGGTGGAGGCCTTCCTCGCCCAGAAGGGCAACACCGCCCCCTGGGCCGTCCTCGGGGTGTTGAAGCTCCTCGGGCTCTTCGCCGCGGCCTACGTCGTCCTCCGCACCGACGCGTTCTCCCCGCTCTCCTTCGCGGTGGGTTACGCCGCGCTCCCCCTCGGCATCACCCTCTCGACCCTGTTCCGCAAACCCCCTATGGACGGGCCGTCGGAGGCGGAGCCTCCGGCGGGCAGCTCCGGCGACCCCACCGACTCGGGCAGCTAGCCCGCGGCGCCCCGGGGTCCACGGGGACGTCCGGGGGTCCACGGGGGCGGAGCCCCCGTGTGGAAGATGTGCTAGATGGCGGCGGCCGCTAGGCCAGGTCCAGCGAAGAGCTCCGAGAGATGCCCAAGCACACGTACTGGTTCACTTACGTCCTCGACCTGTTCCCGGGCCTGAAGCACAACGCTCAGGTCCTGGGCGACAGCTTCCTCGGCCACGAGCATCCGACCTGGCGCGCTGCCGAGCCGGTGCTGACGTCGTTCCTCTACATGGGCATCATCCTGGTGCTCGCGCTCTACGTGCGGTCCAGGTTCCGGAAGCTCGACGAGGCGGTCGTCCCCGACGACGAGCTGACGCTCCCCGGCTTCTTCGAGATGTTCCTCGGCACCTTCTACGGCATGGCGCGCGACGTCATGGGCCCGCGAAACGCGAAGCGCTACTTCCCCATCATCGGCGGGGCGTCGCTGTTCATCTTCTTCTCCAACTTTGCCCGGATGATCCCCAGGTTCAGCTCGCCGACCTCCAGCCTGAACGTCACGCTGGGCTGCGCGCTCGCGGTGTTCCTGGCCTTCAACTACTACGGGCTGAAGGAGAACGGCTTCGCGTACATCGCGCACCTCGCTGGCCCCAAGTGGTACCTGGCGCCGCTGATCTTTCCCATCGAGGTCATCTCGCTGTGCGTCCGTCCGGTGACGCTGGCGATGCGGCTCATGGTCAACATCTCGGTCGACCACCTCCTCGGCGCGATCTTCCTCACGCTGGTGGCGCTGTTCGTCCCGCTGCCGGTCATGCTGCTCGGCGTGATCGTCTGCATCGTGCAGACGATCGTGTTCTGCCTCCTGACGTCCATCTACATCGGCCTCTCCACGGAGCACGCCGAGGAACATTGACCGCGAACCTCCCCGCTTCGGCGAGGGGCTAGCCAAGGGCGGCGATCCGGACTAGAGGACCGTCGCCCGCCAGAGTCGTTTTCGATCCAGCGCCTGACGGCGCTGGCACGTACTGCGGGGCTTCCCGCACTTGAGTTCTCCCAAGAAGGAGCGGATTCGGATGTCGCGCAAGAGCAAGCTGTCGGTCACCCTCGCCGCCTTCGTGGCGTCCTTCGTCCTCCCGGCGCTCGCGCACGCGCAGCAGTCCGCGGCGTCGAACAAGTTCGACTCGAACTCCGGCCTGGCGATGGCCGCTGGTCTGGCCATCGGCGTCGCGGCGCTCGGCGGCGGCCTCGGCCAGGGCCGCGCGGCGGCTGCGGCGCTCGAGGGCATCTCGCGCAACCCTGGCGCGGCGGCCCGCATCCAGACCCCGATGATCCTCGGCCTGGCGCTCATCGAGTCGCTGGTGCTGTTCGCCTTCGTCGTCGCCTTCCTCCTGCAGGGCAAGATCAACCTGCAGTGATCGAGCGGCGCTCACCTCCTTCGAGCGCCGTTCCGTCGATGGCCTCTCCGGCGGCGGCCTACCGGGCTGCCGCCGTGCTGGCGATCGGCGCGTGCCTCGCCGCGCCTGGCTGCGGGCGCGAGGCCATCCGCTTCGACACCGGCCCCCAGCCGGAGGAGCTGAAGGAGAAGAAGCGGACCGAGGCCTCCGGGCCCGGCTACCGCCCGGGGGAGGCCAACGAGGTCGACCCCGTGCTCGCGCTGGCGGGCCTGCCGCTGACCGGCGCGCAGATCGACGTCCTGGGCGACATCGAGTTCGACACGAGCTCCGCGACCATCAAGCCGACGCCGCGCAACATCGGCCTGCTGGAGACGCTGGTCACCGCCGGGCGCGCCTTCCCCCAGATCACCAAGCTCCGGGTCGAGGGCCACACCGACAGCGACGGAGACGAAGCCGCCAACCAGCAGCTCTCCGAGCGGCGGGCCATGACGGTCGTCGACTGGCTCACGTCGCGAGGCATCGAGCGGCACCGGCTGCTCGCAGTGGGCTGCGGCGAGCGCGACCCGCTGGTGCCCAACACCACCGCCGAGCACAAGCGCACGAACCGCCGCACCGAGTTCGACATCGAGGACGTGCAGGGCCGCCGCTTCTCGCGGGCCACCGCGCACTGCGCGCCCAACAGCTACCGCCAGGGCAGCGCCGGTCACGCCGGGTGGGACTCGAGTCGCGCCCAGTTCGCGGTGGAGAAGTCCGTCTACGGTCCGCAGCAGCAGATCCACATCAAGTACTCGCACCCGATGGACGCGCCGGAGGGGCAGGCCTTCTGGATCACCATCGTCCAGGCCGAGGCGACCGACGACACGCTCGGCGCATGGCACTACGTCGCCCGCGGGGCGACGACCGACGTCCTCACCACCTTCTCGTCGGACAAGGGGACGGACTTCGAGATCCGGCTCCACGATCTGTACCCCAAGCAACCCTACCGGGTGCTGCAGCGGGTGAAGATCACCATGAAGCCTTAGCGGCTCACTCGCGGCGCTTGCGACCGCGCAGGGCGTCGGCGATGCCGTGCATCACCAGCACCACAGCGGCGAAGGTCATGAAGCCGATGCCGACCCACTTCAGCTCCGGGTCGCGCGCCAGCCAGGCGCCGCCGGTCACGAAGGCGGCGATCACCAGGCCGCTGAAGACACGGCGGCCCAGCCGGTCGATCGCGGGCGGCATGCCGGGGTCGAGGGCCGTCACCTTGAGCCGACCGAGGCGCAGATCGTCGAGCACCTCGCGCGTCTGCTGGGGGACGTCGTACGCCGCGCCGGTGAGCTTCTCCAGCGCGCGCCAGGCCTCGTTGCCGATGCGCTCCGGCGAGTAGCGCTTGCGCAGGAGATCGAGGAAGAATGGCTTCGACTCGGTGAAGATGTCGAGATCGGGGTCGAGCTCCTTGGCCACGCCGTCCAGCGTCATGAGCGCCTTGCCCATGAGGAGGAAGTCGGGCGGGATGTCGATGCCGAACTTGCTCGCTCCGTTGGTCAGGTCCGCCACCATCGCGGCGAGGTCGATCTCCTTGAGCGGCCGGCCCAGGTACTTCTCGCTGACCGTCGCGACGTGGGCGCGAAAGGCGCGCATGTCGACCTTCCGCGTCGGCGTGCCCATCGCGTAGACCGCGTCGGCGAGAGCGATGTAGTCGTTGCGCCCGGCCGCCACCATGAGGTCGATGCAGCGATCGCGCGCCTCTGGCGACAGGCGCCCGACCATGCCGAGGTCGACGAGGCCCATCACCGGAGCGTCGGCCTCGCCGGAGATGAGGATGTTCCCCGGGTGAGGATCGGCGTGGAAGAAGCCGTCCTCGAAGATCATCTTCACCACCAGCTCGACCATCGTCTTGGCGATGACCGGGCCGATAAAGCCGTGCTTCTTCACCGCGTCGTCCACCTTCCAACCGGGGAGAAACTCCAGGGTGAGGACCTGCTTGGTCGACGCCTGCCGGTAGACGATGGGAAAGCGGATGTTCTTCGAGGCGTGGAAGTGCTGGCGGAAGCGGACGGCGTTGTCGGCCTCCAGCGTGAAGTCGAGCTCGGCGGTGATGGCGCGATCGAACTGCTCGACCAGGCCGACCGGCGAGTACATCTTCGACTCCGGCACCGTCTGCTCGAGGAGGCGCGCCAGGCGGTGGAGCAGCTCGACGTCGCGCGCGACCGTCTCCCGCGCGCCCGGCCGCTGCACCTTGACCGCGACGTCCTTCGGCCCCTCGTCGGTGCGCAGCACCGCGCGGTGCACCTGGCCGATCGACGCCGCCGCCAGCGGCCTCTCCTCGAAGCTCTCGTAGAACTTGTCGAGCGGGGCCCCCAGCGAGCCCTCGACCGCCGCCTTGATGTCCTCGAAGGGCAGGGGGTTCACCTCGTCCTGCAGCTTCTTCAGCTCCCGCACCCAGTCGGCGGGCAGGACGTCGGCGCGGGTGGAGGCGATCTGTCCGAGCTTCACGAAGCTCGGCCCGAGGTCCATCGCCACCAGGCGCACGCGCTCGGCGAGCGGGCTCGAGGTGGCGCCCTGCGCGGCTTTCTCCGCCTCGCGCTCCTCCTCGGTCATCGAGGGGACGCCGGCCTCGAGCAGCTCGGGGTCCTTCGCCTTTTCCTTCTTCTGGCCAAGGCCGATGCGCTTGGCGATCTCGCCGAAGCCATGCCGTACCAGCACCAGGTAGATCTGGCGGAGCCGCTCGAGCTCGCGGAACGTGGAGAGGATGGCGACCACCGGGGTTACCTCACGCGGACCAGGTTGCCCTGCACGCCCCCGGCCGGGAGCACCGCCGTCCACCCGGCGGGGAGGCGCGGCTCGGTGAAGTGGAAGAGCCGCTGCGCGTCGAGCGGCGCCAGGTTCACGCACCCGTGCGAGCGCACGTGCCCGAAGGAGCGGTGCCAGAACGCGCCGTGCAGGCCCACGCCCTTGTCGAAGTACTGCACCCAGGGCACGTTCTCCATCCGGTACCAGCGGTTGGCGTTCTCGTCCTCCAGGTTGTCCATGTTCGACGAGAGGAGCTTCACCCAGATCCGGTGTATCCCCTTGGGGGTCGCGTTGTAGGCGCCCTGCTTTCCCTTGCCGCTGGAGATGAGCGTCGCGAACACCGGGCGGTCACCCTCCCACGCGACCAGGGTCTGCGTCGCGAGATCGACGTCGATCCAGCGCTCGCCGGCGGCCACCTGCACCTCGGTCGGCGGCGGCTCGTAGGTGGCGCGCCGCGCATCCTTGGCGTCGATCCACTGGCCCTCGGCGACGCGGTAGAAGCGGCCCTTCCCGGCGGAGGGCCCCTCGCGCTCCTCCAGCACGTCCACCCGGGTGAACTGCGGCAGCGACCCGCCGGTAGGCTGCGCCCGGGAGGGCCCGCCGAACACGGGCGTGGCGGTGCGCGACACGACCCAGGCAAAGGCGGCCGCCGTGCGTGGCGTGGCGCCGGGCGGGATCTCGGCGCCCTCGAAGGTCGTCGCGTTCACCGGTCCCAGGTCGCGCATCGGCACCCAGAGGTCGTTACCGGTGCGACCGAAGCGCTCGCCGTCGACGATGCGCGTCTCCACCACGGCGACGGCGAAGCCCGGCTCGAGCTGCATCGCGGGCGTCCCGATGTCGACCAGGCGCGCGTCGCGGTAGCCGAAGCTGCCGTCGGGCCCGATGAAGTAGTATGCGTAGGGAAGGCCGTCGGGGGCGTCGACCAGCGTCTTCAGCGTCGAAGGCACCGGTCGCGCGGTGGAGAGCTCGACGTGGTCGGCGCAGGTCCATGCGCGCGGCCCCACACGCAGCCACGCGGCGCGGCAGCCGGGGCCGCGGACCGCTGCGAAGACCGGCAGGAGCACGTTGCGGTGAGCCGAGCCGACGCGCGGCGCGCCCCCGGTCGCCTGGCGGAGGATCGGCTCGTCGCCGCGGAGCACGCGCGCGCTCTGCGTCCCCTCGGGCAACTCGATCCCCGCCTCCAACCAGGGGCCGATCAACCGCGCCGCGGCGGCCGCGTCGCCAGGCTGACCCTCCTGCGCGTCAGCCGGAACTTCGGCGAACAGCGCCGCGAGCAGCGCGGCCGCCACCGCTGCCCGGCGACCCAGCGCCGCCCGTCGACCGACGGCGAAGGGCATGCGGATTGCCGTGCGCCGCCGGGGCCCGGCCACGGCACGCCGTTGCACTGTGCTGGGTTGCACTGTGCTGGGTTGCACGGATCAGCGGTAGGAGAAGCGGATCTCGTGGTCGCAGATGCGGTAAAGGTCGCCCTCGGCGATCGCCTTGCGGGAGATGCGCTGGCCGTTGAATTCGACGCCGTTCGTCGAGCCCATGTCGACCATGTAGTACTGGCCGTTGATGAACTCGACCATCGCGTGCTGTCGCGAGACGTTCGGGTCCTTGATGGTCAGATCGCTGGACTGCTTGCCGCGACCGACGATGAAGCGGTCCTTGTTCACGACGAAGCGCTGGCCCTGGTAGTAGGCGGTGAGCTGGGCGGATGCCGGCGCCGCCGCGGGGGGCGGAGGCGGCGGAGGGGGCGCATACGGCTGCTGCTGCGGCGGCGGCGCGTAGGCGGAGTTGGGCGGCGGGGGCGGCGGCGGGAAACCGCCACCCTGCTGGCCACCGTGCTGCTGGCCACCGTGCTGCTGGCCACCGTGCTGCTGGCCACC
>JBKJLX010000436.1:0-6914 GCA_046596645.1 Polyangiaceae bacterium
CGGTCGCGTGGCGGAGCGCCTGGTCGTCGTGGGCGCCGGCGAAGGCGATCTCGTCGAGGTCTCGGGTCAGCTCGTGGCCGGCGAGGAGGTCGCGGTCGACCACCTGACCGATCTGTCCGACGGTGCCGCCGTCATGTGAAGTGCCCCGCGGGGCGCTGCTGAGAGCCCGAACGAGGGCCTGAACGAGAGCCTGATCGCTGCTGTTGCAGCAACCGACAGTGCTGCGATCCACGCGCCCCCGCGGGCGCGCTGCCCCTGGAGCTTTCCAGCTCCGTCAGTGCTGGAACAAAGGTCATCCCCATGCAAGGTCTCGCGGCGATCTGCATCCGGCGTCCCGTCTTCGCGACGGTCATCGCGCTCGTGCTGACCGTCATCGGGATTTTCTCGTACCTCCAGCTGGGCGTCGATCGCTTCCCGAAGATCGACTTCCCGATCGTGACGATCACCACGATCGTGCCGGGGGCCGCGCCCGACCAGATCGAGACCGACGTCAGCGACAAGATCGAGTCGGCGGTCAACACCATCTCCGGCATCGAGGAGCTGCGGTCGGTCTCGGTCGAGGGCGTGAGCCAGGTCTTCGTCCAGTTCGCGCTGGAGAAGGACGTCCACGTCGCCGCGCAGGAGGTCTCGGAGAAGATCAGCGCCGCCATCGGCGAGCTGCCCCCCGGCACCGACCCGCCGACCATCCTCAAGCTCGATCCCGACTCGACGCCGATCCTCACCCTGGTCCTCTCGGGGACAGGCGACGTGCGCGACGTCACAGAGATGGCCGACAAGAAGCTGCGCCGGGAGCTGGAGTCGCTGGGCGGCGTCGGCCAGATCACCCTCATCGGCGGGCGCAAGCGCCAGATCAACGTGTGGGTCGACCCCGAGGCGCTGAAATCGCGCGGCCTCGCCGCCTCCGCGGTGGAGATGGCGCTCCGCGCGCAGAACATCGAGCTCCCCAGCGGGACCGTCGAGCAGGGCGCGCGTCAGCTGACGCTGCGCACCCTCGGCCGCGTCACCAGCGTCGACGCGCTGGGTGACATCGCCATCGCGTCTCGCGACGGCGTGACCATCACCCTGCGCGACGTCGCCCAGATCGAGGACGGCATGGTGGAGGCGGAGAGCGCCGGCTTCATGGGCACCAAGCCCGCCGTGCTGCTCAGCATCCGCAAGCAGAGCGGCACCAACACCGTCGAGGTCATCAAGCACCTCAAGGAGAAGATCGCCGAGCTCGAGCCGCAGCTGCCCCAGGGCTACGAGATCTCCGTCGCACGCGACGGGTCGGAGTTCATCGAGAACTCGATCGGCGCCGTGAAGGAGCACCTGATCCTCGGCTCGCTGCTGGCCGCGATCGTCGTGTTCTTCTTCCTCGGAAACGCGCGCTCCACCCTGATCAGCGCGGTCGCCATCCCGGTCAGCGTCATCAGCACCTTCGGGCTGATGCGCCTCGCCGGCTTCACCCTCAACGCGCTCACCATGCTCGCGCTGACCCTGGCGGTCGGCATCGTCATCGATGACGCGATCGTGGTGCTGGAGAACATCTTCCGGCACATCGAGGAGAAGGGGAAAAGCCCGCGGCAAGCCGCGCTCGACGGCACCAAGGAGATCGGCCTCGCCGTCATGGCGACCACGCTGTCGCTCATCGTGGTGTTCATGCCGGTCGCCTTCATGGGCGGCATCGTCGGAAAGTTCATGAACTCCTTCGGCCTGACGATGGCGTTCGCCATCTTCGTCTCGCTGATCGTGAGCTTCGTGCTGACGCCCATGCTGTGCGCCCGCTTCCTCAAGCCCACGCACGCGCCTGCGGCGGACCGACACGCTCCCGGCTACCGCGAGCCGGCGAGGAAGGACCACGGCGGCTTCTCGGTCCTCGAGCGCGGCTACGGCGCCATCGAGGGCGTGTACATGCGCATCCTCGGGTGGTCGATGCGGCACCGCTGGGTCATCGTGCTCGCCAGCCTGGCGACTCTCTGCTCCATCGTTCCCCTGGGCGCGATGGCCAACAAGAATTTCCTCCCCGACGAGGACGAGTCTCAGCTCCAGGCGACGCTGCGCACCCCCGAGGGCACCAGCCTCGATCAGACGCGCATCATCGCGACGCGGGTCGCGGGCGAGCTGGAGAAGATCCCGGGCGTGAAGTTCGCGCTGACCACCATCGGCGATGACGCCCAGCGCACGCCCAACCTGGCGGCGGTCTACATCAAGCTCGTCCCGCCGGGCGAGCGCACCAGGTCGCAGAACCAGGTGGTGGTCGACGCCCGCAAGCTGGTCGAGCCGTTCGCCAAGGAGTACGGGCTGCGCGCCCAGGTCGGCATCGTCCCCGCTTTCAGCGGCGGTGGCAGCGCGGCCCCGGTGCAGATGCAGGTGCAGGGCCCCGATCTGAAGAAGCTCGAGGTCTACACCGCGGCCATCATGAAGGCGGTCGTCGCGACCAAGGGCGTGGTCGACCCCGACACCTCGCTCATCGTCGGCAAGCCAGAGCTGCGCACGGTCATCGATCGCAAGAAGGCGGCGGAGCTGGGGGTCAACGTGGCCGACGTCGCCAACGCGCTGCGCCTCCTGGTCGGCGGCTACGAGGTCGGCAACTACGCGGAGAAGGGCGAGCAGTACGACGTCTTCGTGCGCGCCATCCCCGGCGCCCGCAAGGACGTCGAGGGCCTGAAGCAGCTGGCCGTTCCATCGGCCAAGCTGGGCACCGTCACCCTCGACAACGTCGTCACCTTCAGCGAAGGCGTGGGCCCGTCGCGCATCGACCGCTACAACCGCAAGAAGACGGTCATGATGACTGCCAACCTGCTGCCGGGGAACTCGACCCAGGCCGTCATCGACGCGATCAACAAGGCGGCCGCCGACCTGAAGATGGAGCCGGGCTACGCGGTGGCGCCGGTCGGACAATCGAAGGAGCTGGGCAAGGCCGCGCGCAACTTCGGCATCGCGTTCCTCCTCTCCTTCATCTTCATGTACCTGGTGCTGGCGGCGCAGTTCGAGTCCTGGCTGCACCCCATCACCATCCTCATCAGCCTGCCGCTCTCGGTCCCGTTCGCGATGGTGAGCGTCATCATCTTCGGGCAGAGCCTCAACATCTTCTCGATGCTCGGCATCCTGGTGCTGTTCGGCGTGGTGAAGAAAAACTCGATCCTCCAGATCGATCACACCATCAACCTGCGGCGCGAGGGCCTGCCCAAGCTGGAGGCCATCCTCCAGGCCAACAAGGACCGGCTGCGCCCCATCCTGATGACGACGGTCGCCTTCGTCGCCGGCATGATCCCGCTGGTGTTCTCCAGTGGCGCCGGCGCCGGCACCAACCGCGCCACCGGCTTCGTCATCATCGGCGGGCAGTCGCTGGCCCTCCTGCTCACCCTGCTCGCGACGCCGGTCGCCTACTCCCTGTTCGACGACCTGAGCCGATTCATCGGCCGGACCCTTGGCCTCGCGAAGTCGGACGACGCTCCGCCCTCCAGCCGGCCGCTGCCTCCAGTTGCAGGTGGGCTGCACGACGATGTCCCGCCGGCCCGCCTCCACCAGCGTGCCGCCGCGGAGCACGGGGCGGAGTAAGCGGTGTCACCGGCATGACCGCTCGAGCGATCGCGTCACGACCGGATCGTGGCACCCGTTGGTCCTCCCGCGCTAGCTCGCGCTACGTCAGAAGGAACCGTCGTTGAAGCACGCCACCTTGGTCGAGACGATGATGCCGTCGGCGCTGCCGCCGACCGCGAAGAGCCCGCCACCGGTGATCTCCAGGACCTCTACCTGGCCGATCTGATCTGGCATCAGCACCTCGGTGCAGCCCACGAGGCTCGGTGGGCACCGGATCACGCCCCCGTTGGGAGGGCTCAGGTAGACGGACCCGCCTTGCGCAGCGAGCGCCGCCCCTCCGTGGGAGTTGATCGCGACCGTTCCTCCAGATCCTGCCGCGACCACGCGGAATCCCGTCAACCCCGGCCCGGAGGCGAGGACGAAGGCCTGGCCGCCGCCTACGGCCAGAGCATTCGCTTGCGTGAACCCGAGGTCGAGTGGGGTGAGCATCCCGACGCGCGGATCGCAGCTTGGCGTGGCACTGAAGTCGACGAAAGTGTTGGTGCTCCTGCCGAGAATCGTCAGTTGCCCATCGAAAACGAGGAGGTCCGACGGCTCCCCGAGATCGTTGGTGGCCATCTCGATGGCGCAGGGCGGCTCGTCGACGTCGAGATCGAACCAGTGCGGGAGACCGGCCGTGCTGTCCGCGTGGAAGAAGCTACCGCCGACCCCGGACCACGCCATGGGACCGACCGGCCTGGTCCCGGTCATCCTTGACAGCAGCTCGGAGCCTCCCTGAGAAGCCGGGCGGACCTCGGAGATCTCGAGCCCGCCCAGCTCGGCGACGACGATCCGTCCGTCGCTGCTGGCCGCAACCGAGCCCCTGCCAGATGTCATGCTCACGAGCAAGAGGTCCTCCGCCGCGCGGCCATCCCGGTGCACGAGGGTCGCGACGAGCTCGTTCAACGTGGCGGAGGGCCGTCGCGTGAACACGATGGCGTCGTCGGTGACGGCCAGACCCTGGCCGAACGAGTTTCTCACCGTGTCCGAGATGGCGCTGCTCTCCATCGTGCGCACGCAGGATCCGCCGCGCGGCGGATCGCAGCATGGCGCGTCCACCGCGCCACCACCACCACCCTGCCCACCACCACCGCCACCACCCTGCCCACCGCCGCCCGTCGACGAGGTGCTCGATGCGCCGCCTTCTCCGCCGCCCGATGAGGACGACGGGCCCTGAGCGCCGCCGCCGGCCGTCGTGGTGCTCTCCGCGGAGGACGTGGCGCTGCTCCCCGCGGAGGACGTGGTGGTGCTCCCCGCGGAGGACGTGGCGGTGCTCCCCGCGGAGGACGACGCCGCCGCCGGATCGCCCCCTTCCGGCGGCGGGTTCCCGAGGCCGAGGAGGGCATCACAGCTCGCGAGCACCAGGATCGATCCGAGCCCGCACGCGCTCCTCCGGCGTCGGCTCACAGGGTCCCCCGCATCGTCAGGCCGAGCGGGGCAGGCACGATCTCGATCGTCGCGCTGTCCCGCGGATCGTCCTTCCCGCCGGCGAGCACCAGGACGAGACCGGTGGCCGTCAACACGCCACCGGCGACGACGAACACCGTCGAGATCGTCGCGGCGTCCTGGGCATCGTCGAAGAGCGCAGGGCAGGGACCCGGGTCGACGGCGCACTCGCCGGACTCGGGGTCGTACTCGAGGTCGTCGAGATCGCCCTTGGCGCCCATCGCCATGGCTCCGAATGCGAGGCCCACACCGAGCCCGACGACGCCGATCCCGCCGGTGACGAGGCCTGTCACCTGGAGACCGGAGATCCCTTCGCTGCCTAGCGAGAGCGGGTCGCTGCGATCGGGTGCAGAAGGTTTGCGGAGCGAGGGAGCCGGTGCGACGGAGCTCTCTTCGGGCAGCTCGGCGACTGCGGCCGCGCTGATCTTGGACTCGAAGGCGGTCACACGCACCTCCACCCCCCGCCGCCCCGTCGCGCGAACCACGACGACGTGCTCGCCCGGATCCACTGGAGCCGGGATCGAGGCGTCCCCGGGAGCGATCGCCTCGCCGTCGCGCGTGATCGACAGCCCCGGCAGGGACGCTACGTCCGGCCCGAGATCGACGCGCAGCCGCGGTAGCCGCGGCGCCAGCGCGTCGGCGCGCTCCTTCGCAGCTGCTGCGCGATCCGCGTCTCCCGCGGCGGTCGCGCGCACGACGACGTCGAGGTAGATCGCCCAGGCACTGGCGATGCGGCCGCTGCGCTCGCGACACACCGCCAGGCCCAGCAGTGCACCGAGGGCAGGGTCGAGCCGAAAGCTCTCCGCGAGCTTGGGGCACGCCCTCTCGAAATCGCCCTGCTCCAGCAGCTTCGTCCCGTCGGCATAGAGGATGTCCGCCGCGGCGGAGTCGTCCGGGGAGGCTTCGGCAGCCACGGGCCTCGCGACGGTCGCCACCACCGACAGCGCGATCAGCGTGCCTCGCCACCCGTGCCTTTCGAACACGGGCTGAACTGTACCATCCTCCCACTCAGCTCGCGGATTCCAGAGCCGTTCTCGATCAGTCACTCCTGAAAGACGACCGCCGGCGGGAGCCTCGGCGCTCCCGCCCGCCGTTCCTGGGTTCAGCTCACTGACACTCGAAGCCGTCGCATGTGCCGTTGACGCCACAGTCGGTGTTGACGAGGCACTCGACGCACTCGAGATCGGGCGAGCAGTAGGGAATGTCCGCGTCGAAGCCGCAGTGCTCGTTCGTCGTGCACTCCTCGCACGTGCCGACTCCGCTGCATGCGGGCTGCTGCGGATCGACACAATCGCCGTCGGAGCTGCACTCGACGCAGATGCCGGCTTCGAGATCGCACACCGGAAAGTCGCCGGCGACGCAATCGCCGTTCGACGAGCACGGCGGCACGCACTCGTTGTCGAGGCAGCTCTCGGTGGCGAGGCAGTGGGTGTCGACGATGCACTGCTGGCAGCGACCGTCCGCCTGATCGCAGAACTCCGCGCCGCAGTCGGCGTCGGCGACGCACTCGACGCAGGTTCCCAGAGCCGTGTTGCAGAGGGGCTCGTTGCCGCAATCGGCGTTCTCCAGGCACTGCACGCAGGCGCTCGTCGCCGGATCGCAGATGTTGGCGTTGCCCTGGTCGCAGTCCCCCGCGTTCTGACAGTCGGACCGGCACTCCTTGCTCGTCGCGTGGCAGTACTGGTCGACGCCGCAGTCGGCGTCGGAGCCGCACTCCTCGCAGGAACCGAGGAAGCACACGGCTTGGTCGGGGTCCACGCAGTCGCTGGCGCCGAGACACTCGACGCAGCCGAGCTCGGCGTCGCAGGCTTCACCGACGTCACACCCTGAGCAGACATCGGCGCTGCCGCCCTGTCCTGCGCCGCCCTGTCCTGCGCCGCCCTGTCCTGCGCCGCCCTGTCCTGCGC
>JBKJLX010000768.1:0-12696 GCA_046596645.1 Polyangiaceae bacterium
GGATCTCGCGTGAGATCGCGAGGCCCAACGGGACCACCAGCGGGATGTAGAGGAGCCACCAGCGCGGTGGCTGGTGGGTCGCCAGCATGATCCATGGAACGGTGCACGCCGACGCGCGCAGCGCTGCGAGGAGGAGAGTCCAGGTGCTCATCTCTGCCCTTCGCGTCTCGGGCGCTCACAAACCGCGCGCTGCACGAAGACCGAACGCGTCGTTGGGCGTTGTCCGCTCCGCGGCGTACCACTGGCCGTTCTCGTCCTTCTTCATGTAGAAACGAAGCAACCAGTAGAAGACGGCCCACGATCTGGTCGCGCCGCCGATGTAGTCCTTCGAATTTCTCGATGACAGGAAGTCGACGGTCGCCCCCGCACCCACCGTCGCCCTCGCGGCCTGAATGCTGAGCGTGTCCGAGCTCGTCAGGTACGCCCCGCCGTGGTGAAAGATCGGGACCCACCGCCCCGCGTCCGTTGCGTCGGGCTCGTAGTGCTCGGCGTGGTAGGTGATCTTCGCGAGCCCGCGGAACCAGAGAAAGACGTCCTGCGACGCGGGGACCATCGGGAGTCCAGGAGCCACGTTGGCCTGGTTACCCGAGAACCCGGAGTGCGGCCCGAACGCGCCGATGTCCGTCCACCTCCAGTGGAGGTGAAGGCAGTCGTGTGCGCAGAACGGAGCCATCGAGATGTCGTCGAGGCGGAAGCGCTTCCGGTCCGCAAGGTCGATGTACTCCTTCGAGTCCGGGTGATACGCCCACGTGGCCTGGATCGACATTCCAGGAGCCATGTGGATGTTGTCGAACTCCCCCTGGCGCGCGCACTTGCTCAGCGCCTCGTTCGGCACCACGTCCTCGTTGTTCGGCCGAAGGCGTGTGATGAGACCGTCGCGCTTTCTTGCGGGCGCGCCGCGCCGGACCACGTGCAGCACCTCGCCAGGCATTTCCTGCCAGGCTTGCGTCACGTAATAGTTGAAGAGCGCGGACCAGTGGGGAAGCGGAGCCATCTCCCCGGGCCAGCTCTGCGACGTACGTGCCCCGGAGTTCGAGTCGACGACGACCATCGCCTTCATCGCCTCGCTGTGCAGCTCCTCGCAGTGGCCCGCCACTGCCCAGCCCGAGATGTCGGGGCGGTCGATCTGCACGGAGCCGCGGAGGCCGACGATGGGGCGTGTGGCGGTAGCCTGGATCACTGGCCAGAACCGTGCCGCCCCGGAAACCGCGACGAAGCTGGGCGCTGGCTGAAAATCGCCCGACTGCTTGAAGCAGGTGAGGGTCAGGGCGACGACGACCCGCGTCGGCACGACGCGCACGCCCGTCTCGTCTCCTACCGCTGCCGTCGCGACGTCGCCCCGCCGACGGAAGAGGCTGTCGCTGTAGAAGCCCTGCGAGATCGGGTTCTCGTCGTCATGGATCGCCCCCACCGGAACTCCGGGCCCAAACTTCCTGCACAGGTCGAGAAGCAGCTTGCGATCAGCCATCTCCTCGTAGTCGGTGGGCTCGAGGGGCACGACCTTGTCCGTGTCGTCGACGTCGTAGACGAAAACGTGGACGACGGCGAAGTCGAGGTACCCCTTCAGCCGCCAGCTGGGGTGATCGCCCTCGACCATCCGACCCCGACGAACGGTCCACGTCTGGAAGTGGTGACGCGCGGTGAGGGGCAACTTGAGCGGAGCGGTGACCTCGCTCTCCAGTTCACCCCGCTGGAGTCGGGCCTCGACGTACGGCTCGACGACATCGCTCCCCTTGGACGGTGCGATGCCGAACGCGACCCGCTCCATCGCGGTGAAGTCCTTGTAGTCGACGTCGGCGTTGCGACATCGGATCGCGCCGAGCTCCGTGAGGCTGTTGGTGGAGAGACTCCAGTATTCCGGGAGTCGATCGGGGTCCTTCTCGTCCTCGGCGTCCGGAACGGCGGCCTGCCTGCGACCCGGGAGCCCGGCGCCGGGCTCGTAGAAGGTGATGCAGTCGCGGAGAAGGCGGTGAGGCATCCCGTCGATGGCGTACCCACCGGTGTACCGCTCGATGCCCGTGAACGCGTGGAGGTCGAAGATCTGTCGCATGATCGAGCTCACGACTCGACCTCCTCCGTCGGCAGCTCGACGCCATCGACGACGACCGCCTGCAGCACGAACGTGTCGCCCTTCTTGCCCTCGAAGCGGGCCTTCCCTTCACCGTCCACTGGGCGCTCGATGACGCCGTCGGGGCCTTGAACACGCATCTGCGCTCCGGCGTGGCGCGCAGGGTCGTAGTTGACGAGCCGGAACGTCGCCACTCCCTCCTCGCCGCGACCCAGCTTCTGCGAGGCCGAGGCGGAAGACCCGCCGCAGTTCAGCTTGACGAAGGCCCCGTCGAGCTTCGCCTCGGAGTCGAGCACGAGCGATGCGCCGGCCGAGATCAGCTTGATCTCGTTTGCCTTCAGCACGATCGAATCCGTGAAGACGCAGCCCGTGCCACCCTTGGACGCGTACGAGAGCCGGTCGACGGGCAGGTCGAGCGACGGAGTTTCGATCGAGACGCCCTCAGCAGTCATCGTCAGCCGCGAGCGACCAACCTGGAAGAGGATCTCCCGCCCAGCGATCAGATCGATGCGATCGACGGCCTGGGTGCGGCTCGCCCCGTTCACGGACGTCAGCTCCAGGGCGTCCGGCGTCTGCCGCCCGCTTCCCACCAAGCGCGTGAACGATGCGCCGAGTTGTTCCGTGACGTCCCCATCGATTCTGCGGTCCACGTTTCCGTGGCGTCGCTCGAAGGTGTCGCCGGCGACCAAGCGCGTCTCGTCGCCGCCCGTCTCGACGGTGCGATCGGCGGCGAAGCGTTGCGACGTCACCCCACCAACGTGTTGGTCGAGGGTGCCGGCGATGTCGTCGACGGCTGTTCCACCGATGGTGCGGTGATGGTTGCGACCGACACGCTGCGCGGTGTCCTCGGTCGACTGGAGCTCGAGCAGCCGGATCGACCGCACCGCGACTCGCTCGACGTCGCGTGCGTCATCCATGATGATCTCGTTACCCGAGGCACCGCCGGGGCTGGACCGACTCCGGAAGCCGCTCATCGTGCGCTCCTCGGGGAAGCGGAACGGCGGAGGGGCAACACCGTTGTGCAGGGTTCCCGCGACGTACGGTCGATCCACGTCCCCGCCGATGAAGTCGACGAGCACCTCCATGCCGACCCGCGGGAGGAACTGGGCGCCGAACCCTGCTCCCGACCAGCTCTGCGCAACACGGAGCCACGCCGACGACCCCGGGTCGAAGGTGCCCTCCAGGTCCCAGGGGAACTGCACCCTCACGCGGCCGTGCTCGTCCGTGTGGATCTCCTGCCCCGGGGGCCCAACGACGGTCGCGAGCTCGGCACCGTCGACCCGCGGCCTGGGTCGTCGCGCAGGACGCAGCGGCACTTGCGCCGGAGCGGCGACGAACTCGACGTCGTAGGTGCGAGGTACGTCGGTTCCCACGTGCTCCAGGGGATCCACGCCCTGATGGATCACCTCGACCAGCACGTGGTCACCGTTCACCTCCGCGTCGTCGTGCTCATCGATGGTGAGGACACGACCCGGCATCAGGTACGGCGACGCCGAGCAACCGCGGATCTCGATCGCGTCGGCCCGGAGGTGCTCGAGGAGCCGGTCTGCTCTCCAGGGTTGGACGGGCTGGGCTTCGTACGAGCTGGTGAACTCGTCGACGGTCAGGTGAGGCCGTGCAGCGAGCGCCTTGACCTCCGCAGTACCTGGAGCGTCCGCGTGGACGCGGTCGTGGGTCGAGACGACGTGCGCCGCGGGACGCTGAAAGTCGACGCCTCGCACCATGGTCGCGATAGTGCGCGTCCGCTCGGAGCGAAACACGCTGAAGACCGCGTCCGCCGCCGATGCGAGCCCCTCGCCGTGGGCAGCGCGGTGGTGGAACCCGGAGATGGGCTCCACCTTCGGGTAGTAGGAGGCGGTATCGCACAGGACGAGGATCTCGGTCTCGCCCATGCTCGTCGTGTCACCGTCACCCCCCGCACGCGGGTGATCGAAGCTGTAGAAGATGCCCTCTTCGAAGAGGATGCGCTCCACGAAGGCGAGGTCGCTCTCGTCGAACTGGATTCGATGAGCCCGTTTCGGGAGCTCCGACGCCACTCGCAGTCGGTGCCGCACTCGGTGCTCGTCGAGGATCTGCTGCGCGGTCTCGAGGGAGGTCTGGTCGTGGAAGATGCGCTTCCTTCGGCTGTGTGCGAGCAGCGCGAACCGGGGCTCGACCTTCATGCCGAGCGCCGTGCGTCCCTGCACATCGGAACCACGGTTCTCCACTGCGGAGATGAGGCCGTGGAACGTGCGGGGACCGCTCGGATCACCCACGACATCGAGGCGGATGCGGCGCCCGAGCAGCCGCGGCGGCGCGCCGGCGAACGTGCCAACCACGTCGAGGTCGATCGCGTAGCACTCCGACATGCGCTCGTGCGCGCGGAAGGAACGGACGACGAACGCGCCCGGTGACTGCGCCACATCGAGGTGAAAGGGACGGGTCACCGGCCGCTCCGGCGGCATCTGGCCGAGCAAGAGGCCTTTGCAGGGCGCGCTCTATCGTTGCAACAGATGAGGCACTCACCTGTCATGGGGCCTCGCAGCTCCCAGCGCCGCCGAGCTTCAGCACCCGGCACCGCTCGCCCGCCGCCCCCACGCCGCCCTGGTTGCCGGGACCGCCGTCACCGCCCGTGCCCGCTCCGCCGCCATCCCCCACGGTGATGGTTCCGCCGGTGACGACGGGATCGCCAAGTCCATCCCACGCTATCGCCGCGCTCGGGCCGCCCGACCCGCCACCGCCTGCGCCACCCCTTCCCCCGGACCCGCCGGTCCCACCTGCGCATGCGCCAGAGCCGCCGTTGGCACCGCCGCTGCCAGTTCCGCCGAGCTGGCCCGTCGCGCCCGTCCCGCCGCCGCCACCTGTCACCGTGGTGAGCGAAACGCCGGTCAAGGTGAGGGATCCATCGAGGACGGCGATTGCGATGCTCGCGCCACCGGCGCCGCCGCCGCCACCGGGCGCCCCGCCGCATCCACCGCTGCCACCGCCACCTCCCGAGGGACCCGAGTTGCCCGAGCAGATGTCGAGACCCCTGCCGCCGCCGCCGCCGCCCCCGCCCTGGCCGGGTCCGCCGCGAGAGATGCCAGATGCGCCCGGACTGCTGGAGAAGCCACCGCTGGCAAGCGAGCCCTCCGCGGTGCCGCCGGCACCGGGAGTACCGGGTGCACCAGCAGCACCGACCGTCCCGGGGCCACAGGCGCCGGCCGCCGGCTGGCCGGCACCCCCGTTGTCGCTCGGGGCCGGATGCACGGGGTTCGTGTCGCCGGGCGCTCCGTTGCCGGCCGCCCCACCGTTCTGCGTGCCGTCCCCGCCGTTGCCACCGAAGCTCGACGTGCCGTCTCCGCAGACGAGCACGTGTCCATCTCCTCCCTGCACCGTGGCCGTCCCGTTGCAGCCGTTGGTGCCGACGACTCCTGTCATGCCCGATGTCCCGGTCCCGCCAGGATTGGTGCCGGCCGCGCCAGCGACGCCGGTCCCTGCCGTCACACTCGCGTCCTCGAGCTCGAGTGACCCACCATCGACGAAGACACCGATCGACGAGCCTCCGGTGGCCGTGGCGTTCGCCGCGGTGATGTTGAAGCCGACCGCGAGCACGTCGATGTCGCCGTCGATCACGAGGGGCACGGCGTCGATGGCGGCGCTCCAGGCTGTGTGCTCACGGCCCCTGGACCAGTCATCGCAGTCGAGCCCTCCGAAGAGAGTGAGGCCCGTAGCGATCACCACCGCCTCGACGTGGGGGTCGCCGGCGCACACGTAGATCCTGTCGCCCTCCCGCGCGGCGCCCACCGCCTCCGCCATCGCCCCAAACGGATCCGCCTGCGTGCCGACGCCGGTCGCGCCGGCGTGCACGAAGAGCCCGCAGCTCGGATCGATGACCTCGCCGGACGCGAGCTCCCTCGGATCGCACAGCGTCGGGACGCCGCCACCCTGGCCCCCGTCACCGCCGCTCCCGCCGCCTCCTCCGTCGCCGGCGCCACCACCCCCGTCGGCCGAGCTCGACGTCGACGACGGACCGCCACCATCGCCTCCCCCGCCAGGGCCGCTGTTCGTCGCGGTCGAGGTCGAGGTGGATGACGTCGGGGTGCCGGTCGAGGTCGAGTCGGTCGACGATGCAGCCGCCGCGTCGAGCGGCTCGCAAACGCCCGTATCGCTGCAAGGGTCGAAGCACCCGCCCCCGGGGACGAGCGCGGCCGCACCACCGAGGACGAGGATCAGGGAGGCGACGTGTGAGGTGTTCATGATGGTCGAGGCTCCGTCCTAGAAGCGCCCGCTGGCGAGGACGCCCGCGGAGCTCGGCGATGTCACCGGAAGAAGAAGCAGGCCCGTGCTCTCGCCCGCACCGGAGCTGCGACTGGTCAGCGCCCACACCAGGCCCACCACTGCGGTGGCAGCGCCCACACCCAGCGCCGCGCCGCCGATGCCGGTGAGGAGGTTCGCGGAGTCCCCCGACGAGAGCATCTCGTCGCACCTCGACTCGAAGCCCGCGGAAGCGGGCTCGCATCGGCCGCTGTCCGACACGATCGCTTCCGCATCGTCCTTCGCGCCGGACTGGCTCGCGAGACCGACGACGAGGAGGACGCCTCCCGCCACCGCGATCGTGGCACCCGCGCCGACGGTTGCCCACGCGGCGACCGGGGCCGCCTGGTCCTCATCGACGGCAGGCGGCGGAAGGACGGAACCCGTCGGCGGGGGCGGCGCGACGGGAGGCAAGACGGGCGCCCCGGCCGTGGGCTTCAGGGTGAGCACCACGGGGAGTAGCTTCCCCGCCGTGGCTTGCACCGAGGTCTTCTCGGTGTCGTGGCCCGCGAGGCTCGCGGTGACTTCATGGGTGCCAGGCAGCACGAAGGCCGGTCCCTCGAGCGACCGCCCCAGCTCCTTGCCGTCCACCGCGATGAGCGCGTCGGCCGGCGTGGTCTTGATGTCGAGCGCGCCGACCTTCGCCCGCGCCTTCGCCGCGAGCTCCCCGATGCGCTTCTTCATCACAGGAGAAAGCGAGTTCGGCATGTGGCGCTCGGCGTAGTCGAGGTGCGTCGCGGCCTCGACGTCCTGGCCGACGTCGAGCTCGACCTCACCGAGGTTCGTCGCAGTGTCGACGGTCCGCTTCAGATCCCACGACTGCTGGAGCTTCGCCTCGGCCTCGACGTCCTTCCCTTGCTTCATGAGGGCGACGCCCTCCCGGTAGAGCTTCTCGACGTCGACATCGGACTGCGCGTGCGCTTCTCGCACTCCAAGCGCCGCCGTGCATGCGAGCGCGGCGAAGGTGACGTCACGGGCGTGGGATCGGGTTGTTCGCATGGGAATCAGAGGGAAGTGGTCTAGAACTGCATGCCGCCGAAGTCGGTGGGCTTGCGAGGAGCTCTCGCCGACGCGCTGATGGCCGGCCAGGCCGAGGCCTCGACCTTCGCCGTGTCCGACGAGCCCACCGAAGTCGGTCCGGCTGGCGTCGGCAACGGAGCCGCGGTCGGAGCGGGCAACGTCGCTGACGCCGGCGGCCCCGGCGTGGATGCGGTTGGCAGCGCAGCTGGGGGCGGGGCCGGCACGGCCTGGTCGCGCAGGGCGAACCAGGCGATCGTAGCGATCGCTGCCACGGTTGCGGCGCTTCCTGCGGCGAGACCAGCCCACCCCGGACGCCCAGCGTGCGCCTCCTGCGGCGCGAGCGTCCTCATCTGCTGGGTGGGCGCCTCGAACGGCTCCGCGCTCTGCCCCGCGTCGGCGTTGAGCATCGCGCGCAGGCCGCGCACCGTCGGGACGCTCTTCTGCGGAAAGGCAACGTCCTCGTTCACGTAGAGCTTCTGGCTCGGCATGCGCGGCGCGGTCCGACGCCTCGGGGGCACGGTCTTGGGATCGAGGTACTCGGAGTGGCTGTCCTCCTCCGGCCTCTCAGCCTCCTCCGTGGCCGCCTCCCGGGCGGCCTCGAGCTCGGCCCGAAGCGACGCGTCCTGTGCGAGCCGCTCGGCGCTCTCGTCCGAGCTGTCGGAGTCGAAGGCCCGATCGAGGGCGTCCTCGGCGGTCGGGTGGCCCGGCGTGGGCGGCGTCACGGCGAGGCTCCCTTCGGGGAAGCCGCATCACGTTCCGATCGTCCGAACGCCGCGGGTCGGAGCACCAGGACTGTGATGACCGTCACCAGCGCGACGATGAAGGCGATGCCGACCGCGACGAGAGGCCCCCTCCACGCAGGCTCGGGCGAGCGCGTGCCGCCCGTCGAGCCCGCTAATTCCCTCGGCAGGATTTCCGGTCCGCTCGAGCGCTGGTCCTCCGGCCACGAGGGCCGACCGTGCGCAGGAGGCGGTGCGGGCGAGCCTGCCGCGTGGACCGCGACGGGCCCGGGTCCGGGCGAGCTCGAGAGGGCTGCGCGAGGCTCGTGCAGCGAGTCGCGAAAGGGCACCATGCGAACCGTTCCCCGCGGGCCACCAGGGCGCAGGCCTCCCGGAGACGCACCGTTCACGCCGCCCGTGCCGGCCGGGGCTTCTGACCGCGCGAGGAGCGGCAACCCGGCGGGACCGTGGGGCAGGGGCTCCGTCGCGGCCATGGGCTCGGGCGACACGGCCGGGACCGCCGACGGCGTCGGTGAAGGCAGAGGGTTGGTGTCCGCCTCCGGAGCGGGCGCCGTCCGCAGCTCCTTGCCGATCCGCTGAACCTCGCGCCGGGCGTCGGGGGCGCTGGGCCGCAGTGCCATGTCGAAGCTGAGCAACCGTGCCACGAGCTCATCGAGCCCGGCTGGTACATCCGGACGAACGGCGGAGACGCGCGGCAGCTCCCTCACTCTCGCGTACGCCGCCTGCACGCGCTCGATCGTCTTCGCCCGCTCACCGAGCACTGCCTGCGTGACGTGCACGCCCGCGAACATCTCGAAGAGCACCAGGCCGAACGCGAACATGTCGGACGTGACGGTCGAGTCGATGCCGTGTAGCTGCTCCGGCGCCATGTAGAGGATGCTGCCGAAGCGAGGGCCGCTCTGACCCTGGAGGGTGATCTTCTCCTTGTCGTCGCGGAAGTAGGCGAGCCCGAAGTCGATCAGCCGGACCTCGAGCCCCGGGCTCACCATGACGTTGTCGGGCTTCAGGTCGCGGTGAAGGATGCCGATCGTGTGGCAAGCCTCCAGCCCCGCTGCGACTCGCGCAGCGATGGCGAGGCCAGGCAGGACCTGGAGAGGCTTGCCGAGCTGGGTGGTGAGCGGAGCCCAGCCGTCGAGGTACTCCATGATCAGGTAGACGAGGTCGTCCTCGGAGACCCCGGCGTCGACGACGCGGACGATGCTCTCGTGCTTCACCTTCGTCGACGCGCGGGCCTCGCGCAGGAGCATGTTGCGGCGCTGGGCGACCTTGGCGCGCACGAGCGGGAGCACCTTGAGGGCGTAGCGCTCGGAGAGCACCTCGTGCTGGGCGAGGTAGACCTCGCCCATGCCACCGCGGCCGAGGAGCCGCTCGATTCGGTACTTGCCGAGGAAGAGGTCGCCCGCCTCGAACACACCCTCGCGGCGCGCAGCAGAAGCCTCGGCCGACGTCCTCGGTGCACGGAAGGTCACGCCGTCGACGGCCGCGAGCGCCTCGGCGAACGCCCGCGCGGAGGGCCAGCGTGCTGCGGGCGCCTTCTCGAGCGCCTTCAGAACGGCCTCGTCCAGGCCGGGTGGCAGGGGCGTACCCAGCTGTGCGCTGGGGGCGCTCGGCTTCTCGAAGAGGTTCGCCCGGTACAGCGCGGCCGCGCGCGCCGGGCCCTGCTGGCCCTTCACCAGGTGCTCGAAGGGGCTGGCTCCCGTCAGCAGCTCGTAGAGCACGAGCCCCATGGCGTAGATGTCCGCGCGCTCGTCGATCGGCTCTCCCTTGATCTGCTCGGGCGACGCGTACTTCGGCGTGCCGACGATGATGCCGGACGCCGTCTGGAGCTCGTCGCCGGCCTGCTCGCGGGTGGCTGCGATGGCCTTGGCGATCCCGAAGTCCACTACTTTCACGACGGCGTCGCCGCCGCCCTCGGGCTCGGCGAGGAACAGGTTGTCGAGCTTGACGTCGCGGTGAACGACACCGCCCGCGTGCGCGACCGCGAGACCCGTGAGCGCCTCGCGTGCGTACCGCAGCGCGTCCCCGACGGGGATCCCGCCACCGCCGTGTTCGCGAAGCACCACACGCAGGTCGCGGCCCCGGAGGAGGTCCATGATCAGGTACGGCCGCCCGTCCGGGGTGACGTCGAGGTCGTGGACGGAGACCAGGTGCAATGACGACAGCTTCGCGAGCACCTGCGCCTCGCGTCGGAAGCGATCGACTGCCGAGGGCTCGGTCAGCGCCTCGGCGAGCAGCAGCTTCACGGCGTACCTTCGCCCCAGGCCGATGCGCTCGGCCTCCAGCACGAGCCCCATCCCACCCTGGCCCAGCTGTCGGACCGTGCGGAACCTGGTGCCCGCGAGCGGGTCGCCCCCTGCGCTCACGCGGCGAGGATCGCCGAGACAGCCACTGAACTACAGCGGAAAACCGCGGTGGCCGGAAACACTACACTGGCAAGTCGTCCAGCGCCCTCGGTGGCCTTGGGGCCGGGTTCCCGGCCTCGAGCGACTGGCGAGCCTCGTTCAGCAAACCGTCACGTGTTGCGGGATCCTCGACCTGCGCGTCCGGTTCCCAGCTCTGCTGCCATCCGTCGCCGGAACCAGATGGAGATGCTGACGGCCTCGTCGCCGCAGAGGACATCGAGCTGGTCCCGTTCCTCCTCCGTCAGGCGCGCCCAGACGTCGACCGTGCGCGTGACGCCGTCACCCTGGTTGCGCTGGTAGGCCGGCGGCCTGCGAGGCGCGCGTCTCGTCCTCCACGCTCGGCGCACCTGCAGGCGGAACCACGACCCGACGGTGCGCACGTCGTCCTCGCAGCGTGCGACGAGCAGTCGCGGTCGCGCTTCGTCATCTTCACCACGACGCGGATCGTCGCTGCGTCTTCTGGTCGCTTCGCCACCGTCGTCACCTATCGAGCACAGAGGTTGTTCTGCAGGACCAGCAACTTCTACCGCATCCGCGCCCGGGTGATGGGGATCCGCCACGAGATGATGCCCACTCAAGACCGGTGACTTTCGGGCAGACGAAGTCCGAGGATCGAGTCCTCGATGACCGCGCCGTCGCTTCTCCATCGGTCCCGGTAACGGGTCGCCCCTCCCTCGAACACCGTGAGGAGTAGCGAGCCGGTCCACGTGATGCCCTGGGCGCCGGCAGGCATCGAGACGACCTCGACGAGCGTGCGGTCACCCAGGGAATCGACGGCCACAGTCTCGCCGTTCGCAAGAGATCGTTCTCGCCACGGTCGCGCCGGCAGACGATGCCGTTCGAGGTGACTGTCGGAGCTGCCCCACGATCGGGAGAGCATGATCATCTCGCCGACGAAGGCGACCCCCTGGACGCATGAGGGGATGAAGAGCGCACGGTGCGGTGTCGATGCCGCGCCTCCGTCCCCGACGTGATGAGCGGCGACCCAGCCGCGGTGCTGGTCATGATGGTGGTGCTGCGCTGTCCGGTGATCGTTCCCCTCGGGCCGCCAGAAGTCTCCGACCCAGAGGTCGCCGCCGTCGGCGGTCATGAAGGAACCCCGCGCGTCGATCACCACCGCGGCCTCGGCGACGACACCATCCCGCCCGGGGCTCATGACGGACGAGAGCGAGAAGCGCAGACCGACCCCGAGCGGGGAGTTCCCGGTCCCGCTGGTCACGAAGACCGAGTCGTCGATGATGGCCAGGCCGCCGACATGACCGACGTGGGGTGAACCGTCGGTGTCCCGCAGCCGCGCGGCTCCGCGCAGACCACCGTCGGCGGAGTCGACCGTGATGATGAGCGACGGGCGCTCCTTGCGAGCACAGTGCATCGCGATCAACAGGCACCGCTGACCGACCGCCCACGCGAGGCCCTGCGGCACGTAGCCGGCGAGGAGGCCCGGCGTGAGCCACCGCTTCTCGACGAGGCCAGCGAGCCGAGGATAGCGGTGGACGAACTCCTGTTCCTCCGCCCGTGAACGGAGCGGGACCCCGGCGAGGTCGTCGGTCCCGGGTAAAGCTGCACTGGCTGCTCGGGCTGCACCGGACGACATCGTGTTCGTCTACCACGGCGTCCCGCGCCATGAGCATCAACAGGTCCGGGACGCTGTGCGACCCAGCAGCGATGCACGCGACCTCCTCTCCCCGGTCAACGGCACGGCAACAGGATGGCTGGCGCCGGTCAGCCGCTGGGGTGGAGGATCGGGGTGGTGGCCGCGGTCCGCGGTGGGTCGGTCTGGTCCACCGTCGGCGCCGCGGTTTCCTGCGATGTCTCATCGACTTACGAGCCCACGGTCCACTTGGTCCAGTCCTGGAAAGTGATCTCGATCAGAGAGAGGAGGAGAGCGCTGTTCACCCATCGCTGTTGATCAGGCCACTGGCATCGCCTCGGCGGAGATGGGCCAACCGGACCAACGCAATCATCATGACGTTGTGCGCGCTGGCCTTCTCGGCAAAGGGCGCGGGCCTGCGGAGATAAGAGCAGTGGAAGCGCATCCGCTTCCCAGGAGGTTCTCTTCATGAGTCAGCTCATCCTCGTCGCCGCACCCGCCTTCGCTCGCCGTGTCCTCGCCCACGAAGCCGCCAGGCGTGGACTGCTCTCCGCCGCTGCCGGCATCCTCGTCGCCGCTGTCTGCGAGGCCACGTGGCCC
>JBKJLX010000469.1:0-7934 GCA_046596645.1 Polyangiaceae bacterium
CCATCGTCTCCGGGCCGCGTGCACGCAGGGCGATTGCGCAGGACAGGCAACAGAATCCGATTGCGAAGAGCGAGACGGCGACCCCTGCCCAGAGAAGCGGCCATGGCGCGAGCACGAGCTCTGCCCCGACCAGGATCGCCAGGACGAGCACGATGACGCCCTGCACCAGGAGCCGCATCACGTCCGCGCTCACCTTTCCCATCAAGATCGACCAGCGCGGCGCCGGAGCCCGCAGCATCCTTTCGAGGAAGCCGGTCTGGATGTCACGGATCAGCGCGACGCCCGACTGAGAGGCCCCGAACAGCAACGTCATCGCGCAGATGCCGGGCGCGAGAAAGGTCGGATAGGCCACGCCCTGCGGGAGAACATCCAGCGGATAACGCTGCATGAGGAATCCGAAGAACAGCATCCACATCATGGGCTGCGCGAAGGAGAACGTCAGCGCCACCGGCCGCCGCCACGTCTTTCGCCAGGTGCGCAGCGCCACCTCGCGCCAGATGGCCCATGACGATGGGCTCATGACCGTGACCGGCCATCCTCGCGGCCACCGCGGCCACCACCGCGTCCTCCGCCACGACCTGCGGCGACGCCGGTCGCGCGCGGGCCGGCGGCGGCATCTCCGGTGAGACGGAAGTAGGCTGAGCGGACATCGGCCGGATCGCCACGCATGACGAAGCTGGAAGCGCCCAGCTCGGCGAGGTGCGCGAGGATCTCGTCGGCTCGGCCCTCGTGGTAGACGACGAGCCGGTCTTCATTGAGGCGGGCCTCGACGACACGAGGCTGAGCTCGAACGGACTCGAGCAGCGCCTGTCGGTCGCCGGCGAAGGGAGCGAGGTGCACGACCAGCCTCGGCCGCGCGTGCTCCGCCGTCAGATCGGCCGGCGCGGCCTGAGCAAGGACCCGGCCATGGTGCAGCACGACGATTCGATCGGCGTGACGCTCGGCTTCGGCCAGATCGTGCGTCGCGACGACCAGCGCTCGCCCCGCCGCCGGGTAGCTTCGCATTCCCTCCCAGACCGCGGCACAGCTGCCAGCATCGAGGGCTGCGCTGGGCTCGTCGAGGAGCATCAGGCCAGGTTCATCGAGCATCGCCAGCGCGACGTGGAGTCGCTGACGAACCCCCCCCGAGCAGGACGCCACCGGAAGGTCGACGTGCCCATGCAAACCGAAGCGCTCGATGACCTCCGCCACCTTCTCGCTCCGAGCAGAGCCCAGCACTCCATGGAGCGTCGCGAAGAGGCGCAAGGTCTCGGCTCCCGTCATCTCCGGGTCCAGAGCGGGCTGCTGGCGGAGGAGACGGATCTGTCCCCGCGGCACGCCGCGCTCCTTCCGCCGAAAGTGCACCTCTCCCTCGGTCGGGCGGAGCTCGCCCGCGAGGAGGCAGAGCAGCGTCGACTTGCCGGATGCGTTCGGTCCGATGAGGGCCGTCAGCGTGCCTGGTTCGATGGCCAGGTCGGCGCCGGAGATCGCCCGGGTCCCGTCGCCGAAGGCAAACCCCGCCCGCGCGAGTCGCACCAGCGCGGTGTCGTCAGTCGGCATGGACGATAGTGCCGACGTGCTCCTTGTCCAGGGCCGCCTCGATCCTCCCGGGGGCGAGGCCATTGATCACCTGGAAGCGCTTGACCAGCCGCGCGGACTGCAGAAGCTCGAGGAGCACACGATCGAAAGGTAGCGTCTTCAGGTTGCGCGCCGCGAGCTCGCGCGCCCCGATCTCTGGAATGAAGCGAGCGCCCGGGTTGGTGCGCGGATCCGCCTCGTAGAGACCGTCCACGTCCTTGACGAGCGTGACCGTCTCGCTGCCGAAGCACTCGGCGAGCAGGAAGGTGCCGGCGTCCGTGCGGTGAGGTGGGATTCGCCCGAGCGCGGGTGGGTGCTCCCAGATCGAATAGGGCGGCGCGCCGCTGAAGATGATGCCCGGCGCGGAGCGAATGAAGAGCGGGAGCAGGTGGCCGAGAATCTCGGGAGGAATCGCGACGACGCCGAGTGGCGCCAAGAGGGTGCCCAGCATGTGCGCAGTACCCAGGGCATCCGCCATCGCGAACTGCGCCAGCGCACCCGTAGGCAATCCCAGGTCCAACCCGATCGAGAACACGTGCCGCGTCCGCGCACCGCCGCCGGTGCTGATGACGAGCTTCTTCGTCTTCAGCGCGCGCCCGAGGGCCTCCACCACCGGATATACCGTGCGCCGCCCGCCATCCATGATCGATCGGCCCCCGATCTTGATGACGTGGGTGTCGGGCAGCATCCGTACAACGGGCGTCTCGCCGAGGGTCTCCAGGTCCCTGTCGACCAGGCTCTCTCGCATGAGCATCGATCGCAGGTGCGAGCGACCGTCGCCGGGGGGGTCGGTGCCGCTCATGCGTCGGTCCGGATGATGGTGCCCACCTGCTCACCGGCGAGGGCGCGCGTGAGGTTTCCGGGGACCAGGCCGTTGACGATCTGTATCTCGCGGCGGTTCTGTGCGCTTCGCATCAGCTCGAGAACGGCGCGCTCGACGACGACGTCCTTGAGATCCATCTCTTCCAGCTCGGCCACCGTGACCCGTGGAATGAGCCGCGCGTGCTTGTCTTTCTTCGGATCCGCGGTGTAGAGCCCGTCCTCGTCCTTGATGTAGATCATCGAGCGCGCACCGAACACTTCGCTGACCAGGTAGGCGCCGGTATCCGTCCGGTGGGGGGGGATGCGCCCCGCCGCCGGATTGCGCTGCCAGAACGTGTACGGGGGCATACCGAAGAAGACGACCGCCTTACGCTCCTCAAGGTACACGGGGAGCTGCGCGAACTGGGCCGGCTCGATGAACGGGATGCCATGCCGCGCCAGGAGATAGTGGATCATCCTCGCGTTCTGCATGCTGACGAACGTGCCGAGGACGCTGAGCACGCCCACCGGCAAGCCGAGGTCGAGGGCCACGCTGTAGGCGTGCCGAGCGCGGGTCCCGGCCCCGGTGCCGATGATCATCTTGTGCCGCGGCAAGTTCTCCACGATCTCGTCGATGATGGGCCAGACGGCCTTGCGACCGCGATCGATGAAGCTTTGCCCCCCGATCTTCACGACGTTGGCCTCGGGCAGGATGCGGATCGAGGGGTTGTCGTCGGTGGCCGCGAGGAGCTCGTCGTCGGTGAGAGAGCCGGACACCAGCTGGTTGCCGAGCTCGGTGAGCAGCCCTTCGCCTATTCCCTGGTCGGTCATTGGATATCTGCCCTGATGCGAACCGCCTGGAGGACGAACCGGTCCTCGGAAGCCTGTTCAGACTCCAGCGGTCCAAGAGCGCTCTCGGCCCACGCCTCCACCTCGTCGAGGATCGAGGCCTTTTCTTTAGGCGTGGGGTGAAGGCCGCCGAGGCCCTCCTTTCCGCGCCAGGCCCGAAGCGAGCGCGCGGGGGACGCCGCGGCAGGCCACGAGGCGACGCTGCGGTCGTCGAGCCGCGTGCCGCCGCGCGCCGCGCACGCGTCCAGCAGGTGACCGGCATGCTGGTCGCCACGTCGAGGCTCCAGTCCGCGCGCGCGCATCACCTGCCGAAGCGACCTTCGCATCGCCGAGGCCACGCCCTCACGGTCGCGCTGGACGCGGCCCACGATGAGCGTCGCGCCCTCCGCGGCGGCGACACGGTACGCCTCGCCGACGGTGTGCTCGGTGCCCATCTGGTGGAAGGCTCGCGCACCGAAGACGACCCGGACGCGGCCATCGCCTGCGGGCCAGCGACCGTCGCCATCAGCCTCGACCAGCGTCACTCGCGCGGCGGATGCCTCGGCACGCCGCCGGAATGCGCCGAGCATGGCGCTCGACAGATCGAATCCAATGTACGCAGCATCGAGCTGCGCCAGCCAGATGCCGATCTGGCCGGTTCCGGCGCCGCACTCGAGAATTGTATCGCCCGGCCTCATCTCGCCGAGCGAAGCGACTGCTGCGGCGATGGCGGCACAGGCCGGCTCCGGCAGTCCGGCCCGCTCGTCGAAGCCGCCTGCTTGTCCGTCGAACGACGCTGCGCCCGGTTGCACTGGCTCCTCTGCCTCCCGATCAAGGGAGGGTACCGCTGCCGGGCACGCTCTTCCAGCTCCAGAAACGCGTCGACGATCTGGAAGTGCGTGAGCCCATGCGCGTTGGGGCGCCCTCCCCGCGCGCTGCTCGCCTGACGCCGGCGCGCGACTCCGCTGGTGCTCGGTGCGTGGAGAAGGATGGTACCCTCGGCGCCGCGAGGGTCCCGCGCATGTCCGCCGCCGCCATAGACCTCGATCAACTGCTGCGCCTCCGCAGGGTCGTCTCTCGCGTCGGAGAGAGGGGAACGGCCTCGTGACCGATCGGATCGATCTGTCCTCGCTGGCACGCCACGAGAGCGAGCAGATCGAGTGGAAGGAGGGCGTGGCCGACGTCGACGACGTGGTCGCAACGCTGTCGGCGTTTGCGAACGATCTCCAGAACCTCGGCGGCGGCTACGTCGTCTGCGGCGCGCGCGAGGCCAGGGACGAGGCAGGCTTCCCGATCCTCGTTCGGACGGGCCTCACTTCGGCGCGGCTCCGCGAGATCGAGGGGGAGGTCCTGTCGCGGTGTCGCAACCTCGTCTCGCCGCCCATCGCGCCGATCGTGGATGAGCTACCGAGCGACGCGGCCGACCGTCGCATCCTCGTCTTCACCCAGCCTGCGACCGGCGCCGCGCACGCGGCGCGGAGGCGGAGCGGGGGGCGAAGCACTTCGTCCGCGTGAGTCGGACCACGGTCGAGGCGCGCAACGGCCTCCTGCGTGCTCTCCTGGTGCGCAGAGGCGCGATGGAGCCGTGGGATCGCCGCGCCTGCAACGGCGCGACGACGGGGGACCTCGACCTGCTGGCGCTGCGCGACGCGCTCCAGCGCATCGGCATCTATGCCGTCGATCAGGGCGTGGAGCCCTACCTCGCGCCGGGAGTACAGCTGAGCCCGTTCGTCCCGTCCCTCTGCATCGCCGAGCCGCTGACGAGCCTCGTCCGTCCGCGAAACTTCGCGATCCTCCTGTTCGGTCGCATGCCGCAGCGGTTCATCCCGGGCGGCTCTCCCTCGCGTCCAGCTATCCCGGCCCCGATCGGAGCGAGCCGACGGCACGCCGCCTGGAGATCGCGGGCACGCTCCTCGACCAGTCGCGGCGCCTCCAGGAGGTCCTCGACGCCGAGGCGGTGACGCTGTTCGACAAGACCGATCTCCGGCAACCCAACGCCGAGAAGTACCCGAGCCGAGCCCTGCAGGAGGCAATGGTCAACGCCCTCGTCCACCGTGACTACGAGGCGATGGATCCGACGCGCCTCACCATCTTCTCCGATCGCGTCGAGGTCGTCTCGCCGGGCCCCCTGCCGTCCGGCGTGACGCTCGAGGACCTCCGGTCGCGCGCGGCGACGCCTCGCTGGCGCAACCAGAGCCTCGCGTGGTTCGTGAGCCGGCTGCAGATCGCGCAGGCCGAGGGGCAGGGCATCCCCACCATCCGCCGCACCATGCAGGCGGTCGGCTGCCCACCTCCGCTGTTCGATGCGACAGAGGCCTCGGTGAGCTGCACCCTGCGGGCCAACCCCCGGTTTCACGCTGTGCGTGAGGGCGTGGGTGAGATCGTGCGCACCCCGGGGGCTGCGGTGCCGGAAGCCACACCCACGAAACGTCCCGGCACGAGGGCGCCTTCGCCGAAGACGCCATCCAGCAAGAAGCGGCAGGCCGCCGGAGTGGATGAGCCCGATCCGCCCGCGCCGGGTGCCGGGTGCCGCGGCCGAGGTGGCGATCGTGGTCACGCACGCGGTGGTCGACGGCGCGCACCGCGAGGTCTTCGACGACTTCACCGCGCAGCTGGAGATTGGCACAGGAGCCCTCTGACCAGCCGCGCCGCCGCCGCGCCCTGCACGCTCCCTGGGGACGTGGAAGGATAGGGCGTCGCCCGCGGTTGACGCGAGGCGCCAGCTCCACAAAACGAACGTCCGCTTCCAGCACCATCAGGTGCTGGAGCGGGAATAAAGCCATGACCACCGCCTTCGACCTCGAGAACCCGACCGACGAGCACCGCCAGCTGAGGGACATGGTGCGGGACTTCACCCGCAAGGTCGTCGAGCCCCAGGCAGACGAGCACGACCGCACCGAGTCGCTCAATCGCGGGCTGATGTTGCAGCTGGGGGAGCTGGGCCTGCACGGGATCACCGTCCCCGCCGAGGACGGCGGCGCCGGCATGGACGCGCTGGCGGCGGTCATCGTCCACCACGAGCTGGCGAAGAGCGACCCCGGCTTCACACTCGCGTACCTCGCGCACGCGATGCTCTTCGTGAACAACTTCTACTGGGCGGGGAACGAGGAGCAGCGCAAGCGCTACCTCCCCAGGGTGCTCAGCGGCGAGTGGATCGGCGCCATGGGCATGACCGAGCCCTCGGCCGGCACCGACGTCCTCGGGATGAAGACGGTCGCCCGCCGTGACGGCGACGACTTCGTCCTCAAGGGGCACAAGGCGCTGATCACCAACGCGCCGGAGGCCGACATCTTCTTCGTCTACGCGACGGTGGAGGGGCGCATCACGTCGTTCCTGGTCGAGCGGACGATGCCCGGCGTCTCCACCCCCGACAAGACCAGGAAGATGGGCATGCGCGCCAGCTCGCTGGGCGAGATCGTCCTCGACGAGGTGCGCGTCCCCGCCGCGAACCTGTGTGGCACGGTGGGCGGCGGCATCACCAACATGATGCGCAACCTCGAGGTCGAGCGCCTGACCCTCGCCGCGATGAGCGTCGGCATCGCCGACCGCTGCATGGACATCATGCTGCGCTACGCCGCCGAGCGGCGCACCTTCGGCAAGCCCATCGGCGAGCACGGCCAGATCCAGCGCTACATCGGGGAGAGCTACGCCAAGACCGAGGCCATGCGCGCGCTCACCTACAAGGCGGCGATGAACACGAGGCCCGACGGCCGGAACCGGGTGATGACCGACGCCGCCAAGCTCTTCGCCGGCCCCGCCGCCAAGGAGGTCGCCGACGCGGCGATGCAGGTGCTGGGCGGCTGGGGCTACTGCAACGAGTACAAGGTCGAGCGCTTCCTCCGCGACGCCAAGCTGATCGAGATCGGCGGCGGCACCCTGGAGGCGCACCAGAAGAACATCACGCGCGATCTCCTCAAGGCCTACGCGTGACGGACGGGCCCACCGTCCTGGTGGTCGACGACGAGCCGGCCAACGTCGCCTCCCTGGAGAAGATCTTCCAGAAGGACGGCATGCGCGTCCTCCACGCCGGCGACGCGCGGGCCGCGCTGGACATCCTGCGCGGCCACCGGGTCGACGTGGTGCTGACCGACCTGATGATGCCCGGCGTGAGCGGCATCGAGCTGCTGCGCGCGGTGAAGCAGGTCGCGCCAGACGTCGAGGTGGTGCTGATGACCGCCCACGGCACCGTGGAGACGGCGGTGCAGGCGATGCGCGAGGGCGCCTACGACTTCGTCGAGAAGCCGCTGAAGCGCGTCCAGATCGTCAAGGGCGTGCGCAAGGCGGCCGAGCGGCGCACCCTGGCCCTGGAGAACCGGCAGCTCCGCCAGGAGATCAAGACCCTCACCCGCCTGACCAGGCGGGAGATCGTCGGCTCCAGCCCGTCGCTGCGGCGCGTGCTCGACATCGCGCTGCAGGCCGCGCCCTCGAGCGCCACCGTGCTGGTGCTGGGCGAGAGCGGCACCGGCAAGGAGCTCCTGGCGCGATTCCTCCACGAGCACAGCGCGCGCGCGACGGGCCCCTTCGTGGCGGTGAACTGCGCCGCCATCCCGGAGACCATCCTCGAGGGCGAGCTCTTCGGCCACGAGAAGGGCGCCTTCACGGGCGCCCACGCCAGGCGTGAGGGGCGCTTCGCCAAGGCCTCGGGCGGAACGCTGTTCCTCGACGAGATCGGCGAGGTCTCGCCAGCGGTGCAGGTGAAGCTGCTGCGCGTCCTGCAGGAGGGCGAGTACGAGCCGGTGGGCGGCGAC
>JBKJLX010000777.1:0-3618 GCA_046596645.1 Polyangiaceae bacterium
ACCGGAACCGGAACCGGAACCGGAACCGGAACCGGAACCGGAACCGGAACCGGAACCGGAACCGGAACCGGAACCGGAACCGAAACCGAAACCGAGACCGACGAGGCGCCGGAGGGGATGGTGCGAATCCCGGCGGGCATCTACCTGATGGGCTCGCCGATCGGCGGGAGCGGCGAGGAGCGGCCGATGCACGAGGTCACCCTCGCGGCGTTCCACCTCGATCGCACCGAGGTGACGATGACCGCCTACGCCGCGTGCGTGAAGGCGGGGTCGTGCACGCCGCCCAGGGACGACAACCCCTTCTGCAACGCGCGCTTCCCCGACCGCGGCGAGCACCCGGTCAACTGCGTCGACTGGAACCAGGCGACCGCTTACTGCCGATCCGCAGGGAAACGGCTGCCCAGCGAACGAGAGTGGGAGTACGCGGCGCGCGGCGGGGCGGAGCGGCGCTCGTTCTCCTGGGGGGAGGACGACGCCGACGAGACGCGCGCCTGCTACAGCCACCCCGGCGGCAGCTGCGTGGTCGGTTCGTTCGCCCCCGGGGCCTTCGATCTCCTCGACATGAACGGAAACGTCTGGGAGTGGACCTCGTCCTGGTTCGGCACCTACCCGGACGAGCACGAGCAAGGGCAGTTCAAGGTCTACCGCGGCGGGAGCTGGAGCCGCCGGTTCCCCAAGTGGCTCCGCAACGAGCTGCGCAACCGCTACCGCGTCGGGGAGCACTCGGCCTCCCTCGGGATCCGGTGCGCCGCCTCGATCGAGCCCCTGGTGTGCCCGGCGGAGACGTCGCCCCAGGGGGGCCGCTGCGTGCGGACGGCCGGCGTCCAGACGTGCGAGAGCGGCTTCGCCTGGAACGGGCGCACCTGCTCTCCGTTCGCGGGCGCGGTCTCGCCGGGAGGCACCGTGCCGGCCGTCGCGTCGGGCGCCCCGCCGCGGCACGGCCTCCCATCCCCCGCGGCGCCGACGGGGAGCGCGCCTCCGGCCGAGGCGGCACCTGCGGGGAGCGCCCAGCCTCAGGCTGCATTCGTCCGGTCGCGAACGCCCCAGCACGACGGCGACTGCCAGCGGAACTGGCCGGCGACGCCGGTCGCGTACCGGTGGGACGGCGGCACCTTCCACTCGCGGAACGGGCCCATCGCTGCCGCCGGGTGCCAGAAGCGCGACATGGGCCGCACCTGGACCAGCGGGTGCTGCAAATCGTGATGCCCCGGGCCGAGGACCGCGAGAAGGGCGCGGCAGCGCCCGCTGGTCTAGGCTCGACTGCGATGGCCCGCTACGAGATCCGCGCGCTCCAGCCCGGCGACGAGCCGCAGCTGCTCGCGCTCGCGCGGCACCTCAACTCGGTGAACCTCCCCGACGACCCCGGTCGCATCGCCGAGATCGTCAACCTCGCCCACGGCAGCTGGAGCGGCGCGGTGGAGAAGGCGACCGAGCGCGAGTACGTCTTCGCGCTCGTCGATCACGAGCAGCAGCGCATCGTCGGCACGTCGATGATCCTGGCGCAGCTGGGTCGCCGCGGCGCGCCCTACATCTACTTCGACGTCATGGACGAGGAGAAGTACTCCGCCACCATCGACAAGCACTTCCACCACAAGGTGCTGCGCATCGGCTACTCGTACAATGGCCCGACCGAGATCGGCGGCCTCGTGATCCACCCCGATTACCGCAAGGCGAGCGAGCGGCTGGGGACGATGATCTCGTACGTGCGCTTCCTCTTCATCAAGGCGCACCGCGATCTGTTTCGCGACGAGGTGGTCGCCGAGCTGCTGCCGCCGCTCGAGTCGGACGGGACGAGCCACCTGTGGGAGGCGCTGGGCCGCAAGTTCACCGGGCTCGACTACGCCGAGGCCGACGTCCTCTCCAAGCGCAACAAGGAGTTCATCAAGGGTCTGTTCCCGGAGGGCGCGGTGTACGCGACCCTGCTGCCGCAGGACGCGCAGGACGTCATCGGCAAGGTGGGCCACCAGACGCGCGGGGTGGAGAAGCTGCTCCGCCGCATCGGGTTCCGCTACGCCGATCGCGTCGACCCCTTCGACGGCGGCCCCCACTTCTTCGCGGAGACCGACGACATCTCGCTGGTCAAGGCGACGCGCAAGCTCGTCGCCGGCCCTCCGCTGGAGGAGGGCGCGCCGGGCGCCACGCGGGCGCTGGTCGCCATCGAGCTGGCCGAGGCACCCTACTTCCGCTGCGTCGCCGCCGACGTGCGCCTGCCCGAGCGCACCGGCTGGGTGGCGATCGAGTCGGCCGCCCACGATCGGCTGGGCATCGAGCCCGGGCGTGACGTCTGGGTACTTCCGTTCCACACCTGACCTGCATGAGACGAGAGACCGATCGAGGGCTGCGCTGCGTGGTCGGCGGCGCCACCGGCCTGGTGGGCGACGCGCTCTGCACGCTGCTGGCCACCGAGGGTCACTCCGTGACGCGCCTGGTGCGGGGTGCGCCGAAGGCCGAGGGCGACGTCACCTGGGACTGCGACGCCGGTTTGCTCGAGGGCGACGCGCTCGATGGTGCCGACGTGGTGATCAACCTCGCCGGGGAGAACGTCGCCGGCGGTCGGTGGACCGACGATCGCAAGCGACGCATCCTGGAGAGTCGCACCCGAACGACGGGCCTCCTCTCGCGGTCGATCGCGGCGCTGGCGCGCAAGCCGCGCGCGTTCGTGAACGCGTCGGCGGTGGGGTACTACGGCGACCGCGGCGAGGAGGAGCTCGACGAGTCCTCTGCGCGCGGGGACGGCTTCCTCAGCGACGTCTGCCAGGCGTGGGAGGCGGCGACCGCCCCGGCGGAGGACGCCGGCGTCCGCACCGTGCGCGCCCGCTTCGGCGTGATCCTCTCCCCCCGCGGCGGCGCGCTGGGCAAGATGCTCACGCCCTTCCGTCTGGGCGCCGGGGGGCCCATCGGATCGGGCCGCCAGTGGATGAGCGTCATCGATCTCGAGGACACGGTGCGCGCGCTGCTCGCCCTCTCCACCGGGGACGCGCTGCGCGGCCCGGTCAACGTGGTGTGCCCGAGGCCGATCCGCCAGGCGGACTTCGCGCGCGCGCTGGGGAGCGCGCTGGGCCGGCCGGCGTTCGTCCCCCTACCCGCCTTCGTGGTGAAGACCGCGTTCGGGGAGATGGGCCGGGAGATGCTGCTGGGCAGCCAGCGCGCCCTGCCCCGCGCGCTCCTCGCCAGCGGCTTCGCCTTTCGTCACCAGGACGCGGCGAGCTCGCTGGACACGGCGCTCAAAGGCTGACGCCTCAGGGACAGGCGGGATTCGCTGAGACTAGAGAATGCTGGCGCGCTCCTCGAACTCGGTCTGCGTGATGCGGCCGGACTTGAGCTCGTCGTTGAGCTGGGAGAGACGCTCCTTGGTGTCGCGCTCCTTGGCCTCGATCTCGCCCTTCTTCGACTTGTAGGTCTCCTTTCCTTCCTTCGTGGCGGCCTCGAACTCGGCCTTGAGCGAGGCGATGTCGGCGGCGCCGTTCGCGAAGTGCTTGTGCATCACCACGCCGACCGCATAGGTCGAGGCGAAGCTGGTGGTGGCGCCAACCAGGCTGCCCCAGCCGGGGATGACCTTGATCAGGTTGTTGACGGCGATGCGGGCGCCGGTGCCGACGCCGAATGTGGCGAGCAGGG
>JBKJLX010000553.1:0-4198 GCA_046596645.1 Polyangiaceae bacterium
AAGCAGGCCGCATCCAAGAAGGCCGCACCCAAGAAGGCCGCACCCAAGAAGGCCGCACCCAAGAAGGCCGCACCCAAGAAGGCCGCACCCAAGAAGGGCGCGGCGAAGAAGGCCGCACCCAAGAAGGGCGCTGCCAGGAAGGGCGCTGCCAGGAAGGGCGCTGCCAAGAAGACGGCGAAGAAGGCCGCACCCAGGAAGGGCGCTGCCAAGAAGGGCGCTGCCAAGAAGGGCGCTGCCAAGAAGACGGCGAAGAAGGCCGCACCCAGGAAGACGGCGAAGAAGGGCGGTGCCAAGAAGAAGGTTGCCCCGGGCAAGGCCGGCGCCAGGAAGGGCGCCGCCAGGAAGAAGGCCGGCGCCAAGCGTCGCTGACGTCTCCGCTCAGCTCGAACCGCCAGCGTCAGCCCGCAATCTGCACGCGACCTTGAACGCCGGTCACCCCCCACCTCGCGGTGCGCGCCCTTCCTGGCGCCGCGCCAGCCCTGACGCGAGCGTCACCTCCTGCTCGCCGTCAGGACCGGGCGGCTCGCCGCGGGACCGACGTGTCTACGGCGCCGCGGACACCTGCCGCCCGACCAGATCGCGGAACCGCTGGCTCCACGGGCAGGGTCGGTTCGTCTCTGGATCGAGCCGCACCAGGCGCGTCGAGCCCTCGGCGAACCGGGTGGCCCCGTCCAGCGAAGACATCGTCGCGTGGAGGGTGAAGCTCGAGGCGCCGAGGTGCGTCGGCTGGAGGCTCACCGCGACGTCGCCCTCGCCGCGGACCGGGTGCAAGTAGCGGATGTCGTGGGCCGCCACGACATGCCACCGGTCCGGGTTGGCCTCCAGGCTGTCCTCCCACCGGAAGCCGAGGGCGTTGAAGAGCTCGCCGCGAGCCCGCTCCATGAACAGCAGGAACCGCACGTTGTGCAGGATGTTCAGCGCGTCGAGGTCGTCGAAATAGACGTGCTGGACGGAGCGGAACGGCATCGCGATGGGCATCGACCGGCGACCTCGCACGGGCCCGGACGTCGCGCAATCGAACGAGGCGAGCGCTGCGCACACGCCCCCCGCGGGAGCGGCCCGCGCCGGGCATACGGCGCCACCGCCGGGGCCGGGAAGTGCTGGATCGATCGCTGGCCAGGGCGCCGGCGCATGCCGTAGGCTGGGCCTCAAGATCGTGCGCCCTTCGGCAGTCGCTTCGCCCGATCGCTTCGCGATCGAGGGCCGCGCCGGCGGTGGCGGCATGGGCGACGTGTACCGTGCGATCGACCAGGAGACCGGGTCCGTCGTCGCGGTGAAGCTGCTGCGCTCGACCGCCTCCTCGGGCGAGCACGCGCGCTTCGCACGGGAGATCAAGGTCATCGCGGAGCTGCGTCACCCGAACATCGTCGAGTACATCGCCCACGGCACGTGGGGCGACGGCCGCATGTTCTATGCGATGGAGTGGCTCGACGGGGAGGACGTCTCCCAGCGCCAGCGCCGCGCGCCGCTCGGCATGCGCGACGCGGTCGAGGTCGTGCGGCGGTCGGCCGCGGCGATGGCCGCCATCCACGCCCGGGGCGTGATCCACCGCGATCTGAAGCTCGCGAACATCTTCCTCATCCGCGGCAAGGGGACGCAGATCAAGCTCATCGACTTCGGTGTGGTGAAGCTCCCCCCGCCCGACGACGCGATGGGTCTGACGCCGCCCGAGGGCTACGAGGACGAGCCGGATGAGCGCGGCGCGATCATCGGCACCCCGCACTTCATGGCGCCGGAGCAGGCGCGGGGCGAGCCGGTCGACGCGCGCGCCGACGTGTACTCACTGGGCTCGGTCCTCTTCCGCCTCGTCACCGGGCGAAACGTCTTCGAGACCGAGCACATCATCGCCCTGCTCGGCCGGCTCGTGCTCGAGGACCCGCCCAGCCCCGCAACGCTCCGCTTCGACGTCCCCGAGCCGCTCGATCAGGTCATCGTGCGCGCGCTCGCCCGCCGCCGCGACGACCGCTACGAGGACGGTGGCGAGCTCGCGCGCGCTCTGGCCCGCGTCGGCACGCTCAACAACGATCCGCCGGGCGCCGACCAGTCGGCCTCGGCGATCCGGAAGACGATCACGGAGGCGCACCGCCAGCCTCCCTCCCCCACGGACGACGGCGATCGCGCCTCCGCTCCGCCCGGTTCACGCGGCTGGCAGCCCAGCCGGACCCCCCCCGGCGGGACGCCGTCGGTCCCGACGTCGCGCGGCGCCGCGGAGCGCCGCGTCGTCGCGGCGGTGCTCTTCGAGACCGGCGGCCACACCATGTCGCAGGACCTCGAGGAGGAGCTACGCAAGTGCCTCGCCGAGGACGCCCGGCTGGAGTCGCTCTACGGCGGGCAGATGGTCGCGGTCTTCGGCGTCGAGCAGTCGCGCGGCGACGAGGCGCTGCGCGCGGCCCGGGCCGCGCTCCTGGTCACGCAGGGGCACACCGGCGCTCGCGCCGTCGTCGCCGTCGGGCACGCCATCCGCGGGCGGATGAACCTCGCCGGGGAGGCACTCGACCGCGCGGCGCGCCAGCTCGACCTCACGGCGCCGAACACCGTGCGCGTCGACCCCCACGTGCTCCCCTCGCTGGAGGGACGCTTCCTCGTCCAGCAGGACGGCGAGGGCGGCATCCTCCTCCGCGAGGATCAGGGCTCCTTCGGGGCGCGCCTCCTTCTCGGGCGTCCGACGCCGACCATTGGCCGCGACAAGGAGATCGCCCTCCTCCTCGGCGTCTTCAAGGAGCTGGTGGACGAGGGCACCCCGCGCGCGGCGATCGTGACCGGCCCCGCGGGCGTCGGGAAGAGCCGCCTCCGCGCGGAGGTCGTCGCCCGGCTGGAGACGAGCCCCGCCGAGGTGACGGTCTGCCGCGGCGACCCCATGAGCCAGGGCTCGAGCCTCTCCAGCCTCGGCCGCGCCTTCCGCCTGCGCATGGGTGTCCACGACGGCGAGGCGCCGGAGTCGCAGGTGCAGAAGGTGAAGACCTACCTGAACCTGCGGCTGCCGCGCCCGGTGCGCTTCCTCGCCGGCTTCCTCGGCGAGCTGGTGGGCGTCGCCTTTCCCGACGAGGGCGACGAATCGCTCCGCGCCGCTCGCGGCAACACCTCCGTCATGCAGGCGCGCATGCGCATGGCGCTGGAGGCGTTCATCCGCTCCCAGGCCGACATCATGCCGCAGGTGATCGTCCTGGAGGACGCGCAGTGGGCGGACGACACCACGCTCGACCTCATCGACTCGCTGCTTGCGGCGAAGGATCTGAAGTTCGGCGCGCTGGTCTTCGCGCGGCCGGAGCTCGAACATCGGCTGCCGCAGCTGTGGGCGAAGAAGGACTCCGGGGGCCACGGCCCCACCGCCCCGGTCACGCGCCTCGCGCTGGCGCCGCTGTCCCCCACCGCGTCGGAGCGGCTGGTGAGCGGCGCGCTGCCGCACGCGACGGCCCAGCTCCGCGCGTCGATCGTGGAGCGCGCCGGCGGCAATGCCCTCTTCCTGGAGGAGCTGGTCCGCGCCGCCGCCGAGGGCCGCGAGGAGCTGCCGCTGTCGGTGCAGGCCCTGGTGCAGACGCGCCTCGACCGCCGCTCGCAGGGCGCGCGTGAGGTGATGCGCGCCGCCTCCGTCTTCGGGCAGATCTTCTGGACCGGTGGCGTCGCCGCGCTCCTAGGCCGCGCCGTGGACGGCGAGCTGGCCGAGCTGGAGCAGGCCGAGCTGGTGACACGGCAGGACGGCTCGCGTGTCGCCGGCGATCACGAGTGGGTCTTCCGCCAGGTGATGGTCCGCGAGGCCGCTTACGCGTCGATCCTCGACGAGGATCGGCCGTCTCTGCACCTGTCCGCCGCCGCATGGCTGGAGTCGGTGGGCGACGTCGACCTCGGCGTCATCGCCCGCCACGCGGAGCTTGGCGGCGATCGCCAGCGCGCAGGCCGCCTCTACGCCCGCGCCACGCGCCAGGCGATGACGGGCGGGGCCCAGCTCCTCACCGCCCTCGAGCTCGCCGAGCGCGGCCTCGCCTGCGGCGTCGAGGGCCTGGTGCGCGCCGAGCTGCTCGTCGCCTCGGCGCTGGTCCACCAGCCGCTCGGCCGACTCGACGACGCCGTGCGCGCCGCCGACGAGGCACAGCAGCTCGTCCCGCCGGGCAGCGAGGTGTGGGGAGAGGCCGTGCGCATCGCCGCTGCAGCCCTCATCGAGCGTGGCGAGGCGGCGCTCGGCGAGTCTCGCGCCACGCTC
>JBKJLX010000773.1:0-2867 GCA_046596645.1 Polyangiaceae bacterium
GCTCCTTGCCGTCGGGGCCCGGCGTCTGCGACCGCTTGGGGACGTCGGCCTCCTCGATCCAGATGGCCTTGGGTGAGGTCGGGCAGAACTCCTCGCACACGATGCAGGGCACGCCCATCGACCACGGAAGGCAGCGGCCGAGGTCGTAGAATGCGGTCCCGATCGAGATGGGCTTCTGGCCGATTCCCTGCTTCTGCGCCTCGGTGATCTTCTGGATGGCGCCGGTCGGACAGACGTCGCCGCACAGCACGCAGGAGTGCTCGCAGTAGCCGATGCGAGGAATCAGGATCGGCGTCCACAGTCCCTCCACGCCTGCCTCGAAGAACGCCGGGTGAAGGGCGTTGTTGGGGCACACCTTCATGCACTCCGCGCAGCGGATGCAGCGCTCCAGGAACTCGCGCTCCTCCACCGCGCCGGGCGGGCGGATCACCTTGGCGTCGTAGTTGGCGTCGATGACGTCGGCGATGCGCAGCGCGGGGATGGCGATGGCGCCCGAGGCGGCGGTGAGCAGCGTGGTGCGGCGCACCAAGTCCGGCTTCTGGGTGGTGCCCCAGCGCGCGGGGAGGAAGCGGAACTTGATCACGTCCTCCGGGCAGGCGGTCTCGCAGTTGAGGCACATGTGGCACTCGTCCTGCCGGTGCTTCACGCCGCCCTGCGGGCTGTCCGCCCCCTGGCAGTGGACGAGGCACAGGTTGCAATCAGTGCATTTCGCGTGGTCCTTCTCCATCCCGAAGAGGGCGAAGCGCGAGAACACCCCGAGGAAGGCGCCCAGCGGGCACAGCACCCGGCACCAGAACCGCGGCACGAAGCGGTTCATGAAGAGGATGCCGAAGAGCAGCACCACGATGAGCCAGGTCTGGTGGAAGTAGACCTGCTTGGGCTGCCACACCGTCTGCGTGAGCACGTCCTGCGCGGCGTCGCTCGCCTGCTGCAGGACGCGCACGTTGGAGGCGGCGGCGGCGTCGCTCCCCACGCCGGCGACGTACTGCGCCGCCGGGATGACGCCGAGGCCGATGGCGCGAACCGCGACGCAGATCGGGTCGAGCAGCCCGCCGATGACGCTGCCGGTCGCGGCCGCCGCGTGGAAGCCGACCATCAGGTAGTACTTCACGCGCTGTCGGCCGGCGTACGTCTTGTTCGACTCGACGCGCTTGTTTCCCTTGCCGTAGCGAGAGGGGAAGAGCCAGGCGACGAAGTGGTGCAGCGTCCCGAAGGGGCAGATCCACCCGCAGAACACGCGCCCGAAGATCAGCGTGAGGGCGAGGACGCCGATCCCCCACGCCATGCCCCGGTACACGGCGTGGGTGGACAGCAGCGTGATCGCACCCAGGAACGGGTCGGCGAGGAGGAACGCCTCGACCGGGTAGGGGAGACGCACCGCTTCCTCGCTGGAGGCGAACGACCCGCGGAAGGTCGTCTCGAACAGGAACCAGGTGAAGAGGGCGAAGAAGAACGTCTGCGCGAAGCGGCGCGCCCAAACCAGCCGGCGGATGACCGGCCGCGCGGGTCGGCCCGAGCCCGCGCGCTTCGCCGGCGGCCCGCCGATGCCGATGCGCTTGCCCGCACGCGCCGCGAGAGAACGGAACGAGGACACCAGGAACAGCATGGCGGGTGAGGTCCGGTCTCCGCGACGCCTAGATTTCCCGGACACGCAGGGAGCGCCAGTCCCGCGTGCCGAGGCCGCGCGACTCGCCCATGGCGAGGTAGGGGATCTCGTCCGCGGTGCGGCCGATGAGCGTGCAGCCCCACGCGTCCGCCGCGACCTGATCGATCGACGCGCAGATGGTGTGCATGTCCCGCGCGTCGGCGACGTTGCCGCCCTGGGGGCCGTTGCGCATCAGGATCCGCACCGCGTCGATCACGGTCAGCGTCGGCTGCATGAAGGTCGCGAGATCCGCGATCGACGTGTCGATGTTCTGGTGCAGGCGGTTCCGACGGCCGCCGATGGCGCCGTACCAGTTCTTCATCGCCCCCGTGTATTTCGACAGGTTGTGGTGCTTGGCCACGGGGACGTTGATCACCTTGTCGGCCTCGACCAGCGCCTTGTAGACGGGCCACTCGTCCAGCACCTCGCCGCCGAGGCGCATCTCGCGGAAGCGGTGCTCGCTGGGGAGCACGACCTCGGCGCCAGCGTCGTACGCCGCCTTCCAGATGCCGCTCCGCTGGAAGCAGCGGCCGGGCTCGTTGCAGGAGGCGTCGGTGACGATCACCGTCTTCGCGCCGGCGTCGTAGGCGAGGCGCACCACCTCGGCGATGACCTGGGGGTTGGAGTTCGCGGCGTGGGCGGGCGTCCGATCCCAGCCGATGTTGGGCTTCACCACCACCACGTCGCGGTTGGAGATGAACCGCTTCATGCCCCCCATGGCCTCGATGGCGCGATTCACCAGGACCGCGGGGGCGAGGGCCGGCTCGTCCAGGGTGGCGCCGCCCTCCCGGAGAGGGGGCGCGCCGCGCGCGATCACCATCTGCGGCAAGTCGCCGGGCGGGTTCGGCTCCCGGTAGTCGCGCGTCTGCCTTGCGCCGTCGCTCTTCGCGACCTCCATGCCGCCGCGGTCGTAGGCCAGCCGGCCCACCGCGCCGGCCGTTCCCAGGACGAGCCCGGCCGCGCCGAGGCGGCGAAGGGCCTCTCTCCGGGGGACGCTGGGCGAGTCCATGCGGATCCAGACCGTAGCTCGGCGCGGGGGGAGCCTCAACCCGCATTCCCTGGTTTTTCAGCGGATTTGGCTTCAAGTCGCCGCACCTGACGGTGCAGAAGATGCGCTGGCGCTCGGGGCGAGCAGACGCGCACGCCTGTCTCACTCGCCGGGGACCGCGGGCAGCGGCGGGGCCGGAACGGGGACCGGCGTCTCCGAGGTGGTGGGGAAGGG
>JBKJLX010000799.1:0-17930 GCA_046596645.1 Polyangiaceae bacterium
ATCGACCGGCGCACCAAGCTGGGTGCGTGGTGGACGTGCCGCACCTCTCCCGACCCCGCGGTCCCCCGCGGACCGGTGATCGACTTCCTCGCCTCGATCGCGGCGGCGCTCGGCGCCTTCTCGACGTTCGTGGTCGGCTTCGCGGTGATGCTGCCCCGGCTGGCCAGCGTGGAGGAGGCGACGCTGCGTCTTCAGCTGACGGTCGCGCTGGCGGCGGTGGCGGCGGTGGTGGGCGCGGTCGACGGGCTGATCACGTTCCTGGTCGCGCGCCCGATCCTGCGGCGGCTCGACGCGCGGAGGCCGTTGCCCTGGCCGCACCCCGGGTGGGCGCGCTTCGCCCTGTGGGTCGCGGTCCCGCTGGGGTCGGTGTGCGCGCTGGCGGTGCTCGCGGCGCCCCGCTCGCTGGTGGCCTTCGCGGTGCTGCCCGCGGCGGTACTCGTCGCGGTGCTGCAGATCGCCACCGCTCCCCTGGTGGCGCGGGCGCGGCTCGACCAGCGGCGCCTCGTGCCGGTGGTGGGCGTCGCCCTGCTGACGGCGGCGGTGGTGGCCGCCCATCGCGGCCTCGCCACCACCACCGTCGCGGAGCGGATGGAGGCCACGGTCATTCCCCGGCTCGGCGCCTCCGGCCTCCGCGCGGTCACCGATGTCGACCGCGACCGTGCCTCGAGCCTCTTCGGCGGTCGCGACTGCGCGGCGCTCGACGGCGCGCGCCACCCACTGGCACGCGACGTCCCCGGCAACGGCGTCGACGAGGACTGCTCCGGCTCCGACGCCGACCCGTCGGACGCCGCCGTCGACCTGGCGGTGACGCCGCGCGGGGCGATCGACGCCTCCGGGGTGTACCCGACCCGGCGCAACCTGGTGTGGGTGATCGTCGACGCCGTCCGCGCCGACGCGACCAGCCTCCTCGGCCACAAGCGACCGACGACTCCATTCCTGGAGAGCCTGGCGCCCGACGCCCTGGTGTTCGAGAACGCGTACAGCCAGTCGTCGGCGACCATGCTGTCGATCCCCAGCATGCTGGCGGGGCGAGACCCGGCGTCGATCGCGTGGGAGCACGACGGCGAGCGGTTGCAGCTGGGCAGCGCCCACCGCACCATCGCCGAGCGCCTCCCCCGCGGGTACCGCAGCGCGATCGTCGTCGACGGCTACCTCGCCAACAAGCTGTCCGGGCTCACCCAGGGCTTCCAGGACACGCTCAGCATCTGGCTCGACGGCAAGCGCGACCCCTGGCAGGACCGAAGCTCCATGGTCGCGGTGACGCGCGCCATCGACTGGCTCGAGCGCGACGACGCGCTCGGCGAGAAGGGCGGCAAGCCCTTCGCCCTGGTCGTCTACATGCACAACCCGCACGCGCCGTACGACTCGCGCCCCGAGTACGGGGCCGACTTCGGCGACAAGCCGCGGCAGCGCTACGAGGCCGAGATCGCGTTCGCCGACCGCGCCACCGGCTTCCTCGTCGATTACCTGCGCTACCGCGAGGTGTGGAAGAACACGGTGTTCGTCTACAACTCCGACCACGGCGAGGAGTTCGACGAGCACGACGGGAAGAACCACGCCCGCACCTGCCACGGGGAGAGCACGCGGGTGCCGCTGCTGATCAAGATCCCTCGGGTGAAGGGCGCGCGGGTGAAGGGGCGGGTGGCGATGGTCGACGTGCTGCCGACCCTGCTCGACACCCTGGGCGAGGACGACCGCGCCGAGCTCGACGGTCAGAGCCTGCTGGTGCCCGCCTTCGAGCCGTCGGCGGTCCCCGAGGATCGTCCGGTGTTCTGCTCGGTGATCAGCCAGAAGGAGTCGCAGGGCCTCTTCCTTCGCCGGTCGGTGCGCGTGGGCAGCCGCGCGCTCTTCACCGACGCGGTCAGCGGCAGCGAGGCGCTCTACGACACCGCGGACGACGCCGGGGAGAAGGTCGACATCAAGGACCGCCCGGACGAGGCGGAGACGCGGGCGCGCCTGCGCGGCACGCTGCAGCGGAGCATGCGTGGCAACCTGGGCGAGGCGCCGCTGTCGCGCTGACGCTCGGCGGCGCGCAATTCGCCGATCATTTCTTCTTCTTGAGCTCGGTGATCTTCATCTCGAACGCGCTGCCGCTCTCCTTGCCGGAGATGGTGTTGTTGGTGGCGAGGATGACCTTCTTGTCGGTGGACGCGTCGATGACGCCCTGGGCCTTCTTGCCGAGGCCCTTGCGGTGGTCGGGGTGGACCACCAGCGAGACCTTCTCCCGCCCGAGCTTGCCCTTCTCGATCTTGAGGAGCTTGGGCTCGACCTTCCTGCTGCGCATGCCGGTCCAGAGGACCTTGAGGAAGAAGTCGGCGTTCTTTGCGGTGCGCAGGGCGATCAGGGGCATCCCGCGGTTGAAGGCGCGGTTGCCCTCCGCGTCGTATCGGGCGAGCAGCGCGAGGGGGTGCTTCGCCTCGCCGGGGTACTTCTTCGCGGCCAGCCCGCACACGCCGACGAGCGCCAGGGCACCGATGACGGGCCACACCCAGCCGGGCGCCGTGAGCGGCCGCCGCCGGATCGCCGTCACCGCCTTCTCCAGCAGCAGCGCGGCGACCAGGGTGACGGTGAGGGCCAGCAGCGGGACGGCGGCGACGAAGTAGCGGGAGAGGAACCGCTGCACCGGCACCAGGGGGTCGATGCTCTTCACCGCGAAGTTCTGGAGGAGGAGGAAGCTCGCCGGGAGGAGCGCGATCACCGCGGCCTCCTTCCCGAGCCGGCGCCACCCCAGGGCCGCGATCACGGTCGCCGCCGAGAAGACGCCGAGCGTCCACCGCCAGATGGCCTGCTGGCCGGCGAAGTGGGTGAACAGCTTGGCCAACGGGGTGGCCTTGAGCCGACGGTCCTGCAGGTGGCTCCCGCGGACGACATCGAGCTGCCCGAGCCGATGCTCGGTGAGCGCGGCGTAGAGCAGCGTCTCCACGCAGAACAGGCCGAAGAGCACGGCGCAGAACAGCGTGGCGTCCTTCCAGCGACGGCCGACGATCCCGATCGCGAGCGCGAACGCTGGGACCCACAGCACGTTGGTGACCTTGGTGAGCCACGCCAGGTAGAGCGCCACCGCCATCGCCACCAGCCATGCGGCGCGCCGCGTGGTCGCGTCGCGGTAGCGGAGGAGGAGGTAGAGCCCGACCAGCGACCAGACCGCCGAGGGCGCCTCCCCGAGCAGCTGCGAGCTGCGCACGCTGGGGGGGAACAGGAGGACCGCCAGGGCGGCCAGGAAGCCCACCATCGGCCGGTTCAGGCGACGGCCGATCGCGAAGAGGAGCGCGGCCTGGGCGAGCGCCGCTGCCAGCGGCACCACGTAGTACACGCTGGGGCGCAGCCCGAAGATCTCCTGGCTGAGCCAGACGGGGACGATGAACGCGAAGCGGACGCTGTGGTGGTCCCATACCCAGTAGCGGTCGGTGATGGAGAGGGTGATCTGCTTGGCGTTGAACCAGGCCTTCACCGCGTCCCCGCCCATCTCGATCATCGGCAGCGTGGCCAGCCGGTAGAGCAGCACCACCAGCAAGAGGGCCGCGAGGGCGGCGAGGTGGCCGTGGTCGCGGAGCAGCCGGGCCCCGCGGGTCCCTCGCTCGTCCTTGCCGTTCACGCCGGGTCCATACCCCGCCTCCCCGGGCCGGGGGTGGGGAATCCCGGGCGCTGCAGCGACGCACGCGTGCTCCACGGTGAGGCCGCGGGAGGCGACCTGTTGTAAGGTGCGCCCGTTCCGTGATCCCTGCCCGTGACGAAGCCGCGGCGAGCGTCCTCGACGACTCGGCGTCCGATGAATTGCTCGCCCCGCAGGGCGCGCTGGTGGCGAGCCCGGTCGCGGCGCAGCTGCCGCGCGAGCGGCCGCGGATCTCCATCGTCGTCCCCGCCTACAACGAGTCGGAGAGCCTGCCCGAGCTCACCGAGCGCATCGCGGCGACCCTCGACGGCAAGGAGGACTATGAGCTCATCTACGTCGACGACGGCTCGACCGACGACACGTGGAAGGTCATCGAGGGCCTGACCGAGGCGAGCCCGCACGTTCGCGGGGTGAAGCTGCGCAAGAACTTCGGCAAGGCGATGGGGTTGACCGCCGGCTTCTCCCGCGCGCGAGGCGACATCGTCATCATGATGGACGCCGACCTGCAGGACGACCCCGCCGAGCTACCCAAGTTCATCGAGAAGGTGGAGGAGGGGTTCGACGTCGTCGTCGGCTGGAAGCTCAAGCGCCTCGACCCCGCCAACCGCCTCATCCTCACGCGCATCTTCAACGGGACGGTGCGCTGGGTGACGGGCGTGAAGCTCCACGACATGAACTGCGGGTTCAAGGCGTACTCGCGCGACGTCATCCGCACGGTGCCGATCTACGGCGACCTGTTCCGCTTCATCCCGGCGCTCGCCGCGTGGGAGGGATTCCGGGTGACGGAGGTGGGCGTCCACCACCACGCGCGCAAGCACGGCACCTCGCGCTACGGCCTGGAGCGGATCATGCGCGGGTCGTTCGATCTCCTCACCATCGCCTTTCTCACCAAGTACTCGCGCCGGCCGATGCACCTGTTCGGCCTGTTCGGCGTGATCCTGGGCCTCGTCGGCGTGGCGGTGAACCTCTACCTCTCGGTGCTGTGGGTGCAGGGCGAGGCCATCGGCCACCGTCCGCTGCTCCTCCTCGGCTCGCTCCTGGTTCTGGTCGGTCTGCAGTTCGTGAGCGTCGGCGTCCTCGGCGAGTTCCTCACCTATTTGCACCAGAAGCGCATCCGCCCCGAGGATCTGCCGATCCGCACCGAGGTCGGCGACGAGAGCGGCCCCCGCAGCAGCCGCCCGCGGCGCTCGCGCGGCTGACCTCTCGCGGCGAGGCTCGGCCCCCCTGGCGGGCGCCAGCGCCACGCGACGTCCGCCACCTCCCGCCGCGGCCGGGCGACGACCGCGCAGGTGGTTCGTCCGGGGTCGGCAGGGCGTCGATGCCCGAGCACACGGCGGCACGGCATTCGCTCATGGCGCGGTGCCGGCCTGACGCGTCCCCGCGGCATCCGGCTCCGCCACTTCGGCGGAGGGTCCAGGAGGTACGCCGATGTCCACCACCAAGCTCCTCTCGATGCTCCGCCCGCCCGGCCGCCCGTCCTTCATCGCGCACGCGTTCGCGACGAGCGCCGCGCTCCTGTTTGGCTGCGCGCCCGGGGGCTCGGACGAGCTCGACGCGGCCCTCGCCGAAGAGGCGGAGGGCGACGAGGCGCAGGACGCCCGGTCGATCCTCGGCGGGCAGACGGCGACCGGCTACCCGGAGGCGGTGCTGGTCGACATGGCCGAGAACGGCCAGCTCAGCTCGATCTGCTCGGGCGCGATGATCCGCCCGCGCGTGGTGCTCACCGCCGGGCACTGCGTGCACGGCTACGACGGCTTCCTGGTGAAGGCGCCCTTCGTGGGCGTGACCGCACAGGCCACCTCGGCAGCGGTCCTCGACTGGAACAGCGATGGTCAGCTCGTCGACCCGACGCAGCACGACGTCGCGCTGATCCTCCTCGACCGCGACATCCCGCTGACCACCTACCCCACGCTCGCCACCCAGCGCCTCGCCTGGGGGAGCCAGGTCCGCAACGTCGGCCGCATCGACGACGGCGAGGCCTCCTGGTCGAGCCTGTTCATCGGCGCCGCGGTCACCGTCCAGGACGGACGCAACGCTGGGTTCCCCCTCGACTACGTCACCGCGGAGAAGATCCAGAGCGGCGACTCGGGCGGCCCGGTGTTCGCTGCCGGCACCCACCAGATCGTCGCCGTCAACAGTGGCTCCGGCGGCGGCACCCAGGTGCTGGCACGGGTCGACCTGGTCTCGGCGTGGATCCAGCAGACAGTCACCGCCTGGGAGACTGGCGCCACGGGCAGCGACATGGGCAGCGGCGCCACCGACCCGGTGGAGGAGCCCGAGGACCCCTGCGGCGGCCTCACCTACCAGGGTGAGTGCAGCACAACCAAGAAGGTCTCCTGGTGCGAGGGCGGGGAGGTGAGATCGATGACCTGCGGGACCGGCAAGCGCTGCGGCTGGAACGGGCAGGGGGGGTACTACGACTGCGTGAAGTGACGCGGGCGGCGAACGCCGTGCGGTAACCTGCGTGGCGATGATGGACTGGCGCGCCGTGACGGCGCTCGCGATCGCGATCGCCGTGTGGTTCACGGCGATCGTCTTCATCGGAGCGTCTGGGTTCGTGCACAAGAGCCCCGAGCTGATGGCGGCGGCGATGATCGTGCCGCTGATCGTGCTGCTCGTCGCGAGCATCATCAGCACCACGCTCTCGCAGGCGGAGACCGGCCTGACCATGGACATCCTGGTGCTCTTCAGCGCGTCCCGCATCCTGTGCGGGACGTTCCTGATCGACAGCGGGACCGGCATCGATCCGTCATGGGCGGTGCCGGCGGCGATCTCGGGGATCCTGCTGGGACTGACCGCGATCCCCATCGGGCTCTTCGCCATCCCCATCTCCGATGGGTGGAAGTGGTTCGCCGTCTTCATCTGGAACCTGCTCGGCCTGGTCGACGCGGTGGTCTCGCCGCTCGCCGCGGTGATCCTGGGGATGGTGAACCGCGGCAGCATGATCTCCATCATGGAGATGCCGATGTTCCTCCTGACCGCCTTCATCCTGCCGGTGGTGCTGTGGACGCACCTGCGGATCAGCGCGCGGCTCTGGCGACAGCAGACGGTGTAGCGGTCCGTTTTTCGACACACCTGCCCGCGCGCAAGGCACCCGTCGTGCTGGGTCGGGGGCATGATGACGTCTCCGAACGATGCATCGCGCGCCACCGAGGCGTCCCGCGTCGCCAGCGTCCGCGAGGCGCGCCGGCGGTCGCTCGCGCCCACCTACTTCTGGCAGGGCGAGTTCCTGGTGATGCCCGACCTCCTCCCGCCGCTCCTGGTCGATGCGCTGGTGGAGGACGTGACGCACCTCCGCGCGTCCGCGGTGCGAAGGGGGCTACCCGGCTACAAGGGCAGCTCCAGCATCGCGTGGCCGCTCCTGCGGGGCGGGGCGCCGTGCATCGCCTCCTTGTTCCAGTCGACCGCGCTACGCGGCCTGGTGGAGGACGTCGCCGACGCGACGGTCGTTCCCGCGCCCGACTGGGACCCCCACGCCTGCGCCGTCTACCACTACGACCGCGCCGGCGACGGCATCGGCTACCACTACGACACTTCATGGTACCGCGGAGCGCGCTACACGGTGCTGGTCGGCCTGGTGAACCGATCGACGGCGCGCCTCTCCTGCGAGCTGCACACGCGCGAGCCGCACCGGGCCCGACGCACCGTCGAGGTCTCGACGGATCCGGGGACCGTCGTCGTGTTCCACGGTGACAAGGTCTGGCACCGGGTCACGCCGCTGGGTCCGGGGGAGGAGCGCACCGTGCTCACCCTGCAGTACGTGACCGACCAGCGGATGAGCGCCCTCGGCCGCGTGGTCTCCTTCGCCAAGGACGCTTTCGCGTACTTCGGCCTCCGCCAGGCGGTGAGCGCCCTCGTCGCGAGCCCGCAGCCGCTGGCCTTGCCCGCGGCCGGCGCGCCGGAACGGTGACGTCGCTCCACCGCCGCCGAGAGGACGCTCGCGGCGGTCGCCGACGCGCGCTCGTGGTGTGATGGCAGCCGATGCTGCGGGTCCTCCCTGACGTCCTTTTTCACGTCCTGATGGCGCTGACCGCCGTCGCCGCGCCGTGGCGGATGCGGCGCCGGGGTCGCTTCGAGCTGCTGGTCGCGCTCGCGGTCGCGGTCGTGGCACTCGCCCTCGCGTTCCTGCTGGGGACTGGCGTCTTCCACCGCGCGCGGCTGCTGGCTTGGGCGGTCTTCGCCTACATGCCCGTCGCCCTTGCGGCGTGCGCGGCCGTCCTCCGGGCGCGCTCGCGCCGCGGCGCGGTCCTCGCTGGCGTCCTGGCGCTGGCGGTGGGCGCCGTCGGTGTCGACGCGTTCTTGGTCGAGCCGCGCTGGCTGGAGACGACGCGCGTTCGCCTGGAGTCGAGCAAGCTCGAGGGAACGCTGCGCATCGCCATTCTCGCCGACCTCCAGTTCGACGACTTCGGTGACCACGAGAAGGCCACCCTGGAAGCGGCCCTCGCCGAGAAGCCAGACGTCGTGCTGTTCGCCGGGGACTACGTGCAGGCGGCGCAGCCGCAGCGTGGGGTCGCGCAGCGGCAGCTGGCCGCCGGCGACATCCAGGCGGACCTCCTGGTCGCGGGCCACACGCACGGCGGTCAGGTCCGCCTGCCGTTCATCGGACCGCTGCTGACGTTCTCGAGCGTGCCGAGGGCCTGGGCCGCCGGCGTCACCGCGCTGCCGGGGGGGCGCACGCTGATCGTGTCGCGCGGCACCGGCATGGAGCGTGGCAGCGCCCCGCGCCTGCGCTTCAACTGCCGGCCGCAGCTGGTGATGGTCGAGGTGGTCGGGACGCGGGCCCGCGCTCAGGCCGGTGCGGAGACCGAGCTCTGAAGCTCGAGCAGCGACGCGACGATCTGCGGCGTGATCCCACCCTCGCTGCGCGGCCGCACGTGGGGCTGGCACCAGGCCACCGCAGCGGTGAGGTGGGAGAACACCTTCTTGTCGGCACGGGTCGCGGCCATGAAATCGAGGCCGGCGACAATCGCGCGGACGGTGGCCGCCTGGAACCCACCGCCCTCGATCAGCGTCGCCTGGGCGACGATCGACTTGACGTACTCCTTGGTGATCTCCGCGGCGGTGTGCCGAGCGTCGTTGGCCATGCGATAGCCGGCCTGAGGCAGCACCCAGGTGAGCGTGGGGAAGCCCCCGGGGTGACGCCTCGACATCACCTGCAGCGCGGGCCGCGCTGCCTTCATGTCCTGCAGCGTCGGCTCCGCAAAGAGGATCATCACCCACATGCCGGCGCAAGCGCCGTAGACCACGCCCTCGGTCTTCTCCAGCAGGTCGAAGCGGCCGCTCACGTTCCTCTCCCCGACGCCGACATGGCCGCATCGTGCCACGGGCCCGGTCGCGCCGGGGCCCGCGAACGGGGGGCCTTCCGGTGTCTCCGTGCTGCGCCTGCTGCGGCAGGCCGTCGGCGATGTCGTAGTGATCGCAAGGGCATCAGGTGGCCGGGATGACGCGCATGCGACGACCATGGCGCCGCGCCCTGCGCGTCTCGCCCGCGAGCACGTTCCGCGCGGTTCCGCGCGCGCCCGAGCTAGGGCCGCACGCCCCGGAGGTGGATGTACGCCCACACTGACCTGGGCAGCAGCTTGCCAGCGAGTCGCTCGAAGCCCTCGACGAGGGCCCGCACCGGCGGCACCTCTCCCAGCGACGGCCGCCCCATTTTCGGGTGGAACACCACGCGATGGATGGGCATCGCCTGGAACTGCTCCAGCATCTCCACCCGGAAGCAGACCCCGAAGAGACCGCGCAGATACGAGGGCGTGGACCGCAGCTCGCCCCGCTCCGCCTTGTTGGTCAGCGCGTGCAGCATCACCAGCGGGTTGCGCCCGCAGGTCTCCAGCACGTCGACGCGACCCCCGGGCGCCAGCACGCGCCTGATCTCGCGGACCGCCTTCTCCGGCTCGTCGAGGTGGTGGATCACGTCGCGCACCAGCACGTGGTCGAATCGACCGTCCTCGAAGGGGAGCTGGTAGGCAGACCCGTTCACGAACTCCACGTGCGGGAGACGCTCCCTGGCGAACTGCAGCTTGTCCTCGAAGACATCGAGGCCGACGGTGCCCGGCGGAGCGTCGACGTGCACCAGCGTCGCCCCCTCGGCGCAGCCCAGGTCGAGCACTTTCTTCCCCAGCGGCAGGAATGCAGCCCGCGAGAGCTCGCGCTCCTTCGCCCCCACGAACGGGGCCTCGGTCTGCCACCAGAAGTGCGCCGAGTCCGCCTTGCCGAAGGCGGCCTCCAGGTGGTCCTCGGTGCGGATGGCCATGTTCAGAGCCCCATCCGCAGCTTCTTGAAGCCGAAGGCGGTCATGCGCAGCAGGTGCCAGCCGTGCGTGAAGCGGTTCATCTTCGTCTCGCCGAAGGTGCGCGCCCGGTACCTCACCGGAAGGTCGGTGATCTTCATGTTGAGGCGCGCGGCGCCGAAGAGGAGGTCAAAGTCGCCAAAGGCGTCGAAGTCGCCGAAGAAGCTGCGCTGGCCTTGGATCCGCTTCCAGCTGTCCTTCGACAGCACCTTGGTGCCGCACAGCGAGTCCTTGATCGGCTGCTCGAGCAGCCACGACAGCGCGAGAGAGAAGAATTTGTTGCCGACCAGGTTGAGGAACCGCATCGCCTCACCCTCCATCGGGTAGACGAGACGTACGCCGTTGATGAACTCGCCCTTGCCGGTGACCAGTGCGCGGTAGAACTTCGGCAGGTCCTCCGGCGGCGCGGTGAGGTCGCTGTCGAGGATCATCAGCACGTCGTAGGTGGCGTTGTCGAACCCCTTGAAGACGGCGTCGCCCTTGCCCTTCCCGTCCTGCTTCAGCACGCGGATCGTGAGCGGGCCGCGGTACTCGCGCTGTACCGCCTCGATCTCCTCGACGGTGCCGTCCGTCGAGTTGCCGTCGACGAAGAGCAGCTCGGTCGCGGGCCCCATGAGCGGCGTCCTCGCCACCGCCTCGCGGATGTTCCCCTTCTCGTTCCGGGTCGGGCACACCACGGTCACGCCGGGGAGCTTCTCCGGCATGGTCACCGGCATGGCGCGCGCGACGAAATAGCTGACCAGCGCCGCCTCCTGGATGCCGGGGAGCTTGCCGGCGACGCGGTTCGCCACCTCGGACACACCGGGCACGTACGCGGGGAGGAGCACGTCGGTCCCCCGCCGCACCACCTCGAAGTCGGCGAGCTCGAGGAGGTTCTCGATGTCCTGCATGCTGAGCCAGTTCTGCTCCGGCCAGGGCGTGCGCAGGCCGACCGCGTCCGCCAGCTTGAGGATCGGCTCCCAGAGGAAATTGTAATAGGTGACGACCAGGCGGCCCCCCGGGGCCAGCACCTCGTGGAGGCGCTCCAGACCGCGCTGCACGTCGTCGAGGAGGCCGACGACCTCGCTGAGGACGATGACGTCGAACGGACCCTGGGGAAGGGGATCGCGCTCGACGTCGGCGACGCGGAGGTCGAGCTCCGGGTGCCGCTCCTTCGCCAGCTCGATCATGCGCGGGGAGACGTCGACGCCGACGCGGCTCCTGGCCCCCTGCAGGCTCTCCAGGAGGTCGCCCAGTCCGCAGCCGACCTCGAGCACGCGGCTGCCGGAGGGGACGAGCGTCCCCACCAGGCGCTGCACCTGCTGGCCGTAGTAGCGGCGCGCGGCCTCGCGCTGGAGGCGGAGCGGCGCCAGTGCGTCGAGCGCGGCGACCTTGCGGGCCAGGCGCTCCCGCTCGCGGCGCTCGAACTCGGAGTCGTGGTCGGAGTGATGGTGAGAGGAAGAGGGCGAAGAGCCCGCACGGGCGGGAGGCGTTCCGTCGGTCATCATCGCGCGCCCGGGCTACCACGACGGGTGCAGCGCGGCAGCAGCGGCGATCAGGGCGGCAGGTTGTAGTCGTCGAAGGCCACGACGCCAGGGTCGGGCGAGCTGGCATAGGTGCCGGCGACGAGGCCGATCTCGACCGCGCTGGAGTCGAACCAGACTGCGCCCTGACCGATCGTGTGCCACTGCCGACCGTCCACCGAGATCTCGCAGTGGATGACGCCCTCCTCGTCGCGGACGCGCCACCAGGGCGAATCCGCCACCTGGTAGTCCTCCGATCCGAGACCGACGCTGCCGGGCTGCCGCTGGGCGAAGATGGTCTCGCCGTCCACGATGATCAGGACGCCCTCGCCGCGGGCGTCGCGGATCTCGAGGTAGCCCTCGGTGCCGACGTCCACCGGCGGCTGGGAGGTCAGCCGGACCAGCAGGCCCTCGCCGCGCAGGTCGTAGAGGCGCGCGGTGCGGTAGGAGCAGTAATCGGTGCTCTCGGGCACGAACGGGAAGCGCAGCGCGCCGTCTTCGACCGGAGCGCAGCCCTCGTTGATGACCCCGCGCCCCCACTCCTGCGACATCACGCCGTCCTCGAAGTCGTCGGTGAAGCTTCCGGCGGGGCATCGCCGCGCGTCCGGGACCATCCCCACGAGATCGTCGACGCGCAGGACACCGGGGTCGGCGGCCGCCTCCTCCAGCCGCGCCAGAAAGCCGATCTGCACGAGGTCGAGGTCGAAGAGCAGGCTCTCGTCGAGGCGGCCGAGCTGCGTCCAGTCGGCGCCGTCGGGCGACGTCTCGGCGAGCAGCGCGGTCTCGTCGTGGCGGAGGCGCCAGTGGAGCATCGCTTCCGGATCGTAGGGCCGCTCCGCTGTCACGTCGAAGGTGCCGTCGAGCCAGGTGACGAGACGGATCTCGCCCCGGGAGACGCGGATCCCCGCGAAGTCGCCGGAGGCCCCGTCGAAGACCAGCATCGACGCGTTGGCCGCCTCCACGTCGGGGTTCATCACCTCGAGGATGCGCGCCGAGAACCCGTCTCCTCGGAAGCCGTGCTTGTGGCGCGAGTAGAACGACACCCACTCGTTGCTGCCGTCCGCCGGCGGCGCGAGCGTGAGCTCGCCGGCGATGCGGATGGCGTCGCCGTCGTCGTCGTCCGTCCAGAAACCGTCGGTCCGCGCGGCATCGGAGAAGTCGTCGGCGAGCGGGCTGGGACCGCCGCAGACGCCGCCTCCCGCGCCACCGCCGCCCGCCCCGCCGCTGCCGCCGGTGACCGTCGTGGAAGCGCCGCCCTGTCCCGGGCCGTCGCCCCCGCCACCATGGCCGGTCCCCGTCGAGCCGACGTCGCTGGACGTGAAGGGGCCGGCGGTCGAGGAGGCCTCGCCCCCGCCGCCCCCGACCGTGAGCGGTCCGCCGCCGCCGGACCCGGCGTCGGGGACATCGAGCGAGAGGAGGCTGCACCCGCTGCCCAGCAACATCACGGCGAGGAGCGAGGACCGCACCCGCAGAGCCTACCGCGACGCGAACCTTCCTGCCCGGAGGCCGTCGATGCTATCCCCCCGTGCGGCGTGCTCCCCGACACCTACTTCGACCGGTTCGAGACCCCCAAGTACCGGAACCAGAACCCCGTTCAGCGGGCGCTCATCCGCCGCTACGTCGCGCAGCTCCACGCCCTGTTCGTCGCGGCGAACCCGGTCTCGCGCGTGCTCGAGGTGGGGGTGGGCGAGGGGTTCCTCTCCGGCTGGCTCTCCGAGCGCTTCCCGGAGAAGTCGTTCACCGGCATCGATCTCGCCGAGAGCGACGTGGCGAAGCTTCGCCAGAAGTTCTCGCGGGTCGAGGCCCACCAGGGCAGCATCTACGATCTGACCAGCCTGAAGCCTCCCTACGATCTGGTGCTGTGCTGCCAGGTGCTGGAGCACCTGCCGGACCCGCAGAAGGGCCTCGAGCAGCTGGCCGGCCTGGGCGCCAAGCGCCTCATCCTGACCGTCCCCCACGAGCCGCTCTTCATGCTCTCCAACCTGGCGCGGGCGAAGAACGTCAAGCGCTTCGGCAACGATCCGGAGCACGTCAACCACTGGGGCAAGGGGTCCTTCCGGAAGATGCTGGAGGCGCGGTTCGACGTCCTCGAGCTGACGACCTCCTACCCCTGGCTGCTCTCGCTCTGCGCGCCGCGCGGCGCGGCCTGAGCGGAGGCGAGGCCCCATGGCGGAGCCGAAACGAGGCCTGGCAGCGCGCCTCGGCGACGCCTTCGGGCGCGCCGTGGATCAGACCGCCGCCTCCGCGGCGCGCCTCGCGACGGCCGGCTTCTCCTGGCTGCTGTGGCCGATCCTCGCCGCCCTCGCGGCGGGCTCGGCGATCTGGTTCGGCCTCGAGCGCGCCAAGCGCGTCCCCTGGTTCGACAGCAACAAGGTCCCCCACGACGATCAGCTGGTCGCGCTCACCTTCGTCGCCGGTGCCTTCGCCGCGATCGGGGTGGCGAGCGCGATCGCCATCGTCCTCGGGCGCGTGCTGGAGAAGCGCTGGTCCCTGGTCGCCGGCGTCCGCCGCGTCTCCTCCTGGGCGGCCTTCGCATTGGCGGCGCCGCCCCTCCTCGCCCTGACCAAGAGGGGCATCGAGAAGTCGCAGCCGAAGATGGCGCTGGTCTTCTGCGCGCTCGCCGGCCTCGCCGCGGGCTGGGCGGCCTACCGGGCGACGCGCCCCGGCTCGCTCCTCCCTTCTCGCCGGGAGGACGAGGTGGACGGGCGGCGTACGCGCCTCATCCTCACCGCCGACGTGCTGACGTGGGTCGCCGTGCTCGGCCTGTGGGTCGGCTACGCGTGGTTCTTCTCCGACCTGGCGGTGACCAACCACCACGCCCTCGTCACCCGCACCACCGACCTCGGCTACTACGACAACATCTTCTGGCAGTCGGCCCACGGGCGGCCGCTGGGCTGCTCGTTCATCAAGGCCGGCTACCACGGCTCGGCGCACTTCGACCCCATCCTGGTGTTGATGTCGCCGCTGTACCTGCTGAAGCCGGGCTCCGAGTTCCTGCTGGTGCTGCAGAGCGTCTGGTGCGGGTCGGGCGTCATCCCGGCGTATTTGATCGGGCGAAACCAGCTCGGCTCGCGCTGGGGCGGCCTGGCCATCGCCCTCTGCTACGCGCTCCACCCGGCGCTGCACGGCGCCAACATGTACGAGTTCCACTCGCTCACGCTGGCGACGGTGCCCATGCTCTGGGTGCTGCACCTGTTCCAGGTCCGCGCCTGGAAGCGCTACGCGGTGGCCGTCTTCATCGCTCTCCTGGTGCGCGAGGACGTGGCGCTGATGATGCTGGGCGTCGGCCTGTGGGGGCTGCTCCACAGCGAGCGCGCCGAGCGTCGCGCAGGGCTCCTCACCATCCTCGGCAGCGCACTCTACTTCGGGATCGTGAAGGCCTTCTTCATGACCAGCGCCGGCCTGCTGATGAGCGGCAAGGAGGCGTACTCGTTCGCCTACTACTACGTCGATCTCATCCCCAACAAGAAGGGGACCGGAGGGCTCATCCTCTCGCTCTTCACGAACCCGGTGTTCGTGCTGAACCACGTGCTCAGCGAGGAGAAGGTCCTCTTCGTGGTCACGGTGTTCCTGCCGCTGGCGATGCTGCCGTTCTTCGCCCGGCGCGATCGCGTGCTGCTCCTCTACGGCATGCTGTTCACGCTCCTCGCGTCGCGTACCGCCGTGTACTCGACCCACTTCCAGTACACGGCGGCGATCCTGCCCTTCGCGTTCTCCATCGCGCCCATCGCGCTGCGCCGTGCGGCGGAGTCGGGCGCCGCGGCCTCGCTCGGCATCGACGGCCGCCGCCTGAAGGTCGGCCTCCTGTTGGCGATGGTCGTCGCCTCCGGCGCAGTGTCGTGGAAGTTCGGCGGTCTCTTGCCCAACGACGCGTTCCGCGGCGGCTTCTACAAGGTCGCGCGGAGCCTGAGCGACGATCAGCGCGAGACCCACGCCTGGATCAAGGAGATGGTCGGGCAGATCCCGCCGGGGGCGAGCGTCGGCGTCTCCAACAAGCTGGGCCCGCACGCCAGCGGCCGACGCCACGCCTACTTCTACGGCCAGAAGCGGACCGAGTACGTCTTCGTCGACGAGAAGGAGCTGAAGAGCGACCGCGGCAAGAACCACAAGAAGGCAGTCTCCGAGGGGCGCCTGGTGGAGATCGGCCGCAAGGGTTCGATGGCCCTCTTCAAGGCGACCAGCTTCGACAAGAACCTGAAGGACACCGAGATGGATGAGGCCGACGTCGACCTCGAGGAGCGGGAGGTCGAGGAGTGACGGCCGAGGAGTGATGGCCGATGAGTGATGGCCGATGAGTGATGGCCGAGGAGTGAGCCATCCGCCTGGAAGTCATTCACCCGATGCGCGGTAGCGTGCAGGCTTTGCGCTCCCGGCCCACGCGTGACTCGCGTAACGTGGCACCGTGGACCCCCGCACCTGCGGGGCGCGGTCCGCGACGGGAGCAGTCTCATGGTTCGTTCGCGCGGTGTGTCGCTCGTGGTGCTGGTCGCCTCCGCCGGGGCGATGTTCGGCTTCGTCGGCTGCGAGGGCGCGGAGCCCACCTCCGGCGAGGCGGCGCACCTCCGCCACGCGTTTCCGCAGCACGCGACGGAGGTCCTCGACGGCCCCTCCGGCTTCGCCGCGCTGCCCGCCGGTGGGTTCGCCCTGAAGACGGTGCGCGGTCTCGAGGTCGCGCTCCCCGCCGAGGGGGACGGCGACGTGCGCTTCACATGGCCCGACGGGCGCACCGTGCTCGTCCGCGAGGACGGCGCGAGCGGGCCCGCGTCCGCCTCGGACTCCGCGGTGGCCTACGCGCGGAGCGGCGGCGCCTCGTTCTGGACGCCCGTCGACGGAGGCGTGGAGGAATGGCTGCACCTCGACGCCGATGCCGTGGTTCGCGACCGGCCGGTCGCGAGCTGGACCGTCGCCGGGGCACGGGTCGAGCGCTCCCACGCGGCGGTGCTCGTCATCGGCGAGGACGGTCGCGCCATGCTCCGCGTCACGGCGCCGGTCGCCTACGGCGACGGGGGGAGGAAGGTCGCGCTGCGGCTCGAGGCCGAGGGTGAACGCATCGCCCTGTACGCCGACGCCGACCACGAGCGGCTCCTGATCGACCCTGAATGGTTGCCGGCCGATACGATGCAGGTCGGTCGCTACCAGCACACCGCCACCCGACTCTTCAACGGCGACGTCCTGGTCGCCGGGGGGCGCGACACCGAGATCAACACCGCCACGGCCGAGATCTACGACGTCGACCTCGACGCCTGGACCTTCACGGCGTCGATGCCGGTCCCGGTCCGCGGCCACGCGTCGGTGGCGCTCGTCACCGGCACCGTGATCGCCATCGGCGGCTTCGAAACCGAGGAGACCAGCGCCGTCCGGCGCTTCGACAGCGGCACGTGGAGCACCGTGACGCCGATGAGCCTCCCCCGGACCGGGCACACCGCGACGATGCTGAGCAGCGCCCAGATCTTCGTCTTCGGGCACAGCAGCAGCGCCGCTGGAGAGGTCTACAACGCGGCGCAGGACACCTGGACGACCACGCCCCTCGACGCGTCCGTCCCGCGCCAGGACCACACCGCGACCCTGCTCTGGGACGGGACGGTCCTGCTCGCGGGCGGTCGGAACCTCGATCCCGGTCTGCTCGACATCGCCGAGATCTTCGACCCCTCGGACCTCAGCTTCACGCTGACCGCCCCCATGGGTCAGCCGCGGGCCAACCACACCGCGACGCTGCTCCAGGACGGGCGCGTGCTGGTGATCGGCGGCGAGCCTCCCGCCGGGACCTCGGCGGAGATCTTCGATCCGGGGGGGCCGGGCGTGGGGGATGACGTCTGGACCGACGTCACCGACACGCTCGCCGTCGGCCGCACGCTGCACACGGCGACCGTGCTCGAATACGAGCAGGTGCTCATCACCGGCGGCAGGCCGGGGGGCGGTCAGTCCGGCACGGTGACGCCGACCGTCGAGGTGTACGACCCGGTCACCGGCACGTTCCTGCTCGACCAGGACATGCTGGGGGAGCGCGCCGACCACACCGCGACGCTCCTGCCGACCGGCGAGGTGCTCGTCGCCGGCGGGGTGAACAGCTTCGGCAACGCCGTCAACACCTCCGAGCGGTACCAGTCGCTCGGCGTGGTTGGCGACTCGTGCGCCGACGGGTCGGAGTGTGCGAGCACCTTCTGCGTCGACAGCGTCTGCTGCAACTTCGAGTGCCTCGGCGAGTGCAACGTCTGCAGCGTCGCCGCGGGGGCGGTGCTCGACGGGCTCTGCGAGACGAGGGACGGCCAGGCCTGCACCGGGGGCATCTGCCAAGGCCCGATGTGCATCCAGTCCCTGCCCGACGGCGCCGACTGCACCGCGCCCTCGGAGTGTCTCAGCAACAGCTGCGTCGAGGGGGTGTGCTGCAACACCGCCTGCGACAGCGAGTGCGACGTCTGCACGACGGCGCTCGGCGCGGCGACCGACGGCACTTGCGCCCCGCTCGACGGCGTCCCCTGCAGCGGCGGCTTCTGCCAGGTCGGCTCCTGCGTGCTGATCCCGCTGA
>JBKJLX010000870.1:0-5724 GCA_046596645.1 Polyangiaceae bacterium
GTCGACGTCCGGCGGAATCCGGTCGGGGTTGGTCTGCGGGCCTTCCAGCGACACGTCGTCGTCCAGCACGTCCGGCCAGGCCGGGCACGCCGCCGAGGGCTCCTGAAAATCGACCACCTTGTACGAGTACTCGAACGCGGTGCCGACCTCGGGGAAGCCGTCCCCGTCGAAGTCGTCGACGTTCGGCGCGCCGCCGTTGGCCTCGCCGAGGTTCACGTTCTGCAGGAGCGCGCCGGTCTCGCCGGCGAGGACCAGTACGCGACCGGCGGAGATCAGGATCACCTCCGGCTCGCCGTCGAGCGGGTTGTCGGGGCCGGGGGCCATGCCGACGGTCGCGCCGAACACGTCCGCGACGGCGCAGAAGCCCTCCACGTCGTTGCTGCCCCCCACCGCCGTGTCCCACTGGACGACCAGCTGACCGTTGCAGAACGCGGTCTCCTCGGGGGTCTGCGGCGGGTTGGCGACGCAGTCGGCCCGGCTGACGGCCCCTGCAGGCGGTCGAGGGAAGAGGTACGCGGTCGCGCCGGCGACCAGCTCCTGCCGCTCGTCTCCGAGGATGTCGGCCAGGCACGACACCGGGCCCTGGCCGTTGCTGCCCTGCGCCTGGTTGCCGTTGAAGACGTCGAGCACCGACAGCTTGCCGTCGGCGTCGGCCTTCAGCGTGAAGACCACGCGCCCCACGACGATCTCGGCGAAGCCCGACGCGTCGATGTTGGCGATGGTCGGCCCCGGGTTGCCCGCGGGCACCAGGTTCGCCGCGCTCGTGGACTCGATGCTGCCGTCGCTTCCGTGGATCTGGAGCTGCCGGCCCTCGCCGATGGTGACGATCTCGGGGATGCCGTCGCCGTCCAGATCGCCGGCGGCGAGGCTCGCCGTCGAGTTGATGCTCGCCGAGGCGCAGTCGTTCGCAGCGACCGAGGCGCAGGTGGCCGGCATCGGGTCGCCCTCGTGCCAGACCTCGGCGCCGCAGGAGGCGAAGTAGTCCTGGCCCTTGGCGGGGCCGCCGCCGTGGATGGCGCGCAGGACGCCGTTGGTCGTGAAATCGCTGTTGCAGAAGGTGACGAAGAGGATCTCGGGGAAGTCGCGCTCGTTGATGAGGCCGTCGCCGTTGTCGTCGTCGAGGTTGATGACGGCCGGTGTCATGACGACCTGGGACGAGCGTTCGTAGGGGCTGTCGACCGCGAACGGTGCCGCGACGCTCACGCCGCCCCACACGATCTCCGGCGCCGGCAGCAGATCGTCGAAGGGCAGGGGCGGCAGCTGGCAGGTCGGCGCCACGCCGGTCCCCACGCACTGGCCGACGTCGCAGACCGTGAACTCGGGGCAGTCCCAGTCGTCCTGACAGGGACAGAACGCGGCGCTCTCGTCCTCGGTGCAGGAGCTCTCGAAGTAGGCGTCGCTGCCGCAGGTGAACTTTGGCGTCTCCGCGCTGCCGTTCTCGGCGCAGGCGACGACTTCCTCCCCGTCGCAGTGCGCCTCGCCAGAGGCGCACGTGTCGTCGACGCACACGTCCCCGTCGCAGTGGCGATCGATGGGGCAGTCGACGTCGTCCTCGCACGAGATGTCGACGCAGACGTTGCCCCCGCTCGCCTGCTCCACGCACTCCTCGGTGGCGCCGCAGTCCGCCTCCTCGCAGGTGATGGCGACACACTCCGCCTCGCCGCCCTCCACCTCGCAGCGGGTCCCGGTGTCGCATTCGACGCTCGCGCACGGGTCCCCGGCGCTGGAGGCGGAGACGTCCCCTGGGCCGACCGAGATGGAGGTGGTGGGCCCGCCGCCCTGATCGCCACCGCTCGAAGTCGACAGGGTCGCGGAGCTCGAGCCACCGCTGCCGTCGTCGGCGTCGTCGTCGTCGCAGCCCGAGCAGGCGGTTGCGAAGGGGAGCGCCGCGGCGGAGAGCGCGAGCCAGAGTCGGGAGGGCCGGGGGCGTGCGGTGAAGCGCATCGCCGCAGAATAGCGGTCAGCCCGGGCGGAAGTCGTCGCGCGTCGTCAGCGCCACGATCGGCAGACCGGTGGCCTCGATCGCTGCCCGCCCGCCCTCCAGCCGGTCGACGATGGCGACCACGCCGACCACGATCGTCCCCGCCGCGGTGAGCTTCTCCACAGCCTTCAGGGTAGATCCGCCGGTGGTGACCACGTCCTCCAGCACGACCACGCGGAGCCCGGGGCGTAGCGACCGGTCGCCCTCGACCAGCTTCTTCGTGCCGTGATCCTTCGCCTCCTTCCTCACATAGAGCGCGTCGAGCGGCCGGCCGCGCTGGAAGGAGACGAGCGAGACGGCGCTGGCGAGCGGGCAGCCGCCCAGCTCGACCCCGGCCACGGCATCGCACGTCGGCAGCGCGTCGAGCGCCTCGAACATCAGCGTCCCGACCAGGGCATGGCCCTCGGCGGTCAGCACCGACTGCTTGCAGTCGACGAAGAAGTCGCTCTCCTTCCCCGAGGCGAGGACGACGCGGCGGTGCTCGACCGAGCGCTCGCGCAGCAGCGCCACCAGGCGCTGCCGATCGCTCATCGCGGGCGCTCCGACCGGGCGCTGCTGAAGGGACGGCCGCCGGAGCGACGTCGCATCACCTGGCGCTCTTCTTCTTCATGGCAGCCCTTGCGCCCTTCTTCAGCGAGGGCACCACCGGCGGCGGCGGGCCGCCCGAGGTGCGGCCGCTGGCGCGCGTGAGCGGCGAGCCGGTGGGCTCCACGAACGCGGGCCGAGACGGCGCCGGGGTCGGAGCCCGCAGCGGAGACGGGGCGGCGGCGCGGGCCGGGACGGAGCGCGCGGGCGCTTCCTCCCGGGGGACGCGTGACGCCGCCGCGGTGGGGGCCGCCTCCTCGCGGCCGCGGGCCAGGGCGGCGGGACGCTGCGCGCGCGGCGCCGGCGTGGCCACGGGACGACGATCGCTTCGCGAGGCCTTGGCGGCCGACGCGGAAGGAGCGCCGGCCTTGCCGCTGGTCGAGACGTAGCCGCGGAGCAGCCCACCGGGCCGGATGCCGATGCTGGGCGCGCTCAGATCGCCGACCACGCGTGCCCCGTCCTCCAGGATGACGCTCTCGCTGGCGTGGATGGCGCCGGCCACGGCGCCGCGAACGATGACGCGATCGCTGGTGATCGGGGCCTGCACGCGGCCGTTGCGCTCGACCGCGACCTCGCCCTGGACCTCGATCTGGCCCTCGACGCGGCCGTCGACCTCGACGTCACCCTCGCCGCGGATGGCGCCGCGGATGGTGACGCCCTTTCCGATCCTGGTGACGCCGGAAGCCGTGCTCGGGTTGCTCACGCGCAGTCTCCTCAGACGTCCATGTCGACGTTGCCCTTGAACGTCGCGCCGTCGGCGATCGTCACGCGCGAGGCGCGGACGTCACCGACCAGCCGACCGCCCTGGAGCAGGTCGACGCGATCGTTCGCGGTCACGTTGCCGATGACGCTACCCGCCACCTGCAGGCTGGTCGCCGAGATGTCGGCCTCGACCACCGCGCCCTCCACCACCGAGACGGCGCCCTCGACCGTCAGCCGGCCGCGGATGGTGCCGGCGACGACCACCGGCTCGTCCGACGCGACCTCGCCCTCGATCGTGATGCCCTGTCCAATGACCGTACTCGCCACGTTGCGGCTCCCCTCGGGTGTCTGGCAGCACCGTCAGGTGCTGCATCGGAAACAGAGCGACCGTCAGCCCTCGAGCCCGTCAGGGAGCTCGAAGTCGGCGTCGATGCGGCCGGAGAACGACGCGCCTTCCTCCAGCGCGACCTCCGAGCCGGTCATGTTGCCCTCGACCTGGGCGCCCGCCCGGATGAGGACCGCGCCCTCGCTCGTGACGTCGCCGCTGAGGGCCCCTTCGACCGTGACGGTGGTGCCCGTCACGTCGCCGGCCACCGTCCCCCCGCTGACGATGGAGACGGCCCCGGAGATGCGCACGTCGCCCGTGACCTCACCCTCGATCCGCAGGTCCCCCGACCCCTCGACCCGCCCGCGAACGCGCGTGCCGCGCCCGATCGTCGCGCCGTCGCCGTCCGCACCGGACGCGTTTCTCGCAGCCTGAGGTCGAGCCATCGAAGAGGGTTCCTCCGCTCGGGCACTGTACGTGCGTCGAGCGGCGCGACGCTAGCCGATGGGGTCCGCGCGAGCAACGGTCGCCGGTCATGGCGAGGAGGACCCGACGGCGAGGGCCCGCCCCCAGGTCAGTGTCGTCCCTGCTTCAGCAGCTCGTCGATCGACGGCTTGCTCGTCGCAGGTGGCCTGGGCGGGGGTCGCGGCGGCGGTCGCGCCGGCCTGCGGTAAGTCGCCGCCGCAGCCGCGCTCGGCCGGCCGCTCGCCGCCGGCTCGGAGCTCGCCGCCGGCACGGCGCTCGCGGCGGGAGCTCCCGACGTGTCGGGGGTTGGGGTGGGCGCCGGCAGGGCGCTGGGCGTGGGTTCGACCGCCGGGGCGGGCTCCGGCGCCCGGTCTGCCGGCGCGACCATCGACGCGCTCGGCGGCGGCGCCACCTGGAGCCCGCGCAGCGCCATGAAGGAGCCCGCGCCGGCGATGACGCTCGCCAGGGCCAGGCCGCCGAAGAGGAAAGCGCCCTTGCGAACCCGCGTGCTGCCGTCGGACGCGCTCGAGAAGTTCCACAGCGATCGCGCCTTGGCCGATGGTGCCGTCCCGACGGCGAGCATGTTGGGGTCGGTGTGGATCTCGAGGGGCGACGACCGCGAGTTCTGGAGCGCGCCGACGATGCGCTCGACGCTGACCCGTCCCGCGACGGAGGCATGAGGCGAGAGCGCGCGCGCCAGGGCGCCGAGGTCGGCGTGCCGCGCCTGCGGCGCCTTCTCCAGGCACCTCATGACCGCGGTCTCGAGGCCCTCGGGCAACGACGGGTTCACCTCGCGCAGCCGCTTCGGCTTGTCGGCGACGATGGCGGCGAGCAGGGCGCCGATGTTCTCGCCGTCGAAGGGCGTGTCGTTGGTGATCAGCTCGAAGAGCACCACCCCCAGCGACCAGACGTCGCTCTGGTGGGTCGCCGCCTTGGCGCTCCGCACCTGCTCCGGCGCCATGTAGAGGGGCGAGCCCATCGCGCCGGTCGACGAGCGGGTCAAGGACTGCTGGTTGCGATCCTCGACGATGTTCTTCGATAGGCCGAAGTCGAGGACCTTCACGAACGGGGTCCCGTCGGCCCGGCGGGTGAGGAAGAGGTTCGCGGGCTTGATGTCGCGGTGGATGATCCCCGCCGCGTGCGCCTCGGCGATCGCTTCCATCCCCTGGAGCAAGAAGTCGACCGCCTGCTGCGGCTGGAGAGCGCCAGACTCGTTGAGGAGTGCGCCGAGATCGCGCCCTTCCAGGAACTCCATGACCATGAAGGGCGCGCCCGACTCGAGCGTCCCCACGTCGATCACGCGTGCCACGTGCTCGCTCCGGATCTGGGAAGCCGACTGCGCCTCGCGGAGGAAGCGCTTGACGGTGTCGGGGTCCTTCGCGACGTCGGGGAGCAGGAACTTGAGGGCGACCTTCTGGTTCAGATGCACGTGGCGGGCCGCGACGACGATGCCCATGCCGCCCTCGCCGAGGACCCGGTCCACCTCGTATTTGCCGGCCAGGAGCACGCCCCGCCCGATGGGGACCGCGGACGTGATGCGCGTGGGTGCCTCCCCGCTCTCGGGGCTCGACGTCTCTCCTCCGACTCGACGCAACACGGCCCGGTGAGACTACCCGGCATGCCCGTAGCCGGCGAGCCTGCGGACGGTCCCAGAGGGAGGACGCCG
>JBKJLX010000810.1:0-6835 GCA_046596645.1 Polyangiaceae bacterium
CGGGCGCGATCGCCGAGCTCACCGCCGCGGCCATCCGCGACGTGCCGGCGCTGGCCGACGCCGACTTCGACCGGGCCTGGTCGAGCTTCCGGCCGTGGACCGCCGACGAGCTCCCCCTCCTCGGCCCGGGTGCGCTGCGCGGCCTCACCCTCGCCACCGGACACTACCGCAACGGTATCCTCCTCTCGCCGATCACCGCCGAGATCGTGGCGGCGCTGGCGACCGGCACCACGCCGCCGGTCGACGTGACCCCGTTCGCCGCCGCCCGCCTGAACGCGAGCTGATCGCGCTCAGGATGGCTTGCGCGCCAGGATCAGCATGCGCGTCGACTGCACCGTGATCGGCGCGCCGTCATACCCGGCGTAGACGCCGCCGACCTCGAAGCCGATCGACCGCAGGATGAGCCGGAGCTCGGTGAAGGTGTAGAGGCGCACCGAGAAGGCGACAGAGCGCGACTTGCCGCCCCGCACGTAGGTCCTCCGGTCGATGAGGCGCCCGCTCTCCACGTCGAAGTGGTGACGGTCGATCATCATGTCGCCGTTGCCCATGTCGAGGACCGCCACCGGCGGCAGGCGCGTCAGCACCTCGCGCGGGCGCACGTCGAGGAGGAGCGACTTGCCCGGCGCGAGCGCCTTGAAGGCGTTCATCAGCACCTGCGCGTTGTCGTCGTCGGGAAAGAAGCCGAAGGCGTCGAACAGGCAGATGATGCCGTCGAACTCGGCGTCGGACTCGAAGGAGCGGATGTCACCCTGGGCCAGCCCCACCTTCACCCCGCGCGCTTCCGCCTCCCTGGCGGCGTGCTCGAGGAAGCCGGCGACCAGGTCGATGCCCATCGCCTGGTGGCCGCGCGCCGACAGCTCGATGACGTGCCGACCGTGACCGCAGCCGAGGTCGAGGAGCCTGGACCCCGGGGCGAGCGACAGCGTCGCCTCGATGAAGTCGCACTGCTTCGGGGTGTCCTCCTCCTTCAGCGTCTGCTCGAGGAAGTAGAGGTACTCCTCGGCGTCGAAGAGGTCGTCGAAGGTGTAGGAGGCGTCGCTGCTCATCGCGGCGCTGCACGATAGAGAAGCTCGCGAACGCGCGCGAGCACCGCCACGTCGGCCGGGGGGAAGTCGGCGTCGCGCAGCTCGGACGCCGCGGCCCACCGCACGTCGGCCACGTCGAGGGCGCGCGGCTCCGGGGAGTCAGCGCGCCGCCGCGCCTCGAAGAAGAGGAGGAGCACCGCCTTCTCCGGGTAGCGGTGGTAGGTCACCTCGACGATCGCCCCCACGTCGCAGAGGACGCCCAGCTCCTCCTCCAGCTCGCGCGCCAGCGCCGCGCGCGGGTCCTCCCCCGCCTCCACCTTGCCGCCAGGAAACTCCCAGGCGCCCGCGAGGTGGGTGCCCGCCTTGCGCTGGGAGAGCAGAACGCGATCGCCCTCGACCAGCACCGCGGCCGACACGATCACCGGCGCTGACCCGCTCACGGCGTCGCCCGCTGCATCACGCTTTCCCCCGCTGGGGTCCCGTGGCACCCATCGCCTCGTGGGCATCACATACCGCCAGGCTGGCGTCGACATCGACGCCGCGACCGACCTCGTGTCGCGCATCGCGAAGATGGCGAAGCGGACGAAGATCCCCGAGCAGGTCGGCGGCATCGGCGGCTTCGCCGGCCTCTGCGCGCTCCCCTCGGGGATGACCGACCCGCTCCTGGTGAGCGGCACCGACGGCGTGGGGACCAAGCTGAAGGTCGCCTTTGCGTCCGGTCGTCACGACACGGTGGGGATCGATCTCGTCGCCATGTGCGTGAACGACATCATCACCTGCGGCGCCCGCCCGCTGTTCTTCCTCGACTACTTCGCCACCGGCAAGCTCGACGTCGACGTGGGCGAGGCGGTGGTCCGCGGCGTGGTCGAGGGCTGCGTACGCGCAGGCTGCGCCCTCCTCGGGGGGGAGACGGCGGAGCTGCCCGGCATGTACCCTGACGGTGAGTACGACCTGGCGGGCTTCGCCGTGGGCGTGGTCGAGCGCGCGAAGGTCCTCGACGGCAAGCGCACACGCGCCGGCGACGTGGTGCTGGGTGTGGCGTCGAGCGGCCTCCACTCCAACGGCTTCTCGCTGGCGCGCCGCGTGGTCGAGGGGCAGATGGGGCTCACCATGAACGACCGCCTCCCGCTGGAGGGGGACACGCGGCGGGTGAGCGACGTCCTGCTCGAGCCCACGCGCATCTACACCCAGGCCGCGGCGACGCTGGTCGGCCTGGGGGAGGACCTGCGGGCCATGGCGCACATCACCGGCGGTGGCCTGCCCGAGAACCTGCCGCGGGTCCTGCCTGACGGCCTGGGCGCGGTGCTCGACCTCGGGAGCTACGCGCGCCCGCCCATCTTCCATCTCCTGGCCGAGCGCGGCCCGGTGGACGAGGGGGAGATGCTTCGCACCTTCAACTGCGGCGTCGGCCTTTGCGTGGTGGTCGCTGCGCCCGCGGCGGAGCGAGCGCTCGCGGTCCTCTCCGCCGCGGGCGAGACGGCGTGGATCCTCGGCCGCATCCAGGCGGCGTCGGGCGCGGAGCGCGTAGGCTTCGAGGGCACGCCACGTCCCTCGTTCGGGGGCTAGTGCCGACGCTCGACCTCGGCGTCCTCGTGTCCGGCACGGGCACGAACCTGGGCGCGATCCTGGGCGCGGTCCGCGATCGTCGGCTCGACGCGCGCGTCCGCCTCGTCGTCTCCAACAAGCCCGAAGTGAAGGCGCTGCAGCGCGCGGCCGAGCACGGTGTGCCGAGCCTGGTCGTCTCTCACAGGGCGCACGCCACGCGCGAGGCGTTCGACGGTGCCGTCGTCGCGGCGCTGCGCGCCGCCGGCGTGACCACGGTGGTCCTCGCCGGCTTCATGCGCGTCGTGACGCCGGTCCTCCTCGACGCGTTCCCCGATCGCGTGATCAACGTGCACCCGGCGCTCCTCCCCGCCTTCCCGGGCGTCGACGCGCAGGCCCAGGCGATCGCCTACGGCGTGCGCACCAGCGGCTGCACCGTCCACCTGGTCGACGCCGGCGTCGACACCGGGCCGATCATCGCCCAGGCGCCGGTGCCGGTGCTCGAGGGTGACGATCGCGACCGGCTCGCCGCGCGCATCCTCGAGCGCGAGCATGCGCTGCTGGTCGAGGTGCTCGCGGCCCTGGCCGCCGGCCAGATCACCATCGACCGCGCGGGCGGTGGCCGACCCCGGGTGCGGGTCGGATCCCCGTGATCCGCCGCCATTTCGACATCATCGTCCTCGGGCGCTCGCTGGGCGCCCTGGCGACCGCAGCCCTCCTCGCTCGCCGTGACTTCACCGTGCTGGTGCTGGGGCACGGCGGGCGGCCGCCCGGCTACCGGGCGCTGGAGCACGAGGTGCGGCGCCGGCCCTTCACCTTCCTTGCCGCGACCTCGCCGGCCTGGGCGCGGATCGTCTCCGAGCTCGCCCAGTCGCAGACCTGGCGCCGCAAGGCGGTGCCGCTCGACCCCATGCTGCAGGTGGTGAGCGGGGCGCGGCGCCTCGATGTGCCGCCCGACGTGGGGCTGTTCGCGCGCGAGATCCACCGCGAGCTGCCCGAGGTGCAGCACGTGGTCGACGAGCTCTACGGCGAGCTGGCGCGGGTCAACGCCGCGGCGGACGAGGCGTTCCAGCAGGACCTGGTCTGGCCCCCCGGCACCTTCTGGGAGCGGCGGGAGACGAACAAGCTCGCCGCGACCCTGCCCTACATCCGCGCCGAGCCCGACGCCGATCTTCTCGCCGCGTTCCCGCGCGGGCACTTCTTCCGTCAGGTCGTGCAGGCCTCGGCGCTCTTCGCGACCCACGTGTCGTCGCTGCCGCCTCCCTTCGCGGTCGCCCGCCTGCACGGCAGCTGGACGCGCGGCCTGGTCGGCCTCCCACGCGGCGAGGACGATCTGGTGCAGTTCCTCGTCGAGCGGGTGGAGGCGCACGGCGGCGCCTGCCGCCTCGACCTGCGGGCGACCAGCATGGTCCTGCACCGCGGCGCGGCCGCCGGGGTGGTCGTCGAGGGGGACGACGAGGAGACCGGCGCCGACTGGATCGTCACCGATCTCGACGGCGAGTCGCTGGCCTCGTTCGCCGGGGGGCAAGGCATCCACAAGAGCGCCCTGCGCGAGTGGCCGCGCATCACCTCGACCGTGGGCCGCTTCGTGGTCTCGCTCGTGGTGCGCAAGGAGGGGCTGCCCGAGCCGCTGGGACCGGAGGTGCTGCTCCTGCCCCCGCTGCGCGCGGGTGCCCGCGCCGCGCCGGCCCGCGAGGCGCGCGGCTTCCGGGGTCGCGAGCCGATCGTGCACCTGCAGCGGCTCGAGCTCGACGACCCCGCCACCGTGCTCCTGGTCGCGGAGATCCTCCTGCCCGACCAGGGCGCCATCGACGTGGCCGGCGCGCGGGCTGCCGTGCTCGAGGCGGTGCGATCCGAGCTGCCGTTCGTCGACCGCCACCTGATCGTGGTCGACTCGCCGCACGACGGGCTGCCGATCTGGTCCTACGAGAACGGTGTCCGGCGCGACGTCGCCCGGCCCGCCGCCGGGCCACGAGGGACGGGGCCGGAGCCGATGGAGCGCCAGGTCGAGGTGGACCCTCCCGGGTACATCGGCCTCGCCGGCGAGCCGATCCGCGGTCCCATCGACCGGACGCTCCTGGTCGGCCGCAGCGTCCTGCCGGGCCTGGGGCAGGAGGGGGCGCTCCTCGCTGCATGGGGCGCGGCGCGCCTCGTCACCAAGGGCGACCGCCGCCGGCAGCGAATGCGCCGGGATCTGTGGACGAAGATGGAGCTGGGCTGACATGCGCCGCGGCCCCCCGCGCGGTTGCCGGCAGGCGTTCACCGCCCGTATCGTTCGCTGGATGCTTTCTCGTCGTCGCGGCGCCACCGCCGCCGTCCGGTACGCCACCGCGGTCTGCGCGGCCGTCGCGAGCTGCGCCTTCGCGCCCGGCGCGGCGTTCGCGGACGACGCGCTGCCCATCGCGGTGGTCTCGATCCAGACCGAGGACGTGCTCGACCAGGCCGACGCGCTGACCACCGCCCTCAAGCAGATCCTCCGGCGGACGCCCGGCTGGGCCCTGCAGGAGGGCGAGTGGGCGCTCGAGGTGCTCACGGTCAGCCTGGAGTGCTCCGACCCCCCGGACGTCGCGTGCGAGACCAAGGTGGCCGACCAGCTCAAGGCGGAGCGCGTCCTCTGGGGGACGCTGAAGAAGCAGAATGCCTCCACCGTGACCGCCGAGCTCCACCTGTGGACGCGCGGCAAGGGCAGCCAGGTCACGACCGTCAGCTACAGCGCCAACCTGACCGAGGCGAACGACGAGAGCCTGGGCAAGGTCGCCAATGACGCGCTCGAGCAGCTCACCGGCGGCACACCCAACGGCAAGGTTCGCCTGCGGGTCGGCACGCTCCATGGGCAAGTGCTGGAGAACGGCAAGCTGGTGGGCACCGTCTCCGCCGGGCTAGCGACGATCTCGCTGCCGCCGGGCCGCCACGTCCTCCTGGTCCGCGGCGAGGGCACGACCGATCTGGAGACGATCGTCGAGGTCAAGCCACTGGCCACCGTGGAGGTCTCGCTCGAGCCGCACGCGCCGGAGGCCCGCGTCGACCTGCAGAAGGTCTTCGGCTTCGGCGCCATCGGCCTCGGCCTGGGCTTCGCCGCCGTCGGCATCGTGTCCAGCCTGCGCATCCAGGGCCTGAACGAGGACCTCGACTCGCAGCGCGGTTTTGTCGGCGCCGACCAGGACGTGTGCGACGTCGCCGCCGGAGAGGTGAAGGACCCCGACTTCGACAGCGCGACCGTCGCCGAGATCTGCAACGACGCGAGCACCTTCGAGACCCTGCAGATGATCATGTACCCGCTCGCCGCGGTCTCCGTCGGCACCGGCATCGTGCTCCTCAGCACCGCCGACTGGAGCGGCGACCCCGAGAAGGTCGCCGGCGCGCGGCCACGCAACCCGAAGCGCGAGCTGGTGCTCGAGCCGCGCGTGGGCGTCGGGCACGGCAACGTGCGCCTCTCCTACACGTTCTGACGCGCGCGCGATGCGGGTGATCGCTGGCACCCTCGGCGGCCGACGGCTCGTCGCGCCTGCGGGGGAAGAGACGCGGCCCACGACCGACCGCGTGCGCGAGGCGCTCTTCTCCATCCTGGGGAGCGTGGGCGCCGTCGAGGGCGCGCGCGTCCTCGACCTGTGGGCCGGCACCGGGGCGCTGGGGATCGAGGCGCTGTCGCGCGGCGCGGTGCACGCGACGTTCGTGGAGTCGGCCAGACCGGCGCTGGTGGCGCTGCGCAAGAACCTCGGTGACCTCGCCCTCGGTGACCGGAGCGAGGTGGTGACGACGCGCGTCGAGCGGTGGGCGAAGGGCGCCGGCGGGGCGCCCTACGATCTGGTGCTCGCCGACCCCCCGTGGGCCGACATCGCCGCGGCGTGCGATGCGATCGGCGTGCTGGTCGCGAAGGGCCGCGTGGCGGCCGGTGGCCTGGTCGTGCTCGAGCACGCGTCACGCGACCGGGACCTCGCCATCGCGGGGCTGGAGCCGGAGGACGCCCGCACCTGGGGCGACAGCGCGGTGTGGCTGGGGCGACGCGCCTGAGCCGAACCGAGGGCGGGCCTCCACGAGACCCGCCACGGAGCGCTCAGTCCGGCGTGCACTCCCTGTCCTCGCACTTCGAGAAGTCGGGGTCGTTGCAGTCGTCGTCCTTCTTGCACTCCACGCAGTTGCGCTCGTCGCAGACCGGGAGCGCGTCGGGGCAGTGCGAGTCCTCGGTGCACTCGACGCAGCGCCGGTCGTCGTCGCAGATGGGTTCGGGCTCGTCGGTGCAGCCGGCGTCGGTGACGCACTCGACGCAC
>JBKJLX010000180.1:0-5664 GCA_046596645.1 Polyangiaceae bacterium
CTGCACGACATCTACCCGCGCAACGCGTCGAAGGTGCTCGCGCGACAGCGCATCACGGTGCAGTAGCTCCGGTCCGGCGCACGTCGCGACAGCTCAGCTGCGCTGCCGCGAGCGCGACGTGCCGTAGAAGAAGCGTAGCGCCGGCGGCAGGCGACGGCGCCAGTCCGCCTCGCGGTGCGTCCCTTTGGGGTCGTCGCGGAAGAGGACGTACTGACCGTGGCGTTGGCGGAGGGCCTCGGCGAGGAGACCGAGCTCGCGCACCAGAGCCCCGCCGCCCTCGCGCCGGCCCCCGTCCAGGTAGATGCGCGACCATGGCGCGAGGGGCCGCTGCGCCATCCAGGGGAGGATGGCCCTCGCGGCGACCCACAAGGACGGGGACATGGCGAGGGCGCCGCCGAACACGTCGGGCGAGCGGACATGCGCGAACAGCGCCGCCAGGCCGCCCATCGACGAGCCGCCGACGACGACGCGCCGCGGGTCGGGGTCGAGCCGCGCGCCGAGGCGCAGCTCCGGCAGGAGGGCCCGCGCCACCCACTCCACCAGCGTGTCGGCGCGGCCAGCGGCGCCGCGCACCTCGAACGGCGACAGCTCGTGGATGCGGTGCTCGTGCCCGTGGTCGATGGCGACGACGACCGGCGGCCCCACCGAGGCCGCGAGCCGCTCCACCGCGGCGTGGACGTGCCAGCCACCGGCGAAGGACGGCGCGTCGTCGAACACGTTCTGCCCGTCGAAGAGGACCAGCGTCGGCCGGGCCACCGGGCGCGCCCGGCGCGGCACGTAGACGCGCACCAGCCGCTTCGCGGCGAGGCCGGGGACGTCGTACGGGCCGAGGAGGTGGATGCGTCCGGGCTCCATGCTCACGCGCCTTCTGCGCGCACCCGCTTCTTGCGCAGCTGGGCGGTGGCGTTGGCCACCTCGGCGTAGACCAGCTCGCCGCGAGCGCCCTGATCCAGCTCGGCGGCGTTCGCCTCGTCGGTGTCGATGTGCATCTCCAGGACGTACTTGGGGCTGACCCTCACCAGCACGTCGCCGAAGGTCAGATCGCGGGGGCCGCCGGCGAGTGCGACCTCGACCTCGTCGCCGTCGGCGACGCCGAAGCGCTCGGCGTCGATGGGCGCCATGTGGATGTGTCGCTTGGCGCAGATGAGCCCCTCCTTCAGCTCCAGCTTGCCCGCGGGCCCCTCGAGGACGATGGCCGCCGAGCCCGCGACGTTGCCGGAGTCGCGGATCGGCGCGTCGATCCCGAGCTTGAACTCGTCGGTGCGCGACACCTCGACCTGGTCGCGCGGGCGGAGCGGGCCGAGCAGACGCACGCCGTCGATGCGGCCGCGTGGTCCGACCAGGTTCACCTTCTCCTCGCAGGCGAACTGCCCAGGCTGCGAGATGTCCTTGAGGCGCGTCGGCTCCCGCCCCTCGCCGAAGAGGATGCGAAAGGAGTCGGCGCAGAGGTGGAGGTGCCGAGCGCTCACCGCGATGGGGATGGGGGTGGGCGCCCCGACCCGCGCGGAGCGCACCAGCGCAGCGACCTCGCGCGCGATGGCGAGCTCCTCGTCGGCGCGCACCACCAGCGCCGCCACGCGGCTGTGGTCGGCGCTGACGCGCGCCACCGGGTTGGCGTCGTCGACGCGCGAGCTCTCGTTTCGATCCTCGTCCAGAACCAGCCCCAGCCAGTCGAAGCGCTGCAGGATGCGGTGGCGCATGCTGGCCCCGTTCTCCCCGATGCCGCCGGTGAGGACGACGCCGTCGAGCCCGCCCATGACCGCGGCGTAGGCGCCGATGGACTTGCGCACCCGGTGCGCGAAGACCTGCACCGCGAGGCGCGCGCGATCGTTGCCCTCGGCGGCATGACGCTCGATGTCGCGCAGGTCGTTGCCCAGACCGGAGAGTCCGGCCAGGCCGCTTCGCTGGTTCAGCATCCGATCGAGCTCGTCGGCCGTCATTCCCTTGCGCAGCAGGTGCAGGAGGACGCCGGGGTCGATGTCGCCCGGCCGCGTGCCCATGACCAGGCCCTCCAGCGGCGTCATCCCCATGCTGGTCTCGGTGGAGTGGCCGAACTCGACGGCGCAGGCGCTGGCGCCGTTGCCGAGGTGCAGCGTCACCAGGCGCAGCTCGGCGAGAGGTCGCCCCAGGTGGCGGGCGGCGAGCCCCGCAACGTGAGCGTGCGACGTGCCATGAAACCCGTAGCGGCGGATGCCCTCCTTCTCGGCCAGCTCGGCATCGATGGCGTAGGTGCGCGCACGGCGGGGCAGGCGGGCGTGAAACGCGGTGTCGAACACCGCCACGTGGGGGACATCGGGCAGCGCACGACGCGCGGCGCGAATACCGGCCAGGTTGGCCGGATTGTGCAGAGGCGCCAGCGGAACGTGCTCCTCGATCGCGGTCTCCACCGCGTCGTCTATGACCGCGGCGTCGTGGAAGCGCTCGCCGCCGTGGACGACACGGTGACCGACAGCCTCCACCCCGCCGGCCGGCAGCTGCTCCAGGATCTGGTGGAAGGCCTGCTGGTGCGTGGTGCCGCTGCCGATGCGCTCCACCTTTCCCTCGGCGATCGCGCTCCCTCCGGCGGCCTCGCCGGCGCCGCCGGCGACCTCCAGAAGGCGATACTTCACCGACGACGAACCAGCGTTCAGGACGAGCACGCGCATGGCCTTCTATCTCCGCTCCAGCGCCTGACGCGCTCGAGATCTCCGACGCGGGCAGGGTACAACGTCGCGCTAGCCGTGCGACCATGCGCGATCGATGGCGATCCGAGCGATGTTGATGGCGGCCTTCCTGTTCGGGCTGGCCGGCTGCAAGCCCACGATGCCCTCCTGCGGGCCCGATCCGCTGGCCGGGGAAGAGCCGACTCGGCCGGGCTTCATGGTCGTGCCCCAGGTGCGCGCCGAGGCCTGGAACCTCATCGAGCCCGAATGGTCGCCGGTGCTGGTGGTCACCGAGCTCTACTTCGGCGCGCCGGCCGCAGGCGCCACCGTGGGCTACGCGAACTTCAACGGCGAGTCGGGCCTGGTCGTGGGCGCCTCGATCGTGCGGTTCCACGACGGCTTGCGCCTCTTCGGCGACGGCGAGGGCGGCTGGCGCGGCTCGCTGGTGCTCCCCGACCTCAACGCGCACATGATGTTCGTCCTCGCCCCGGGTGATCCGGTGCTCTTCGCGAGCATCACCACCGACGTGCTCGGCCTCCGCTTCGCGCACTGCCTTGGGGAGGACGCGTGCTTCGAGACCACCCTGCGCGGTCCCACGATCGGACCCGGCCTGGGCTTCGTCGCCCCTGACCGCATCCGCCCTGGCGACGAGCCGCTGGGCGCGCTGATCCTCGGCGGCGCCTTCGACGCCGGCTTCCGCTTCTGAGGCGGTCCAGGCCGGGCGTCCTCCGGGTGGGGCCGTCGCCGAATGGCAGTTTGCCAGGTAATCCGCCGCGGGGAAGCGATACGATGTCCGGCGAAGGTGCTCTTGGGAGAAGATAGCGGCGAGGTCCTCGACGTCGTCATCGAGGGCGGGGGGTTCCGGCCTCTCGGCGGCGCGCGAGCTCACCGCCGGGACGTGACCTTCCGCCTGCTCGATGCCTTCCCCGGCCACCTGGGCGGGCGTGCCTTCAGCTGCGAGCCCTGGAAGGGCTCGCCCGATCTCCTGGAGCACGATCGGGTGTCGAGCACCGAATGGCTCGACGGCAGGGAGTGGGCTCAGGTGCCAGGTGTTCTACCGAGCGATGCTAGAGTCTTCCACGCGATGCGCCTCAGTCCTGCCGAGATGGGCGTGCTGGCCCGCTTCCGAGGGACGCTCCTCGATCGATTCGGGCCTCGCGTCGGCCGCGTCGTCCTGTTCGGCTCGCGCGCGCGCGGTGAGGGCCACGAGGCGAGCGACCTGGACGTCCTCGTCACCATCCGCTCGATCTCGCCAATCGAGCGAAGGGAGGTGCTCGACATGGCCTTCGAGCTCGAGGTGACGTCGAGGCTCGCTCTCTCTCCTCTCGTGCGTGACGAGGGAACCTGGTCCCTCGACTCGCCCCTCGGCCGCGAGATCGAGCGCGACGGGGTGCCGGCATGACGGAGGTGCCCGTCGCCGGCACCGAGCCGGAGCTCGAGCTTGCTCGCGAGACGCTGGAGGCAGCTCGCATCCTCGCCGCCGCGGGGCTGCACCGGCACGCCGTGGGCCGCGCGTACTATGCAATCTTCCACGCGGCGTGCGCGCTGCTCGCGAGCGTGGGTCTGCGAGCGCGCACCCACGAGGGACTGCGCTCGCTGGTCAACGAGCACTTCGTCCGGCCCGGCAAGCTCGCCGCCGACCATGCGCGTGCTTTCCGGCAGACGGCGGGCGACCGGAACGATGCTGACTACGACGCGAGCGCGACCTTCAGCGCGGAGGACAGCCACGGGGACATCGCCCGCGCCGAGGCCTTCCTCGCGGCCGTCATCGCCCTCGTCGATCGTCGCTGACGGGCGACCGGAAGACGCCGCAATCCCGTCCTCGGCCTTGGTCGTCGGCTCGCTCTCCTCGCGCGCCGACGGGACGACGTGGATCACGATGTGCTCGGGACGCGCTTCTTCGCCGCCACACGCGCGCGCGCGTCAGGGATGCTCTTCCACAGGCGCTGGTAGGCGCGGAGGGTCTCCGCCGGGCGACGGAGCGGATGGCTCACGCGGGATAGCTCATCGAAGACGACGTCGGCGACGAGGTCGGGAGCGGCGTTCCAGAGGCGAGCGCGGCCGAACGTCAGCGCAATGGGACCGAAGTCGCCCCGGAGCACCAGCCGCAGGTCGGTGGCCCAGCATTCGAGGCCCAGGAGATAGGCGCTCTCGGGATCGTCGACGACGACGCGGCGGAAGGCGCACGCCGAGGGCACGTACTCGAAGACGTGCCGGCGCGCGCCGTCGCGCAGCGCGAACGCAAAGGTCGGCCTCCGCCCCTGTGACTCGCCTGCCATCATCGAGTGGAGGCAGCGAAAGAGCGGCCCTCCGACGAGCGCCATGGCAAACTCGTCGAGGCCTTCTTGGATGCGCGCGAGCTCACCGCGGCCGAGCGCGCGTGCGCCGCTCGCGGGCGTGAAGTCGGGGAGCGCGGGGAGGTGCGCCTGCTCGCGCGAGGGCCAGAGGTCACGCGGCTCGGTCGCGAGAAAGTCGGTGGAGTGCTCGACGCGCACGAGCCGGTTGTTCTCCATCCAGAAGGTCTGCCCCGGCACCGTGGAGACGAACCTCTCGCGCGGGTGGGCGCGCTCGAGCGACGCGCAGGCGCGCTCGCAGTCGATGGGGAACACGCGCCGGTTGAGCCACGCCCGCTCTCCGTGGAACGAGAAGCCCCCCGCGCACAGGAGCATCGCCGCTGGCCGCCCCCACGCTGAGCGGACGAGGTCGCGACCGACCGCCATCCGCGCCGCGCACGCCTCGGTGCTGCCGGTCATCCCGTCCACGAAGTCCGTCATGTGACTCCAGTCGAGGGCGTTGTTCGTCCAGGTGACCAGCCCGGGCTTCCTGACGACACCCTTGACGAGGCGAAGGTGGCGCTCGGTCGGCGTGATGTCGACCATCGAGAAGAAGCTCCCTGCGCCGCCTGCGTCGCGCACGAGGAAGGGCAACGTGTCCCACTCGTCGCCGCAGTCGACATTCACGTGATCACCGGAAAGCGGGACGACCTCCAGATCGCCGAACGTCACGGGCACCCCCGGCTCGA
>JBKJLX010000335.1:0-4728 GCA_046596645.1 Polyangiaceae bacterium
CTGCCCATCGCGTCCTCCACCGACGCGGTGAGGCGAACCCCGAGCTCACCGGCGAGACGCATCGAGCGGTCGGAGCCGCGGCCCACCACCGCTCGGAGCGACACGTCGGAACGGTCCCGGAGGGCTCGACCCGCGTGCCGCGCCCAGCCGCTGCCCACGATCACCGCGGGGAGCGCGGCGGGGGCGTCGCGCGGCCCCGTGGCGCCGCTCATGCGGGCTTCATTCGTCGACGTCGACGTCGCAGATGCACCCGAGGGGCTCCCACCACTCGGTCTCGATCTCTTCGATCGTCATCTCGTCGGAGGCATCGAGCAAACCTTGTTGGTCCAGCATGGGCGAGCTCCTCTTTTGTGGTGGAAAGTCGAACGTCACTCCAGTGTAGGCGCGAGAGGAAGCCAGCGTGACGCCGATTGCTCGATCGCTGCTGCGACGACCCGCCGCGCGCCCCTGCGGCCGCCGTGAACGGTCGGTTCGATGTCACGCCAGACGATCCTCGCGCCTACAGAGCCCTGCGGGTTGCACCGGAGGGGCGATGATGGGACTTCGAGGAATGCTGGGCTGCATCGACGCGTGCAGCGCGCGTGCGACCGGGTGGGAATCTCGTCGAGGCGCAGGACTTGCCCCGCGCACGTCGTGACTCGCCGACCGGGCCAGCGCCGGGGTGGGTGCTCACCCCGGGCGCCTCCATGGCGCGCTCCGGGTCCCTGCTCGTCGCGCGGGCGGGAGATCGGATCTGGTCGATCCGGGCTCCTCCCGTTCCGGCCCGCGCCCCGGCGCCGTACGCCGCACATCGACGCGGCGAGGCCGAACAACTCTCCCAGCTCGCCGTGCTTTCGGCGATTCCCGAACACGTCGAGGTCCTCGACATGCTCGGCGTGCGCCCCGAGCCCGCTGCGCGCGACATGGAGCACCTCACGCGCATCGACGCCCGGACCCCCGGCGTGCCGCTGCTGCTGATCGCCGACGCGAACGAGCCCGCCTTTCGAGACGCCATCGCCACGCTGGAACCGCCGTATGTCGCGGTGTGGGTCACGCACCGCAGCGCGGCCGTCCTGCGCGGCGCTCCGGGGGCACCTTGCCTCGCATGCGCGATCGCCTCCGACGGCGAGCTGGCAAGGTATGCGCTGCCCGAACCCGAGATCGAGCGTGGGCGACACCTTTCTGCCGCGCTGACGGGTCTTGCTCGGTTCCTCGCCGAGCATGCGATGGCGACTGTGGGGGAGCTGGCTCCACCAGGACACGTCCGCGCCATCGACGTCGTGACGCTGGAGGGCCGGCTCGAATGGGTGCCGTCCGATCCTCGGTGTGGCTGCTCGAGCTCGGAGGGAGCGCCGGCGGAGACCGCGACGTGGGCTCGCTATCTGTCGAAGCGATTCGCGCCGATCCATCCACAGCCCTTGCGCACCGATGGCGCGCCCGCACGCGTCATCTTCCGAGCCACGGCGTCGCTGCGACGCGTGGACCGCGGAGCGTTCGGCGTCGCGCTCGGCACGGGACCGCACGCCGAGACCATCGCACTCGCCGAGGGGATCGAGCGCTACTGCATGTTGCGGCCCCCCGTCGCCGCCGACGCCGCGGCCGCAAGAGACCTCGAGCTGCCCCACTGGACTCCGCACGACGTCCGGTCCCTCCTCTTTCCCGTGCGCGCCTACGCCTTGCCGCGCTTTCGTTTCGCGCCGTTCGACGAGGACGAGCCGACTGCATGGACGCGCGTCGTGAACCTCGGCGGAGCCCACTCCCTCATACCGACGTGCCTGGTCGGCCGTCCCCCGGCGCGATCGCGTCGCCTCGTCGACCCCACATCGAACGGCTATGCAGCGCACCTCGATCGGGTCGCGGCCGTCCGCCACGCGATCCTCGAGCTCGTCGAGCGAGATGCTCTCCTGCGGGCCTGGCTCTCGCGCGCGGCTCCTCCGCGGGTGGGTGGCTTCGGCGTCCACCAGGTCGCTCTCCCGGCGTCGGTGACGCTCCACGCGATCCCTGCCGCCGTCGACGTGGCCGTCGTCCTCGCGGTGGGTCGGCGCCCCGACGGTGGCGCTCGCGTGGGATCGGCGGCAGCCCCGTCGTTCATCGAGGCTGCGCGCCGCGCCCTCGCCGAGCTGGACGTCGCCCTGAGGCGCCCCGTCGGCCCACTCCGCGTCGACCTCATGGACCCCGCGACGAAGGCGACGCCGCTCGATCACGTCGCGTACTACGACGACCCCCGCCGCTGCGGGCCCATCGACGAGCTCACGGCGGCCGGGGGAGAGGTCGCCGCTGACGAGCTGCGCGACCGCTGGCCCGAGGAGACCGACGACCGAGCGGTCTCCCTCGACGCTATGGTCCGAGGAGCCGACATCTGGCTCGCGGACGCTTCGTACCCCGAGGTCTTCGGCGAGTGGCATGTGGTGCGTGCCATCTCGCCGTCGCTCATCGAGATGAGCTGGGGCGTGCCCTACCTCCGCATTCCGTCACTGCCCGATGCATCGAGCGTGCGATCGGACCCCCACCCCTTCGGATGAGCAGCACGACCGGCGAATCCTGGTCGCAGAGGCCGGCTCACGCGTCGCGGCGCTCATCGACGGCACATCACCACAGGCTATGGTGCGGACATGCTCGCCGGTGGCGTTCCGCGTGCGGTGAACCGCGGCGCCCTGGGGGCCACTGTTCTTCTCCTGACGATCGGAGCGCAACTAGGCGCGCCTCCTGCGGAGGCGTCCGACGCCGTCGCCGAGGAGGCGCGGGGCGGTGCCGCCGTGGTGCTGCCCAACGGCGATGTCGACCTGCACGCCGTCGTCCGTCGTGTGCTCGATCGACGCTGCGTGTCGTGCCACTCCGATGGCGGGCCGGCCTCCAAGCTCAGCCTCGAGACGTACGCGTCGATCCTTCGCGGCGGAAAGGGCGGGCCGAGCCTGCTACCCGGCCGATCGGCGGACAGCACGATGGTGCACCGGATGCGGCTCCCGCTCTCCGATCCGAAACACATGCCTCCGTCGGACGAGACGCAGATGACCGCGGCCGAACTGGACGCAATCATTCTCTGGATCGAGCGGGGTGGTCGAGAGCTGGATGTGGTCTCGCGGGCTGCTCTCGCCGATCGGCAGCTCGCGATGCTGCAGGCGGCGGTCGACCCGCCGCCGGGCGCGGCTCCCGTCGTTGCAGACGCCGGAAAGGGCATCGCCAAGAAGCCGGGTCCAGCGGCGCCGCGGCCGCTGCCGGCAGCGACCGGGTGCGCGGGCTGCGCGGTCGGAGGCGGCCAGGGCTCTCCCGTTGCCTGGCTCACCGCCGTGGCGGTCGTGAGCGCCGCGCTCCTCCTTCGCGCGTCGCGGTGCTGCTCGGGCGGCGTGGGGCGATGAGCCTCCGCACGCTGGATGTTGCGTGGCTCCTGCTCGGCGTGGGTGCGGCCGCGTGCCGTGAGGAGACGGCCACGGGTCACGGCGCCGGTGGAGACGCTGCTGCCGGCGGCTCGAGGCTGGGTGGTGCGGGCTCCACCCGCTCGTCGGGGCCTGGTCGTGGATGAGCGGCTCGAACAGCACCCGACCAGCCCGATTCCGGAGGTGCCGGTCGGGCGCCGAGGCCGAGGCGGTCTTGCCGGCGGCCGGCGATTTTGGCTTCTTCTGCGACAATCACGCGGCCTCGGCATGGCCGGCATGATCCGCGCTCGCTGATGACGCTCCGCTTCGACGCGGCTGGGCTGGCTTGAGAAGCTGCCATCCCAGGCGTGCAGGGCGTCGCCATCGTCCTCGTCGTCTATCCCCATGTCACGCTGCTGGCGTCTCGTGCCTACGGGGTCGCAGATCGGGAGCAGGCGTAGCTCTACTTCGAGGGAGAAGCTCGATGAAGAATGTTCTGATGGTGACCGTCGCCGTCGCGCTCTGGGGATGCGGCTCGGCTGCCACGACCCAGCCCGACGCTCCCTCCGGGGCAGATCCCGCGAGGGGAGAGTCCGCGAGGGGAGAGTCCGACTCGAGCGCGGCAGCGCCCTCGAGCCCCGCTGGCGCCGACGCTGCGGCTCCCGCTGGCGCGGATCAGTGCGAGCATCTGGCCAAGCTTTGCCATGATCATGCTGGTGCCAACCCGCTCGTTGCGGACTGCCACAAGATCGGGCACGCGGGGGATGCGGCGACGTGCCAGGCTCGCCATGACGAGTGCCGGAAGGCCTGTGCCGAGGCTGCGGAAGGTGGCAAGCATCCCCACCCGGAGGGCGGCCCCGGCCACCACTGAGGCTCGCCCCGATGCCCTCTCGAGAACCCAGCTCCCCGACGCATCGCCTCGTCGCCGGCCTCGCCGCCGCGGCGCTTCTCGGCGGCTGCGGCTCGGCCGCGGAGCCCACGCCGGCGCCATCGTCGTCGTCGCCGTCGACATCGCCCACTCCCGGCGCCAGCGCGCCGGCGGCGCCCGTCGGGGATGCTGCGGGAGGCCGAGTCGACGTCGCCGTCTCGGTGGATCCTCCGGCGGCGGCCGGATCGCTGGCGCCGAACCTCCACGCGAATGGGGAGGACGTCCTGGGGACGTGGATCGAGCCCGGCACCGACGGTGCTCGTCGCCTTCGTTTTTCCCGGCTCCGGGCCGGTCGCTGGTCGGCGGCGACGACGGTCGTCGAGAGCGCGAAGCTCGTCGCGAGCTGGGCCGACGTGCCGACCGTCGCGGCGGGCGCGGACGGTGTCCTCGTCGCGTCGTGGGCCGAGTCTTCCGGGCCGGAGGGCCACACCTACGACGCCATGGTCGCCCGCTCGAGCGACGCTGGAG
>JBKJLX010000452.1:0-28289 GCA_046596645.1 Polyangiaceae bacterium
GCGAGCCGGGCGAGCGGAAGCCGACCCGCATGCCGCGGGGCTCGGCGCGGACGCCGAGGCGAGCGCGCGTGCGGTAGCCGAGGTCACGCTGGGCGGCGTGCACAGTCGGCGGCGGCAGCTCGCCGGGCGCGCGCCCGAGGGCGTGCGCCAGCACCTCGATCGTCATCCGCGCGTGCTCGCGACGTCGCGCATCGGCGGAGAGGTGCATCCAGTCACAACCGCCGCAGGTGCCCACGTGGGAGCACGGCGCCGCCACCCGATCCGGCCCCGCGGCGAGGACGCGCAGCACGCGCGCCGGGCCGCCTGGCGCGAGGCGCGCGACCACGCGATCGCCCGGCGCGCCGCCGGTGACGAGGAGCACCCGCCCGTCGTGACGCGCGAGGCCGAAGCCACCGGGCGCGAGGCCGGTGATCTCCACCTCGGCGGTGGGACCCAGCGCGCGCGTCGGGGCCCTGGGTGAGGCCTTCCTCGGAGCCTTGGGGAGGGCCTTCGCCATCGATCTCGCCATCACTTCATCGTGATCGTCTCTTTGTGCACCTCGCCGGAGGCGACCAGGACGCTGATGACCTTGTCGGGGCTGCCCGCGCGCACGAGGACGACACGATGCTGCCCCGGAGGGACGGGCGACTTCACGATCGGGCTGGGCCCGAGCGACTCGCCGCCGCGACGGACGTCGTCGCAGAACGGCTTGCAGATGATGGTCAGGTAGCCAGGCTCCTCCGCGGGCTTGGTCGCCGTCGCGGGCGAGACGGGCAGCGGACCGCCCTGCACCGGCGCGGTGGTCGCGGCGGGCGTCGCGGTGGACCGGGCCGTCACCACCACGGGCGCGCTGGTCGCCACGCCGGTGCCGGGCGCGCGCTGGGCGACGGCGCCGGGCGCCGCGCTGGGCGCGGGCTCGGTGTCGGCGGCGATCGCGGGGGCAGCGACGAGCTTCAGGTAGAGGATGGTGGCGAGGCCGGCCACGCACACCGCGGTGAGCACCGCGAGCGCGACCAGCACGGCGAGGCTCTGCCGACCGGCGCGCTTCGCGACGTCCTGCTTGGCCAGCCACAGCGCGGCGGCGTCGGGGCGGGGCATGGAGAGGACGGTCTCGATCGCCGCCTGCTTCACGTTCTGCAGGGGCTGCCCCATGCTCTGCGGCATGCCCTGGCCGTGCATGCCCTGCCCGTAGCCCTGCCCCTGGGGACCCTGCCCCTGGGGACCCTGCCCCTGGGAACTCTGCTGCATGTTGCCGCGGGCGGACGGCGGCATGCCGAAGGCGGGGACCGCCATGGGCTGCAGGCTGCTGCCCGTCTGCAGCGCCCCCGGCGGCAACGCGCCCGGCTGGAGCCCATGGCTGGGCGGCGCGCCGAAGGTGGGCGACTGGCCGAACGACGGCGGAGATGGCGCACGTTGCCCGTCCTGAGCTGGGCCCCGGTGGCCACGGGGCAGCACCAGGTGCGCCGCGTCCTCGCGCATGGAGATCGTCGTGGGGATGTCCTCCTCCTCGTCGAGGAGAGACGACTGACCGTAGCCGGAGGGCGGCGGCCGCGCCCCCGGGTCCCTGTTGGTGGTCCTCGCCTGCTGTGCAAGCGGCGGCAGGTTCGGTGACGACGGCGGAGGCGGAGGCGCGACGCGGGGAGGCGGCGGCGTGCGACCCGGCGCCGCCATCGGCGCACGGCCACCTGGCTGCGCGGCGCCCGCCTGGCCCGCTGCGCCCTTGTGGCCGCCCTGATGACCCGGGGAGCCGTGGCCCTGGCTCGATCGGGGCTGCTGGGCCCCGCTCATCGACCCGGCGGCGGACATCGAGGCCTGCGACGCCATGCTGCCGGCCTCGCTCTCCTCCGAGGAGATGCCACGGCCCGAACCCATGCGCACCTTGTCGAGGTCCACCGTCGACGTGACCTCGCTCGCCCAGGCCAGATGCGCCTCGCGCTTCTGGATGCGATCCGCGAAGACCTCACGAGCGAAGATGCCGACCTCCTCCGGGCCGACCATGACCCCGCGCCGCATGAGGAAGCCTTGCAGCGCGCGCGACAGCTCGCGCGCGGTGGCGTAGCGGTCCTCTTTCCGCTTGGAGAGCGCCTTCATCACGATGCTCTCGAGCTCGACCGGGTAGTCGGGCACGATCGTCGAGGGCGGCGGGACGATGCACGCCTGGACCTTCTCGAGGGTGTCGAGATCGGTGTCCATGCGGAAGAGGCGGTGGCCGGTGGTCAGCTCCCACAGGACCACGCCGAGCGCGAAGATGTCGGTCGTGCGATCGACCTCGGCGCCGCGGACCTGCTCGGGCGACATGTACGCGAGCTTGCCCTTGAGGGTGCCGGCGCGCGTCGACGCCAGGCGATCGGCGACCTTGGCGATGCCGAAGTCGACGACCTTGGTGTAGCCGTCATAGGTGACGAACAGGTTGTGCGGCGTGACGTCGCGGTGGACGAGGCCGAGCAGCTGGCCATTCTTTCCGCGCAGCTCGTGCGCGGCGTGCAGCCCTTCCGCCGCGTCGGCGGCGATGCGGCTGGCGAGCTCGGCGGCGATGAGCTGACCGCGCTCCTCGCAGCGGCGCATGATCTCGCGGAGCGGCTCGCCGTGGAGGTACTCCATGGCGATCCAGTAGGTGTTGTCGTCCTTCCCCAGGTCGAACACCTGGGCGACGTTGGCGTGGTTGATCCCCGCGGCGATGCGCGCCTCGTCGAGGAACATGTCGACGAACTGGTCGTCCTCGACCAGGTGCGGGTGGATCCGCTTGATCGCGACCCACTTCTGGAAGCCACCCGGCCCGTCCATGCGGGCGAGGTGCACGCTCGCCATCCCGCCGATGCCGATCTCGTCGACGACGCGGTAGCGGCCGAGGAAGAACGTCTCCCCCTGCGGCTTCTCCGCCGCGCGCGAGCCCCCGCCGCTGGACGCGCCGGGGCCCCCGCCTCCTCGGGCGGCGTTCTGGCGAGGGGGCTGCTGCGCCATGCCTTTCGGGAGTCTACCCCAAACCTCGGGGCATTCCGGCACCGTCAGGTGGCGGAACGGGAGCGGTCCAGCGGGTCAGGGGAAGGGCTGCGCCGGCTGGCCGCGCTCGAAGAAGAACCGAAACTCCCCCTCGAGCCGGCTCTGGTCGGGGACGACGCCGGCGTTCTCGCCGCTCCGCGGGGCCTCGCGAGGGTCGCCAACCAGCACGTCGAACCGAGCCTCGGTCAGCTTGTCGGCCCCCGTCTCCTCGTTGGGGTCACCGCTGAAGAGCTCGGTGAAGGTGACGGTGCCGGACAGGCCGTAGAGCACCGTGTTCTGGTTGTGGCAGGACTGGAGAAGGTAGAGCGCCACGTGGACGGTGGGGTCGGGACACGCGGCGCCGCCGCACTGCGACCCCTCGGGGACGCCCGGCGGCGAGACCCCGGCGGGGAGCGACACCGGGATGGGCACGCCCAGGTAATCCTTCCGGATCTTCTCCACGTCGTTGACGAGGATGGAGACGCCGTCCGACACCTCCTGGATGTCGCTTCCGCGCTGGACGCGAAAGTTCACCGCGTTGCGGAACGGGACCGCGGCGAAGAAGTCGGGGCCGAGATCGTAGCGGTCGTCCCAGCAGGCCGGCGCGACGAGGTGGTCGCTGAAGACCTCGCCCTCGCCGTCGCCCAGCGAGCAGCTCCCGACGAGGCCGACCAGCGTCACCGCGAGGAGACTCCGCCCGGCGCGCCTCACGGAGCCACCTCCTCCGGCGTCGCATCGCGCACGTGAGGGCTCGAGGCGGGCAGCGCACGGGCGATGGGCCCGCCACCGAGCACGCGATCACCGCGGTAGAGGACGGCCACCTGGCCAGGCGCGACGGCCCGCACCGCTCGGGCGAACCGCACCACGGGGATGGGCGCGCCGCCGGGGGTGGGCGCTGGCTCGAGCCGCACCGTCGCCGGGACCGCCTCCGACCGGTAACGAACCTGGACCTCGGCATCCAGCTCGCCGCCCGGGGCGAGGGCGACGTCCCCCGCGAGGCGCAGGCCCGCGAGCAACGCGCCCGAGGCCAGCGAACGCTCGGGCGAGCCCAGCTGGACCAGACCCGTCGCCGCGTCGATGTCGGTCACGAAGAGGGGAGCGGGGCTGGCGACCCCGAGACCCTTTCGCTGCCCCACGGTGAAGCGGTGGATGCCCCCGTGCTGGGCCAGGACGCGGCCCGCCTCGTCCACCAGGGCACCGGGGCGGACCCGACCCTCGGCCCGGGCCTCGACGAAGGCCGCGTAGCCGCCGCGGCCTGTGAAGCAGAGCTCCTGGCTCTCTCCCTTGGTCGCCCCCGGAAGGTCGCGGGCGACGGCCTCGGCCCGCACGTCTTCCTTGGTCGCGTCGCCCAGGGGGAGGACCATCCGCGCCAGCTCGCCGTCGTCGACCACGTGGAGGAAATAGCTCTGGTCTTTCCGGAGATCCCGGCCGCGGTGAAGCCGCGCCACGCCCCCGGGCCCGCGGTCCACCCGCGCGTAGTGGCCGGTGGCGACGAACGCGGCGCCCAGGCGGAGGGCGAGCGGGACCAGCTCGCGGACCTTCACGTGCTCGTTGCAGCCCACGCAGGGGCTCGGCGTCCTCCCCGCGAGGTAGTCCTCGACGAAGGGGTCTACGACCCGCTCCCGGAACAGCTCCCGCCGATCGAAGACGTAGTGGGGAAAGCCGAGGCGGGCGGCGACCCGGCTGGCGTCGCGCTGGTCCTCCGGCGCGCAGCAACGGCTGGTGGCCTCGGGGTCGGGCTCATCCCACAGGTGGAGGGTGACGCCGATCACGTCCCAGCCCTCGTCCAGGAGCCGCGCCGCGGCGACCGAGGAGTCGACGCCGCCGCTCATGGCGACCACGATTCGCTCGCCCTTCACGGCGCCGAAGTCTAGTCCGCGGCGCGCCGGGATCGCGGACTTTGTCTCCTCGTTCAGCACCTGGCCGTGGTGAATCACGTCGGCCCGAGCCGCCGGACCCGCCGCAAATGCGTCCTGCCGAGCGCCCCATGGTACCGTGGCCAGAGCCGATGTCCGGTGGTCACGTTCTCGTCATCGAGGACGACGAGTGGGTTGCACGCCTGCTCGCCGTGGGCCTTCGCGAGGCCGGTCACCGCGTGACCCTGTGCGCCGATGGTGCTGGCGGGATCACGACGATCCATCGCGAGGTGCCCGACTGCGTCGTGTGCGACGTCGAGCTGCCCGACGTCGACGGCCACGCCATCGGCCGGAGCATGCGCCAGGCCGGCGGTCGCGTGGCGGGCACGCCGCTCGTTTACCTCTGCGCGCGCGACGAGGACGCGGACACCAAGATCGACGCGCTTCGCGGCGGCGGCGACGCTTATCTCTCCAAGCCGTTCCGCATCGACGAGGTGGCGCTCACCGTCACCTCGCTGATCCGCCTGGCGGAGCGCAACCGAGGCATCTCGCCGGAGTCGGCCCCGGAGTCGGCGTCCAGCGTGCCGCCCGCTCCGCCCCTCCCGCGGACGCCCCCGCCAGACGCACCGGACGGCGTGCTGGAGGGCGATCTGGCGAAGGTCTCGGTGGCGACGATCCTCACCGTCCTCGAGATGGAGAAGCACACCGGCCAGCTGGAGATGACGCGCGGCGAGCACTACGCGCAGATCCACCTCTCGTCGGGCACCGTCGACGGCGCGATGCTGGGCGAGACGCCGGCGGAGCCGATCGTGGTGCTGCGCACCGTGCTGACCTGGACCGGCGGCCGCTTCACGTTCATGCCGACCAAGAAGCCGGAGCGGCCGATGCAGGGCCGCGCGACGATCAGCGCGCTGCTGATGGAAGCGGCGCGGCTCGAGGACGAGTTCCGCGCCGGGCTGCCCGGTCGCGAGGAGCGCAGCACCCTCCCGCCGCTGAGCGCGCGCATGAGCGACATGCTCGGCCTCGCGTTCTCCTCCTCTCCACCACCGGCGGCGCCAGAGCCGGCGGGCGTCAGCCCCCCGTCTGCCGTGCCCCCCGCCGCAGCACCTTCGCCGCCGCCGCGGCCGACGTTCCCCGGGGCGACACCCGTGCCCCCACCCTCGACGTCCGGCGCGGCGCCGGTCCCACGCGCGCCGCTGCGACCGCGCACGATGCAGGGCCCAGCCATTGCCCTCGCGCGGCCTCAGACGGCTCCGGGTCCGCCACCGGCACCGCCACCGCCTTCGGGGCCGGGCTGGCTCGCGCCGCCGACGATGCCGCGGGCCCCGCCACCCCCGTCTCTTGGGAACCCGACGATCGAGCTGCGAGAGGAAGCGCCGAGCATGGAGCTCGCTGCCCTCATGTCCGACGAGGACGAATGGGAGGACGCCGACGCTGCGGCGCCGGCACCCGCCGTGCCGCTGACCGGCACCGACACCCCGATCGAGCGGCGCCGGCCCCCGCCGAGGCCGCCCCCGCGTCCGGTGACGACGCCGACCCCGCCCGACGTGAAGGAAGCGGCGACGCCGCCGCCGACGGGGACGCGTCAGGTCGGCGACAAGCGCTGAGCCGGCGTGGCCGTGGCGTCGCTGCGCCACGACCCGCCCCGCAGCCAGGCCAGGTTCGCGGCGTTGATCGCGGCGTGCGCCGCGATGGGGCCGAGCAGCGAGCCCGTCCCCTCGTAGAGAGCGCCCAGCGCCAGCCCGACCACCACGCTGAAACCGACCCACGCCCAGCGGGCAGGGCCCTTCATCTGGTGGGCGAGCCCGAAGGCGATGGCGGCCCCGACGACCCCCAGCCAGGGCACGAGCACGGCGCGGAACAGCAGCTCCTCCGCGATGGACGAGGCGATGGCGACCGCGACGATGTGCGGCAGCGAGAGCGACCACGCGGCGGGGCGGAGCGAGTCGGCCAGGGCGCGCGCCCAGGCGAAGACCCGGACGGCGACGCGGGTGAAGATCACCACCGCAAGCGCCAGCCCAAGACCGAGACCCACGCTGGTCACCGCGGCGACGCGCGGCGAGAGCGCCCAGCGCGGCGACGGGTGCGCCCAGGGGATGGACCCGCGCAGGCCGACGGCGACCGCGACGACCAGCACCGCCAGCATGAGGTACGCGCCGACGAGGTAAAAGCCGGGCCCGACGCGAGGGCGGGGCGAGCGTAGCTGGACGACGGGGGTGCGGCGCAAGGCGGGAGAGCCTACCACCCACGGCGCGCTCCGGGGGCCGACGCGAGCGGCTGGCCGCGCGCCCCGTGCCCCGCTAGACAGACCGCATGCACGCTGCCGTCGTGATCTTCCCCGGCTCCAACGCCGATGCGGAGATGATCCGGACGCTGCGCGACGTCGTCGGCGTCCGCACCAGCGTGGTGTGGCACCGCGACGCCGAGCTGCCGGGTGACGTCGACCTGGTCGCCATCCCCGGCGGCTTCTCCTACGGCGACTACCTCCGCTGCGGGGCGATCGCGCGGACCAGCCCGGTGATCGCGGCGGTGCGGCGGCATGCCGACCGCGGCGGCCTGGTGCTCGGCGTCTGCAATGGCTTCCAGGTGCTCACCGAGTGCGGCCTGTTGGAGGGCGCGCTCACCCGCAACGCGGGCCTGCGCTTCGACTGCCGGGACGTGTACGTCCGCCCGGAGGGCGACTCCGCGCTCGTCCGCGCGTTGCCCCGCGTCATGCGGCTGCCCATCGCCCACGCCGAGGGCCGCTACGTGCCGCCGGAGGGCGACCTCGCGGCGCTGGAGCGCCGCGGCCTGGTCGCCTTCCGTTACTGCGATCGGGACGGCGTGCTCACCGACGACGCGAATCCGAACGGCTCGCTGGGGCACGTCGCCGGCGTGGTGGGCGGGCCGCAGCGCAACGTCCTCGGCCTGATGCCGCACCCCGAGCGCATGAGCGAGTCGCTCCACGGCGGCGAGGACGGCCGGCTGCTCTTCGAATCCATCGTGCGCGCCGCCGCGGAGAGCCCAGCCGCCGACCTGCGCCGCCAGACCCCGGCGCAAGCCAAGGGGAGCCTGCGGTGACGCAGCCGGGCACGCCGTCCACGCTACGGGACGGGATCGACCCCTACGAGCACCTGGCGACGAAGCCCTCGGCCGCCGACACTTGCCCCCACTGCAACGGCGTCGGCCGCGTCGTGGCGGACGACGAGCTGCGCTTCGTGTGCGGGCTCTGCGGCGGGCCTCGCTTCGGCGCGCTGGAGCCGGGCCTGGTCCCGCCGGAGCCGGCGGCGCGCGCCCTGCGCGACGCGGAGAAGGCGCGGCGCGGGCGCGCCGGCTGGCGCGCCGCCAGCGTCGTCAGCGGGATCGCCCTGGCGATGATGACGCTGGTCGCCCTGCTGTTCGCGACGTTCGGGGTCTGGAATGCGGCCTTGATCGTCGGCGTGATCTTCGTCCTGCCCTTCCTGCTGAGCCTCGTCGTGAGCCACACGCGCGCGAAGAACGCGGGGGCTCGCATCGCGCCGGCGCTCGACGCGGCGTGGGGCGCGCTGGCGGCTGCCGCCGTCCACGCGCGGGGCGCGGCGTCTCCCGACCAGCTGGCCAAGGCCCTCGGGGTCGGCGTCACGCAGGCCGAGCAGCTCCACACCGTGGTCGCGGTCGACGCCGAGCTAGGCGCCGCCAGCGGTGCGCCGCGGGTGCGCATCGCCGGCGAGTCGGAAGCGGGTCCGGCGTCGTCGCTGGCCCCCGACCCGCGGTTCGAGGCGCTGGAGAAGCGGGCGCGCGCCGCGGAGACCGAGGCGGCCGCGGCCGAGGCCGGCGACGAGAAGGCCCCGCTCGCGACCCCTCGAACGATCACCGCGTCCCCCGGCGACGACGGATCGCCGCGTTGAGGGCGCCGCACCCGAGATCCGGCGAGAAGCGTTCGCTGACCCACGTCGGTGGTGCGGTGGAGACGCGCGGCGACGCGGAGGTCGCGAGGGCCCTGGCGTCGGCGCTCGACGTCGCGAGCAGCGTCGAGGGCGACGACGCCGAGGACGCTGCGCGCGCGCACGTCCACGGGTTCCACACCTACGCGGCGCGCCTCCACCCGGAGACGGCGCGGCGCCTGGTCGCCGAGCTCTCGCCGGAGCGCGGCGTCGTGCTCGATCCCTTCTGCGGCAGCGGCACCGTGCTGGTGGAGGCGCGCGCGCTGGGACGGCGCGCGATCGGCGTCGACGCCAACCCGCTGGCGGTGCGCCTCGCCCGGCTGAAGACCACGCCCGCCAGCGAGCGCCTGCGCGAGGCCCTGCTCGCCGGCGCGGCGCGCGTCTCGGCAGTGGCCGACGATCGGCGCAAGGCCAAGGCGGGCGCCAGTCGCCGCTATCCGCCGGACGACGTCGCCGCGTTCGCGCCTCACGTCCTGCTCGAGCTCGACGGCCTGCGGACCGGCCTGGAGGCGGAGCGCGATCCCGAGGTGCGCGCCGCGCTCCACCTGGTCCTCTCGTCGATCCTGGTCAAGGTGAGCCGGCGCGCCGGCGATACGTCGGAGCGGGGGAGTGAGCCGCGCATCGCCGCGGGCTACCCGTCGCGGCTGTTCTCGAAGAAGGCCGACGAGCTGGTCCGCCGCCTCGCGGAGATCGCACCAGCGCTGGCCGACGGGCCGGACGCGCGCGTCCTCGAGGGCGACGCGCGCGTGCTCGACGGCGTCGCCGACAGCAGCGTGGACCTGGTGGTCACCTCGCCGCCCTACCCCGGCGTGTACGACTACGCCGTGCAGCACGCGCTCCGCCTGCGCTGGCTCGGCCTCGCGGTGGAGCGCTTCGATCGCGCCGAGATCGGCGCCCGGCGACGAGCTCGCGCCGAGCCCGAGCGCGCAGTCGCCGAGTACGAGGACGACATGGCGCGCGTGCTCGACGCGGTCGCGCGCACGCTGCGGCCGGGCGGCCTCGCGGTGTTCGTCGTCGCCGACGGCGCGATCGGCGACCGCGCAGTCCGGATGGATGAGCTCCTGGGCGACCTCGCGTCGGGGGCATGCCTGGGGCGTGAGGCGCTCGCGTCGCAGGAGCGACCGCATTTCCACGGCGCGACGGCGTCCTCGTTCCGCGCGCGCCCACGCCGCGAGCATGCGGTCGCGCTGGCTCGGCCGCGTGTCTGAATCCATTCGTTCCCTCGTTTCAGCCCCTGATTCTGCCGAAAACTTCGGGGCGGCCGTCGACCCTGTGGCAGCATGCGCCCCTCGCCGGGCGGGGACGCCGCGGATGACGGAGGCTAGCGAAGATGATCAAGGGATTCCTCGGGGTGCTGCTGTTCGCTTGTGCGGCGGTCGGCATGGGCGTGGGCTGTGGCGGTGGCGACAAGAAGGACGGCGACAAGGCTGCCTCCAGTGACTCGGTCGGCGTCGCCGAGTGCGACGACTACCTGACCAAGATGGAGGCCTGCCTCGGCAAGATGCCCGCGGAGGCGAAGGCCGCGCAGGAGCAGGCCTTCAAGCAGTCGCGGGAGGCATGGAAGCAGGCCGCCGCGACGCCGCAGGGCAAGGACGGCCTGAAGACCACCTGCAAGGCGTCGCTCGACGCCCTCGCCCAGAATCCGATGTGCAAGTGAGCGGCTGAGGGAGAGTTGCGCGCAGTCGGCGCGCTCACCCTCGCCGAAGGTGGCCGCCGCGAGGCGGCCGTCGTCGCTTAAGCTGCCATCGTGGTGCGGGTCGAGGTCATCGGAGCGGGGGTCGTCGATTGCCCTGCGGGCGAGCGCCTCGTCGATGCTTTCGACGAGGCCCGCGGCCTCGTCACTTTCGGTTGTCGCGGAGCGACCTGCGGCGTCTGCATGATCGAGGTCGTCGAGGGCGCCGCGCTCATGGCGCCGCCTGACGCCATCGAGCGCATCGCGCTGGAGGAGCTGGCCGCGGGCGCCGACGACCGGCTCGCCTGCCGCGCCGCGGTGGGCGCGAGCCCCGGCGAGGTGCGGGTGCGCACCGCGCGCCCCTCTCCGACCGCCCGCTGACGCGCCAGCCGGGCTCGTGTAAGTGCGGTCGATGCGCGCCATCTTGCTCGCCGCCGGTCGCGGCCGACGCCTCGGAGTGAACGAGCCCAAGTGCCTGGTCCGCGTGGGGGGCCGCGCGCTCCTCGATCGGCACCTGGAGAACATGACCGCCGCCGGGATCACGGAGCTGACCGTCGTCGTCGGGTTCCAGCAGGATCAGATCCGCGACCGCCTGGCGACGCTGCGCCCGTCGATGCCGGTGGAGATCATCGAGAACCCGCGCTTCGAGCGCGGCAGCATCGTCTCGCTGCAGGTCGCGTCGCAGCATCTGCTCGCCGGCGCCATCTGGATGGACGCCGACGTCTTCTACCCCGCCGCGCTGCTGGGCCGGCTGGTGGAGACGAAGCACGACAGCGCGGTGCTGCTCGACGCCCGGAGCGAGGAGACCGGCGAGGAGATGATGCTGGGCGTCCTCGGCGGGCGGGTGCGCCAGGTCGCTCGCCGCGTCGGCAAGAGGGCCCCGGACGGCACGCCGTGGGAGCTGGTGGGCGAGGCGGTCGGATTCGCCAAGGCCGGCCCCGAGGGCGGCGCGGTGCTCAAGCGCATCCTCGACGCGGAGGTCGCCGAAGGTCGCCTGGATCAGGAGTACGAGGCGGCGATGAACATCGCCTTTGGCGAGACGCCGTTCGGCTGCGAGCGCGTCGACGAGTTCGCCTGGACCGAGATCGACTTCCAGGAGGACGTGGCCAAGGCCGAGGCGCTCGCCGCGTCCCCCTGAAGCCGGCCGGGCGCTCGGCGCTTCAGGCCGCGACGGCGCTCGCGTTGCGGCGGACGGCGTTGCCGAGGAACGCCGAGCTGAGGATGCAGTAGCCGATGATCGTGGCGACGCCGACGGTCGCGTAGATCTCCTGCAGCAGCCACAGCTGGTCGAAGAGCAGCGCGATCATCACGTAGGAGAGGAACGCGTCCCCGTTCGACAGGCCCCAGCCGAAGGCGAGCGCGCGCATGCCAGGCGACGACTCCTCGCGGCGGAGCGCCTCCACCGTCTCCCCCGAGGAGGCGACCAGCGCCTTGTCCCTCGAGAACCACTCGAAGTTGAAGGTGAGGTGGCCCATGCGACCGATGAAGACCTCGGCGTGGTCGAAGAAGCTCGACTGCGGTCCCAGCCCCAGGATCTTCGTGCGCAGGGTGTCGAGGGTGTCGTCGCGACCGCTCTCGAAGACGCTGGTCAGCTTCACGCGGAAGTAGTCCGAAGTGAAGGAGCGCGCCGCGCCGGATAAAACAGCGAGGCAGAGCACGCCGTTGACGCCCAGCCACGCGGCGAGCGAGGCGCCCCCGAAGTCGATGGAGGCGGTGGCCCCCCCCGGGAGGGTCAGCGACGGGTGCAGGTTGAACCGCACGAATATGCCCATGTAGAGGAAGACGACCCCGAGCCAGTCGCACAGCGCGTCGACCGCGTGGCCGTTGGGGCTGGAGAGCTTCTTGGCACGCGCGACCGTCCCGTCGCAACAGTCCAGGATGCTGCGGATCTCGAAGGCGAGGACGGCGAGCAGATCGGTCGTGAAGTGCCCGCGGCTGACCAGGTACCCGGCGATCGCCGCGAAGACCGGCTGGATGAACGAGATCTGGTTGGGGGTGATCGGCGTCCGCACCAGCACGCGGCTCAGCGCGAGCGCGAGCGGGTAGCGGATGAAGGTGTTGGCAGGGTCCTCCAGCCGACGCTTCCACCCCTGCGGCGCGCGGATGCTGGCGAGCGCCTCCTCGAGCGTCGGCTTGCGCGCGACGTCGGCAGCGGGCAACGCGAGAGGGGGCACGGAGACAACCATTGGACTCACCCCGCCAATAGGCAATTTCCTCGCCGGCGGCCAGATTTTCGAGGTGGCCGGCAAGCCGCGGGAACGGCGTGTCCGCCGGCGGTCCGTCGTGATTTTCGTCACCGCCTCCGCGCCTTCAGGCGCGTAGCTGACGCGGCGGTGCGCACGACATTACGCACTCCGCGCAGCGACGACTGCGCGATCGTGCGCGCATGGCGATCCGGGTCCTGTCCCCCACGCTCTTCGCCCTGCTGGTGGCGGCGGGGTGCGGGGGCTCGACCCTGGGGTCGATCGGCGCCGTGCTGGGGCGCGACCCCGAGACCGGCGCCGTCCACGTGCGCGACGTCCCGAAGGACAACGCCGCCGACCGCGCCGGCCTGCTGCCGGGGGACGAGCTGATGTTCGTCGACGGACGCGACGTGCGTGACCTCGGGGTCGCCGACCTGCGGAAGGTCCTCCGCGGCGAGCCGGGAACCCGGGTCGACCTGACCGTCCTGCGCGGAGGGCGCGTCGTGCGCATGCGGGTCGCGCGCTCGGCTCTCGTGGTGCCGCCGCCCCGGGCTCCGGAGGGCGAGGAGAAACTGGAGGAGTGAAGTAGGATCGCCCGTCGTGCAGAAGCCGTCCTCCGCCTCGCCCGCCCCCTCGATCCCGCAGCGCCTCGGCCAGTGGGCGACCCTCGCCGCCGCCGGCGCGTGCGAGTCGTTCGGCGGCAAAGCTGCGTCGCTGGCGCGCCTCTCGGCCGCCGGGCTCCCGGTCCCGGACGGCATCGCCCTCGACCCCGATCTCGCCTGCGGCGTCGCCGCCGGAGGCCCCGCGCACGTCGAGCAGCTCCGCGTCGCGCTGGCAGGCATCGCGCAGGGCGCCGCTCGCTTCGCCGTCCGCTCCTCCGCCATCGACGAGGACGGCGGCGACGCCAGCTTCGCCGGGCAGCACGCGACACACCTCGGCGTCCCCCGCCAGCTGGAGGCGGTGACACAGGCGGTGAGGGCCGTCTGGCAGAGCGCGCACGATCCCTCGGCCCTCGCCTACCGCGCCCGCCTCGGCCTCTCCGCCGAGCCGCGCATGGCGGTGGTGGTGCAGGCGCTAGTCGAGTCCGACGTCGCCGGGGTCGCCTTCTCGCGTCACCCGGTGACGGGCGCCGACGAGATCGTGATCGAGGCCTCCTGGGGCCTCGGCGAGGCGGTGGTGGCTGGGCTGGTGACGCCCGACCACGTGCGCGTCGCACGCCACGGCGGCATCCTCGAGCGGCGCCCCGGCTGGAAGGACGTCGCGGTGCGGCTCGTCGACGGCGGCGTGGAGCACCAGGCGGTGGCGGAGCACCTGGTCGAGGCGCTGGCGATGACCGACCCGGTGGTGTCCGAGGTCGTCGCGCTGGTGCGCCGCTGCGAGGACACCTTCGGCGGCCCGCAGGACGTGGAGTGGGCGATGGCCGCGGGGCGTCTGCACTGCCTGCAGTCGCGGCCGATCACGCGCGCCGGCGCGCCTCGGAACGCGCCGCAGCCCGTGATCAGGGCGTGATCGCCTTGCCGAAGAACGCCCAGCTGGCGCGGGCAACCCGCGCGCGATCGCCGGTGCGTCCCTTCCTCAAGTGGGCCGGTGGGAAGCAGGCGCTGGCGCCGATCCTCTCGCCCCTGTTCCCGCCGCTGGAGAGGCGCATCTACCGCGAGCCCTTCCTGGGCGGCGGCGCGATGTTCTTCCACCTGCGACCGCGCCGCGCTGTCCTCAGCGACGCGCTGGCCGACCTCATCGTCACCTACGAGGTGGTGCGCGACGACCCCGACGCGCTGCTGCGCAAGCTGGAGCGGCTGAAGGGCGAGCACTCCGATCAGCGCTTCTACGAGGTGCGCGAGCGCTTCAACGCCGGGCGGGCGCGCCCGGCGCGCGAGAAGGCCGACAAGGTCGCCGAGCGCGCCCGGGAGCGGGCGGCGTGGCTGCTGTACCTGAACCGCACCTGTTACAACGGGCTCTTCCGCACCAACCAGTCAGGCGAGTTCAACGTCCCGGTGGGTCGCTACCGCGACCCTCGCATCGCCGACGCCGATCGCATCCACGCCGCGTCACAGGCGCTGTCCGGGGCGACCATCCGCCACGCGCCGTTCGACGCCGCGCTGGCCGAAGCGGCCAAGGGCGACTTCGTCTACCTCGACCCTCCTTACGTGCCGCTCAGCGCCACCTCCAGCTTCTCCGCCTACGCCGACGGCGCCTTCGGCGCGAAGGACCAGGCGCGCCTCGCCGCCTGCTTCCGCGACCTCGATCGCCGCGGCTGCCTGCTGGCGCTCTCCAACAGCGACACCCCGGCGGTGCGCGAGCTGTATGAAGGCTACGAGATCACACCCATCGACGCGCCGCGCTCGATCTCGGCCCGCGGCTCGGCGCGCGGGTCGGCGCCCGAGGTGGTGGTCCGCAACCGGGCCTGCATCCGCGCCGCCCGAGGCTGACCGGTCACGACGCAGCGGGCCGGTCAGCCGGTCGCTTCAGGCTTCGGGGCGGCGAGGGCGGCGACCTGGGGGCGGTGCTCGCGGGCGTAGAACGCGAGCACATCGAGGGCGTCGCGCACCTCGCTGGGGTCGATGTTCTCTCGCCGCCACTCGACGCTGAGCGCGACGTCGCCGTCGGGATCGACCCCGAAGCGCGCCAGGTTGATGCGCTGGTTCAGCCGGAGGAGCAGCTCGAAGAGCTCCTTGCACTCCTCGACCTCCCGCTCGATGCGCACGAACGGCACGACGGCGAACACCGCGAAACCCTCCTCCGTCCAGACGAACAGGGGGAGGGTGGTGTCGCCGCACCGCAGCGCGGCGCGGGCGCTGGTGTCGCCGAGCCGATCGACCGTCCACCCGTCCCGCTCCATGCAGGTGACGATCGCCTCGAGATCCACTGAGAGCGCATTGAATACGCTGCCCTTCCGGCCGTCCACCCTCCCGTCGTTCTCCGAACCGGGCGAACGCTCTTTGCCTCACAGGGGCCTCTTCGCCTCACCGGGTGAAGTCGCCGGTGACTTTGCCCGGATGGTCACGCACAGAACAATTTCTTGGGCCGTTGTCGCGCCGCTCGGTGGGTGTTACGCGCTCGGACCAGTTTTCTCCGCTCCTGGGAGCGGCGTACGGAGGGTTCTCACATGAGTCTGCGCAGAGCGTTGGCGGCGATCTTCGGGGTGCTCGCGGTCCTCGTCGGCATCACGCCGAAGGAGGCGGAGGCGGCCGAGGTCCTGAAGATCGGAACCCTGGCTCCGCAGCAGAGCCCTTGGGGGAAGGTCTTCCAGGTCTGGCAGGAGGCCGTGAAGCAGAAGACCAAGGGGGCGCTGGAGCTCCAGTTCTTCTACAACGGCCAGCAGGGCGACGAGGGCGCCATGGTCGGCAAGATGAAGGCCGGTCAGCTCGACGGCGCCGCGGTCACGGCGGTCGGGCTGAGCAAGATCCACAAGCCCATCCTCGCCCTGCAGCTTCCCGGCCTCTTCACGACCTGGGAGAAGCTCGACACCGCGCGCAACGCGGTGAAGGGCGACTTCGAGAAGGGCGCAGAGTCCGCGGGCTTCACCATCCTCGGCTGGGGCGACGTCGGCATGGCGCACGTCATGTCGGTCGGCCACGAGGTGCGCAAGCCCGGCGATCTCGTGGGCAAGAAGCCCTACATGTGGCGCGACGACGTGATCTCCCCGGTGCTCTACCAGGTGATCGGCGCGACGCCGGTGCCCCTCAACGTCCCCGAGGTGCTCCCCAACCTCAACACCGGGGCCATCAACGTCATCAACGCGCCCGCGCTGGCCGCCGAGCAGCTGCAGTGGGCGCCCAAGCTCACCCACATCCACGAGGAGGTCACCGGCTGCGCCATCGGCGCGCTGATCATCTCGTCGAAGCGACTCGCGGCCCTCCCCCCCGACCTCAGGGCGCACCTCATCGAGACCGGCGCCAAGGCCTCTGGCGCGCTGACCAAGACCATCCGCGGCGAGGATGCCGCGGCCTTCGCCCGCATCAAGGGCAAGGCGAAGGTCGTCACCCTCACCGCCGACGAGCTCAAGGCGTGGGACGACACCACCAAGGAGGTGCGCAAGCGGCTCGGCCAGGGCACCTTCGACCCGGCGCTGATCAAGAAGCTCGAGGGCCTCGCCGGCAAGTGACACACGGGGGCTCCGCCCCCGTGCACCCCGGAAGGACACACGGGGGCTCCGCCCCGTGCACCCCCGGGAGGCATCCGGCTGACACGAGTTGCCGACCCCGGCGGGGTGGCCGATCGCTCACGCGGTCGGCCGCTTCGTTTTTGTGCATCCGTTTTTGTGGATGCGTCGCGTTGACGAGCGGATGAACCGGTCGTAGAGGCTACGGCCTCTCAGCTTTCGACGGAAGAGAAGGAGCCGTGATGCGCCGCTATCAGTTCACGTCCGAGTCGGTCACCGAGGGACACCCGGACAAGCTCTGCGACAAGATCTCCGACGCGATCCTCGACGCCATCCTGTCCAAGGACAAGTTCGCGCGCGTGGCGTGCGAGACGATGGTGAAGACCGGCTACGCCATCATCGGCGGCGAGATCACGACGAGCGCGCGTCTCGACTACACGGACATCATCCGCGAGACGATCAAGGACATCGGCTACACCGACTCGTCGATGGGCTTCGACTACAAGACGTGCGCGGTCCTGACCGCGGTCGAGCGCCAGTCGCCGGACATCTCCCAGGGCGTGACCGAGGGCCAGGGCCTCCACAAGGAGCAGGGCGCCGGCGATCAGGGCCTCATGTTCGGCTACGCGACGGAGGAGACCCCGGAGCTGATGCCGATGCCCATCAGCCTCTCGCACCAGCTGGCGAAGAAGCTGGCCGACCTGCGCAAGACGAAGAAGCTCCCCTGGCTCCGCCCGGACGGAAAGACCCAGGTGACCATCGAGTACGACGGTGACGTGCCGGTCCGCGCGCAGGCGATCGTCGTCTCCACGCAGCACTCCGAGGACGTGAAGCACAAGGAGATCTCGGAAGCGATCCGCGAGCTTCTCATCGCCAAGGTCGTCCCGGCGCGCCTCATCGACAAGTCGACCAAGATCTACGTCAACCCCACGGGCCGCTTCGTCATCGGCGGTCCGCACGGCGACGCCGGCCTCACCGGCCGCAAGATCATCGTCGACACGTACGGCGGCATGGGCCGTCACGGCGGCGGCGCCTTCAGCGGCAAGGACCCGTCGAAGGTCGACCGCTCGGCCTGCTACTACGCGCGCTTCGTCGCCAAGAACGTCGTCGCCGCCAAGCTCGCCGCCAAGTGCGAGGTGCAGATCGCGTACGCAATCGGCGTCGCGCAGCCGGTCGGTGTCTTCGTCAACACCTTCGGCACGGGCCGCATCGCAGAGGAGGTGCTGGAGCGCTACATCCTCCAGAACTTCGACATGCGACCCAAGGCCCTGATCGAGGAGCTCGACCTGCTGAAGCCGCAGTACTACGCGACCGCCGCCTACGGTCACTTCGGTCGCGACGGCTTCAACTGGGAGAAGACGACGCGCGCCAAGAAGATGGCGGACGACCTCTCCAAGCCGTCCGCCCTGGCGCGCAACGGCAACGGCAAGCACGCGCCCAACGGGACGATCGTCAGCCTCGGCAAGTCGGCCGGCAAGCTGGTCGACAAGCTCACCGGCAAGGCGAGCAAGAGCAAGAAGAGCAAGAAGGCTCCGATCTCCGCGCGCCCCTGATCGCTCCGAAGCGGCGCGGCGCCGCGCCGCGCCGCGTTGCGGCCCAGGAAAGCGACGAGCTCCTGCCCCCGCCTCGTGGGAGCAGGGGCTTCGTGCTTCCATGGGGAGGGCGCGACCCGGAGGCTTCCATGAGGCTCTTTCTTCTCTGCGCCGGCGGCGCCACCTGCATGGTGGCCTTCCTCGCGATGGCCGGCTGCTCCGGCGCAGGCGTTCCCGGGGACACCACCGGTGGACCGGCCGGGAGCGGCGGAAGCTCGGGGACCGGGGACGGCGGCGCGGCCGACGACGTGCTCACCGTCGGCGCCAGCGGTAGCTGCAGCAACGACGCGTCGGACGATGGCGACGGCGACGGCCTCACCGGCGAGGACGGCGACTGCAACGACTGCGACCCCGGCATAGGGCCCGACGCGGTGGAGGTCGACGGCAACCAGGTCGACGACAACTGCAACGGCATCGTCGACGAGGTCGCGGTGTGCGACGAAGGCCTCGCCCTCGACGACGCCGACCCGCTGCACGCCGCCTGGGCCATGGGAATCTGCGCGAAGGCCGACGTCGACGGGTACGGCGTGGTCGAGGCGCGATGGGTCGACGCCAACGGCAACCTGAAGACGCCGAACCCGCAGCTGGGCATCCAGGACCGCTTCGGGACCAGCGTGCCGCCCCTGCAGGGCGAGCGCATGCTGGTGATCTCGTCGGGTGCGGCGCGCACACCCGGCCAGGCCAGCTTCTGCGAGGGCGAGTCCTGCAGCGGCTGCGAGGACCCGTTCGACTTCGCGTGCTTCGAGGGGAATTCGGCACCGCCGGGCTTCCCCCAGGACGTGCCCGGCTGCGCCGGCGGCACCAACATCGTCGACGACGTCGGGCTGGAGCTGCGGCTCAAGGCGCCTGCCAACGCGACAGGCTTCCGCTACCGCTTCCGCTTCTACTCGTGGGAGTTCCCCGAGTACGTGTGCACCGCCTACAACGACCAGTACATCGCCCTGGTCGACCCGCCGCCGGAGGGTGCGATCAACGGCAACATCTCCTTCGACAGCGCCACCAACCCGGTCAGCGTCAACATCGCCTTCTTCGACGTGTGCTCCAGCTGCCAGCCCTGGGCTTCGGAGTGCAGCGGGTCGTGCCCCCCGGTGCCGAGCCCGTGCTGCCCGGCCGGCCCCGGGGACCTCGCGGGGACCGGATTCGACGGCGGCAACTCGGGCGCCGGTGGCACGTCGTGGCTGGAGACCAAGGCTCCCATCCAGGGCGGCCAGGAGTTCACGATCCGCTTCGCGATCTGGGACACCGGCGACGGGAACCTGGACTCGACGGCGGTGCTCGACGACTTCCAATGGCTGGGCGAGCCGGGGGTGAACACCGGCACCGGCGAGGTCCCCAACTAGTCTCGAGAGCGAGCCATGATCGACGAGACGGACGAGGGGCCGGACGACGACCGGTCGGATGACGGCGACGACGCGCCTGACGACGACGGTGACGACGACGCGCCGAGCGACGACGGCGAGACCTCGGGCGATGAGGAGGAGGACACGCCGCGGGTGGTGGTGGCACGGCTCGGCGAGCTGGCGTCGTGGCTGAGCCCTCAGCTGGCACGGGCGCACGCCGAGCGGCCGGTGTGGTTCATCCTGGAGAGCGACGAGGATCTGCACGAGCTGTTCGAGCGGCTGCCCGAGGGCCCGCTGCCGCCGCGGGTGGGAGAGCAGATCCTGTCCGGCCTCCGTGCATTTGCCTCGGAGAGGAGCGACCTGCTGCAGGAGTGGCTCGGGGTGACCGACTCCATCGCCTACGGCTTCCACGTCCAGGCGAGCTTCGCGCAGGTCGTCGCTTCCTTCGAGGCCGACGGCTTCCTGGTGGTGGCGCAGATCCGCGAGGGCCGCCTGGTCCCGCTGGACCCGCCGGCGGTCGGTTAGGCCCGCGAAATCGAGGCCTCGTGGGCTACCCTGGCCTGTCATGGGTCCTCATCTTCGCGACGCGGATGCAGGGGACGACGGTGAGCTCCAGGATGAGCTGGCAGAGAGCCAGCCATGGTCCTCCGAGCCCCTCCCCGCGCTATCGCGCACGCCGACGCCTCGCGATTTCCTGGCGCCGTCGCGCCCTGGAACGGAGACGCCACTCCAGCCCTCCAGCGGCGCCCACGGGCCAGCCAGCCCCTCGCGGCGGCCGGGTCCAATGAGCAGCGAGGTGCGGGCGGTGCGCCCGGCGACCCGGCCTTCTACCAGCGCTCGCGCTCGCCGCACCACGGACCGCCCTGCGCCCATCGTCGGGCCGGACAGCGTCCGCCGCGTCGCCCTGGAGTTGCAGCTGGGGTGGTTGGCCGGCGCCGATCGGGGCGCCGTGCGCGCCGCCCTGGGTCGCGGCGACCTGGAGGGGGCGCTGGCGCTGCTGGAGAGCGAGCGGGTGCAAGACCCCGACGACGAGGACGTCGCGCGCGGCATCGATACCGTGTGCCGCGCGCAGGAGGAGCAGGTGGTCGCGCGGCTCGGCGGCTACGAGGCCGTTCCTCGACGCGTGAAGCCCATCGAGCCCGGGCCCGACCGCCGCGACGGCCTGACGGTGCTCGCCGAAGTGGACGGAGCGGCCACCGTCGCCCGGGTCCTGCAGCAGACCATGTTGCCCCCTCTGCGCGCGGCGCGGCTGCTGGAGTCGATGCGCCGTCAGGGCACCCTCGAGATCGCGCCGGCGCGCCCCCACCGCCCCCGCACGTCCGGCAACGACGAGGAGGCGGCGGCCTCGCAACGCGCCACGCCGACGTCGGTGGTTCCTCTGATCGAGGCCCTGCGCATCATGGCGGCGCCCGACTCCAGGCCGCCGCCCTCCGCCGCTCCGGCCGAGGAATCGCGGCAGCCGCGCTTCGAGCCGGAGACTCACGACGCCGAGAGCACGCGCGTGATCGACGCGGGGCTGGCGACCGCGCGGCCTCCGCCGATGCCAGCCGAGGATGGCCTCGAGGACATCACCACGCGCGAGACGCGGCACGCCGACCTCCAGGGCGCCGCGGGAGCCAGCACCAGCGTCCACGACGACCGCGCCACTCCACCGAAGAGCCCGCGCACGCCTACCCCGCCCCCCGCGGACGTGCGCTCGGCCGCCTCGACACGCTCGCGGCGGGTCGCGCGCGCGGCCGACGAGGACGAGGACGACATCATCGATCTGGACGAGGTCGACCGCTCCCCACGCCGCCGGCGATCCCCGTGGTCGCCCGCGGTGGTGCTGGCGCTGGCGGCGGCGATGGCGATCACCGCCGCGTCGGTCGCGGTGGTCATCACCTCCCGCATCGCCCCGCCCCCTGCCGCGCAGCCGCCGCCGACCATCGTGGTGCAGGCGCCGCAGCCGGCGGTGGCGGCCCCGCCGCCTGCCGCCGCCGCGCCCGCCCCGGTCGCCGACACCATCCGGGTGAAGGTCGAGGCGACCCCCAAGGCCAACAAGCTCTGGCTCGACGACGTGCCCATGGCGGAGGGCGCCGAGCTGACCATGCAGCGCGACGGACGCGTTCACGTGATCCGCGCCGAGGCCTTCGGCTACAAGACGCGGCGCGTGACCTTCGAGGCGGCCGGCGACGTCACCCTGGTGATCGCGCTGGAGCGCGTCCTGGAGAGGGGCGGCGACGCGGCGGCCGGCAGCGGTCCGGCGGCTCCGGTACCTCCACCGAGGAGGGAGCCGACGCCGGCGGCTCCGGCGTTGAGCGATCCGAGCAGTCCGCTCTGAAGCCGCAGAGGGGGAGCGCAGCGGTAGCCCCGGAGCGGCGGGGGGAGAGCGGTCAGCGGGGGGCGATGGCGATGGAGGGCGGGGACGCGACCTCGCCCTCGTGCACGCGGTAGTTGAGGTCGGAGCCTGCGACCTCGACGTCGATCGGCTCGTAGCGCGCGGAGAGCGCGCCGGCCTCGGCGAGGCGGAACGCGTCGGTCACCAGGATCTCGCCGGCGGTGGCGGTGTCCTCGCCCAGCTTGCTGGCGGCGTTGACCTCGCGGCCGAACACGTCGGCGTCGCCCACGCGCAAGATCGAGCCGAAGCCGATGCCGACGCAGAGGAGGATCTGCTCCTCCTCCCGGCGGCGGCGGTTGATCTGGGCGCACACCGCCATCATCTCGAAGGCGCAGGCGAGCGCGGTCTCTGCGCGCTTGAAGAGGATGAGCTGGCTGTCCGCCTCGACCTTCACCACGATGCCGTCGGCGCGCTCGATCACCGGGTCGAGGTGCTTGCGCTGCTCCCACACCACCTGGAGGAAGTGGGTGATGCCGAACTCGCTGGCGCGGCGGGAGAAGCCGGCGAGGTCGGTGAACATGACCGCCCAGTCCTGGCCGAACAGGTCCCAGATGCGCGCGTCGATGCGCTCGACGTCGGCGTCGGGTTGCGTGCGCTCCTCGATGAGCGCCCACAGGCGCTCCTCGCTGGTGGTCAGGTGGCGCTTCGACATGCGACCGTGAGCCTAGGGTCTCGCGGCGCGCCACGGAAGACGCGCATCTCGCGCCACGAGTTCATGGAACGATTGCGCGGTCCAGTGCCTGTAGCGCCACGCCGGCGTGCTGGGGCCTCTACGGCTGCCTGTCGGGCTGCGACATCAGCGACCTGTCGTGCCAGGCAGGGTGCTACGAGACGTACCAGGACGGCGCCGAGCCGCTGCAGGACGTGCTCGAGTGCGCCGACGAGGGATGCTCGCGGCCCTGCGGCTGAGCGCAGGAGGCCGCCCCTGCCCTACCGCTCGTCCTCGCAGCGGGTCGTGTCGTTGGTGTCGACGACGCCGAAGCACGCGAACTCGGGCGTGTTCTGGTCGCACGTGGTGCACCACTGGCACTCGTTCTCGTCGTCCGTCGTCGAGCAGTCGAAGTCCTGGATGCCGCAGCCGCAGTCGCACTCGCCGTCGCCGTACCAGAACTGGTCGCACAGCCACTCACCGCTCTCGTTCTCGCAGGTGCCGTCGAGGAGGCAGCCGGGGCCGTCGCCGGGGAAGTGAGGCGTGCCGCAGAAGTAGATTGCCTGCGCCGGGTCGTCGCAGTCCGGGTCGTACGCTCCGCACGAGCAGTCGCACCCGTCGCCGGCGCCATGGTCGCGCTCGGGGCAGACCCAGCCGGGCGGCGTGGTGGGGAGCGGCACCACCAGCTCGGCACGAGCGACGGTGAGACAGGCGCCCCCCTCGACCGGCGTCGACTCGAACGTGTCGGGGTCGAACACCGACTCCAGGAGGACCAGATCGGTCACGGTGGCGATGAGGACACCGTCCCCCAGGTGCGTCGACGCGGGATCGATGGTGAGCGTGCCCGACTGCTGGAAGAGGCCGATCGTGGCGTCGCCCGCCAGGAAGCATCGCGAGCACGACGCGTAGTTGGAGTCCTCCCCGCTCCCCAGATCGAAGACGCCGGTGGCCTCGCCGTCGTAGCCGGGGCCGAAGCCGGAGCCGTACGCCTCGAGGAAGAACGCGTCGTGGCCGGGGTTGCCGACCTCGTCCTCCAGCGGCGACCGGTAGGTCGCCTTCTGGCCGCTCACCAGCTCGACGATGTCGAGATCCTCGATGGTGATGGGGTGACAGCCGCCGCCGCCATGCGAGGTGTCCCCGCCGGCGCCGCCCTCGGAGGCGCCGCCCTCGGAGGCGCCGCCTGCTGCACCCCCCTCGCCGCTGCCGCCGCCGGCGCTCGGCGGCCCGGCGCCGTCCCCGCTGGAGACGGCGGTCGTGCTCGCCGAGGACACGACGGTCACGCTGGTCGTCGCGCCGCCGCCCTCGCCAGGGACGGGGCTGATCGTCTCGTCGCTGACGCACGCGGCGAGCATCACGGCGACGGCACAGGCGGCGGGGGTGCGGGACACGCCCCGGATCGTAGCGCCCTCGGCTCGGTCGCGCCGCGCGACCGATGAGCTCACTCTCGCTGGACCTTCACGTAAGCCCGGGCGGCCAGCGAGCGGGCCAGCCAGAAGCCGACCAGCGACGCGCCGAGGAGGAGTGCCCACCAGGGGCGCGCCAGATCGAGGAGCCGCACCACCGGCTCGATCTCCTCGCGGGCGAAGACGACAGCGCCCCAGCCGAGGCGGCGCACCAGCAGGGCCGCCGAGAGGCCCATCAGAGCCCACGCCACCATCTTCACCATGCCGGCGAGGACCAGCGGGATCATGTTGAGCTTGCGGAAGACCAGCTTCTGGCCCTGCTCGAAGTCCTGCACGCGCTGCGCGGCGAACTCGGGCAGGTTCGACAGGAGGAGCTGGGTGAGGAGCGCGGAGTCGATCAGGTTGCCCGGCCCGTACATGCGGTCGAGCTCGCGCATGCGCACCAGGCGCATCGCGCGCCGCGCCTCGCGCTTGTAGTCGAACTCCGGGCACACCCGGAGCACCACCGAGTCGATCGACAGCATCGCCTTGAGGAAGAGGATGGTGTTGGGCGGCAGCACCAGCCCAATCTCACGGGCGATCTGCATGGTCACGTTGACGATGCGGTTCATCGTCTTCTCCGACTGGGGGGCGCCGGGGTTGTCGCAGGCGTCGAGCCAGCCATCAGCGGCGTCGTAGAAGTCGTCGTAGGTCTCGGTGACCATGAGGCCGCGCGGCGCGTCCATCATGTCCAGCACGGCGACGAAGAGCCGCTCGATGTTCTCGCGCGCGATGGCGTCGAGCACCAGGCCCTGCTCGCGGCGCGACTCCTCGTTGAGCTTGCCCAGGAGGCCGAAGTCGATGAACCCCACCGTGTTCTCCGGCAGCACGATCAGGTTGCCGGGGTGGGGGTCCCCGTGGAACGCGTGCCCGACGAACGCGGAGAGGAGGAAGCTCTGCCAGACGTTGCGAGCGATGGTGGCGCGGTCGCAGCCGTGGGAGGCGAGCTCCTCGTCCAGGGTCGCGTCCTCCGCCTCGCGACGGCGGATGATCTCGCTGACCGAGATCCCCTCCAGGAACTCCATGGTCAGCACCTTGTTGGTGCTGAGGTTCCAGTACACGTAGGGGATGCGCTGGCGCGGGTTCCAGCTGGTCTGCTCGTCGAGGTGGTCGGCGTTCTTCCCCTCTTGCAGGTAGTGCACTTCGCGCTTGGTCCAGCGGACGAAGTCCTTGAACACAGGCGTCAGCTTGATGCGCCCGAGCAGGCTCATGAAGTCGACGATGTGCCCGAGCACGATGAGCAGCCGGCCGTCGGCGGCGATCGCGTCGTCGCTCCCCGGGCGGCAGACCTTCACCACCGCCAGCCGGCCCTCGTCGTCCCCGCCCTTGAGGCGTACCAGGTGCACCTGGCCGAAGGAGGCGGCGCCCACCGGCGCGTCGTCGAACGCCGCGAACAGCTCGTCGATCGGCTTCTTCAGCTCACGCTCGACGATGCGGCGCGCGTCCTCCGAGGGGAACGGCGGCACGTCGTCGTACAGCGACGACAGCTCCTGGCAGTACGCCGGGGGGAGGATGTCGCTGCGCATGCTGAACAGCTGGCCGAACTTGATGAAGGCGCCGCCGAAGCGCTCGAGAAGCAGGCGCAGACGCAGCGGGCCGCGCTTGGCGCGCTTGCCGCCAAGGACCCAGGCCACCAGGGGGATGCGCCACATCGCCTCCTCCAGCAGGAGGGCGGAGATGAAGCGAGCGAAGCCGGCGAGCACCTGCGCCGAGCGCCTGCGCGCCGACTGGTGCACCACCGGCTGCGCCGGGCGCAGCACGGTCGTGCGCGGCCATCGGCTCGCGCCCTCCAGCACGTCGGCGTGCGCCGTCACTCGCGACCCAATCCGCTCGCTTCGACCGTTTCCGACTGTTCCCGACCGTTCAGTCCGGCCGGCGACGCGGCGGCTCGGCGCGCCGCGCGTCACGGGCCTCCGGACTGTCGGCCGGGGTCGCGGCGTCTGTCTTGCGGCGCGCGCGCTCGCCGCGGTCGGCGCGCGGCGAGCGCAGCGACGACTCGAAGCGATGCGAGAGCTGGCGGGGCACCTGCCGCACCTCGTCCACCAGGTCGAAGGCCGCCATGTCGGCCTCGTTGGCGATGCCACGCACCAGGTCGCCCGGCTCGGCGTAGTCCTCGTCGAACGCGCGATCGATGGCGCCGCGGAGCACGCGCGACGCGACGTCCATCGCGATGGCGGCCGCCTCCAGGCCGACGAAGCCCATGCTGCGGTTGAGGTCGTTCACCTCGCCCATGAGGGCGGGCCGGCCGCGGCCCTCGCCACGTCCATCGCGGCCTCCCGGCTCGCGATCGTCGCCGCGCGCGCGCCGGGGCTCGTCACCGCCCTCGCGTCCGCCGCGCGCCACGCGCTCGCTGCCGCGCCCCTCGCGCTCGCCGCCGCGCTCCAGCGTGCCGCGCGCGCGGGGCCGGACGGTGCCCGGCTCGCGCTCCAGCTTCGCCCTCCGCTTCGGTGCCCCCGTTCCGTTCTGCTCCACCATGGACGGGGATGGTAGCCTCCCTGCCTCCGGAGGGGTCCATGGCTACTCGAGGCACGGTCGCTTGCACGTTCCACGGCTCGACCTTCGTCGAGATCGCGTTTGGCGAGACGACGCTGTTCGTCGATCCCACCTTCTCCGAGGTGCGGCGCGGTCGCCGCGTCCGCGGGGAGACCCGGGCCTGCGACTTCGTCCTGTGGACGGAGGGGGGCGAGTCGATCGACGACGCGCTCGACGTGCTGGAGGACGCGGAGGAGGCGACCTTCGTCGGCTCGCCCAGCGCCTGCAAGCTCGCGCGGGCGGAGCTGCGGCTGGGCCGCGACCGCACGCTCGACCTCGAGGCATGGGAGCGCGCCAAGGACGAGGCCTTCCGCGTCACCGCCGTCCCGACCGCCATCGCCTCTCCCTTCGACGAGGGCGTCGCCTCCATCGAGGACCTGGCGATCGGCGCCGGGCGCGCCGGCGTCGGCATGGGCCGCCGCGGGATGGACATGGGCGATCGCCTCGGCGCCGGCCTGGGGCGCCTGCCGCTGGTGGGCAGCCTGGCGCGCGGCCGCGCGCTGAGCGCGCTGCCCGATCTGCTGGGCGCCTTCACCGGGGCCATGGGCCAGCTCGGGTCCCTCGGCGGAGGCTCGCGCGGCCCGCTCGCATCGATGATCCCCGGCGGGCTGGGCCTCGGCAGTCTGGGCATCGGCCCCCTCGGTCGCGGTCGCCCCGGCCTCGGCTTCCTGATCGAGCCGACCGAGGGTCCGTCGGTCCTGCACCTGGGTCGCGGCGTGCACTCCGGCGCCGACGAGCGCGACCTGGAGGACGTGGCCGAGCTGGGCGACGTCGGCGCGGTGGTGGTCGACGTGTCGCGCGCCAGCGTCGACGCGCTGGTGCGCGCGGTGCGCGCCCTTTCGCCGTCCTTCGTCCTCCTCTACCGCAGCGAGGACGCGTACGAGCGCGGCCGGCGCCGCACCGCCACGCCGGTGTCGGCCTTTGCCGAGGCGATCGCCGAGGACAGCGACGGCGACGTCGAGGTCCAGCACCTGCGCAAGGGCGACCGCTACGTGCTCGGTCCACGAGTTGCCGAGACCCAGGCCGACGCGGCGGCGCCGCGCGCCGACGCCCCTGCCGGCAAGCCGGCGGTAGCCAAGGCCACCACGCGGGAGAGCGCGGCGGATTGAGCCGGCGCCCAGACCTGGCGAGCAGCGACGTCATGGCCGGGGTCACGGCCACCGCGCAGCATGCGCGACAGAGCGTCCTCGCCGTCGCCGCGCGGCGGCAACGCGGCGACGACCTGGCGGCGGTCGCGCTCAGGTCGCTGCCGCTCGTGGTGGGCCTCAGCTGGATCGTCGTGTTCTTCCTCGCGAACCCGGTGATCCGCGGGGCCATGGACACCATCGAGTACCTGTTCGACGTCCGCCCGATCTGACGCGGCCTCGCGCGTCGCGGTCGTGGGAGTCGCATGACCGCGCGCCGGCGCCGCGGTATCTCACGAAGCGTGAAACCTCGGTCCGTCCCCCTGGTCGCCTCGCCGGTCGCCGTGACGTTCGTCCTCGCCGGCGCCGCCCTGGTCGCGGGCTTCGGCTGTGGGCGCTCCGTGGCGTCGCGCAGCGACGACGACGGCGACGTCGTCGCGACGAGCGTCGCCAGCACCTCCGCCGCCGTCATCGGCTCCGCCTCGACCAGCGGCGCGGGGGGCTCGGGCGACGGCGGAGCGAGCGGGATCGGCGGCGAGTCCATCGGCAGCTCATCGACG
>JBKJLX010000628.1:0-3795 GCA_046596645.1 Polyangiaceae bacterium
ACATGGTCACCGGGTACGACCACCTGCTGTTCCTCCTCGGCGTCATCTTCTTCCTGCACCGCCTGAAGGACGTCGCGACGTACGTCACGCTGTTCGCGATCGGCCACTCGACGACGCTGCTGCTCGGCGTTCTCACTGGCTTCGGCGTGAACGCGTACCTCATCGACGCGATCATCGGCCTGTCCGTCGTCTACAAGGCGCTCGACAACCTCGGCGCATTCCGCCGCTGGCTCGGCGTGCAGCCGAGCACCCGCGCAGCGACGCTGATCTTCGGCCTGTTTCACGGCTTCGGCCTGGCGGCGAAGATCCTCGAGTTCGAGATGTCACGCGACGGCCTGGTCGCGAACCTCGTCGCGTTCAACGTGGGGGTCGAGGTGGGACAGCTGCTGGGCCTCGGCGCCATCCTCATCGCGATGGGGTTCTGGCGGCGGACGTCGAGCTTCACGCGGCACGCCTACACGGCCAACGTCGTCCTCCTCACGGCAGGCTTCCTCCTCACCGGCCAGCAGCTCGCGGGCCTCGTCCTCGACCCCCGATGAAGAAGACCTCGAAGAACACCCCCGCCCCCGTCGCTGCCGTGGTGGAGGAGACAGTCCCCACCATCCCTTCCAGGGCGGTCCCCGCCGAGGTTTCGCCCCTGGCAGACGCCCTGCCCTCCTCGCGACAGCTGCTGCGATCGACCGCGATCGCAGCGGCGGTCGCCGGCGTCCTGCTCCTCGTCGCCGTCCTCCCGGCGGAGTACGGCGTGGATCCCACCGGCATCGGACGTCTCCTCGGCCTGACCCCGATGGGCGAGATCAAGGCGTCGCTGGAGAAGGAAGTGGCGGTTGGCCGGGGGGCCGCGCCGGTGTCGATGGCGCCCTTGCCCGTCCCCTCGGCGACCGCGCAGGCGGCCGCGACCGGCGCTCTGAAGCATGAGGTGCGCATCACCCTCACCCCGAACGAGGGTCGGGAGCTGAAGCTCGTCATGCGAAAGGGCGCTCGAGCCTCGTACATCTGGTCGGCGGACGGCGGCCTCACCGTCGACGCCCATGGCGAGGCCACCAACGGGCGCGCCGACAGCTACCACTCCTACGGCAAGGCCACGGGCAAGCGCTTCGACGAGGGAACCCTCGTCGCCGAGTTCGACGGCAGCCACGGCTGGTTCTGGCGGAACCGCAACCACAACGACGTCACGGTGACCCTGCGCGTGCAGGGCGAGTACCAGGACATCCTGCAGTCCGGGCCGATCGCGCCGAGCAAGCCTCTCGATCCGAAGCCGGGCGACCACGATCACGGTGAAGGCCACGCGCACTGACGGCCGCCCGGGGGCGAGCCAGCGCGGCGTCGCCCCGGGTCACGGGCCGCAAACGTTGCTGCTGCAGTTGGGGCCGGCCGAGCCGTCGTGGTTGCAGTCGGAGTCGCTGGCGCAGCCGCAGCGGTTGCCCCAGGCCGTCCTGCAGAACGTGCCCTGCCGGCTGTCGCTGCAGTCGGCGTCGGCGGTACAGCCGCACGCGGTGCCACCGCTTCGGTAGCACCGGTCGCCGTTCGGGCGCTTGAAGGCGGAGCAGTCGAGGTCGGCCCGGCACTCCACGCACGCCAGCATCGAGCGCGTGTCGCACGCCGGTGTCGGCGAAGCGCACCCCGGGTCCTCGAGGCCGTCGCCCTCGTCCTTGCACGTCACGCAGGTGCCGCCAGCCACTGTGACGTCGCAGACCTGGCTGCCGCTGCAGCCGATCGAGTCTCCGTTCCCGTCGAGATAGCAGGTGACGCAGGTGCCGAGATCCGTGGGATCGCACACCAGACCGATCCCGCAGCCGGCGTCCTGCGCGCTGCCCTGCAGATCGTCCGAGCACACGCGGCACTCGCCGTCAGCGCCCGCGGCCGCCTGGTCGCAGATCGGCAGGTCGTCGCTGCAGCCGGCGTCGACCGTGCCCCCACTCGCGGTCTCGCGGCAGACCTTGCACGCCTGCGGGTTGGTGCCGACGCCGTCGCAGACCCCGACCTGACCTGCGAGGCACGGCAGCCCCTCCTCGCGGACGGGCGTCGTGATCTGGCCTCTGCTGCAGCCGCGCTCGGAGCACGCGGTCGGCGCCGGCAGATCCGTGTCGTCGTCGACGACGACCGCCTCCGCGGAGCTCCCGCTGCAGTCGAGGGCGCTGCAGTCTCCGTCCAGCGGGTCGGTGGGGGCGGTGGTGGTGAAGCCAGGATCGCAGACGAAGCCGTCCAGGTCGCAGAAGGGTGTCGAGCACTGCAGGACCGCGCCGCACTCGTCGGCGGGCGCCCCGTCGCAGCCGATGCAGACCCCCAGACCGTTGCAGGTGAGCGGCGACTCGCCGCACGACGTATCTGGCTCCGCCAGCACCTGGGTCGGCTCGCCCTCGACGCAATCGGTGACGTCACAGGGTGGCGCGGTGTCCGGCGGGTCCTCGTCATCGTCCAGCACCTCGACCAGCGCTCCGCCCTCACACGCTCGATCGATGCAGTCGGTCTCGTCGTCGACGCCGAGTGGACCATCGACGACCGGGTTGTTCTGGCAGAGCCCCTCGATACAGGCGTCGTCGGTGCAGGGGTTGTCGTCCTCGCAGACCGCGAGATCCTCGCACTCGATGGGCAGGCTCCCCCCTTGCCCGCCGCTCCCGCCGGTGCCGCCGCCGCCACCCGATCCCGGTCCAGCCTGCGCCCCGCCCTGCCCCCCTCCCGGCCCGACGCTCGTCGACGACGCGATGGTCGTGGCGGCCGTCGTCGTGCTCGAGGACGGCGACGAGGTGGCGGGACCGGCGCCCCCCGCATCGCTGGTCGCGAGCCCCGCGTAGTCGAGGGTGCACCCCGCGAGGACGAGCGGGGCCACGAGCACCGAAGTGAACCTCATCGTGCTCTCCGTTGGTTCGCCAGCCCCACGCGACGATCCTACAACGGATGCGTCCGCGCCGACGCGTTGCGCACGTGGAGGCGTAGTCTGCCCGGGTGGTCCGATGCCTCGCGGCCTTGATGACGTCGACGCTACTCCTCGCGGCGTGCTCGACCGCGGAGCCTGTGGCGCCAGCGGGCCCTCCGCCCCACGTGGTCGCGTCGCCATCACCGAGCGCGATGGTGGCCGCCGCGCCGATCGGCACCCCCGCGTCCTCCGCGGCCGCGCTCCCGGCCCCCGCCCCGCCGGCCTCGCCGCCGCTCCCTCCCGACGCGCGGATCGATGACGCCCTCGGTGTCGGGGCGGCGGCGCCCGACCCTGCCCGCTGCGGCGGCATCGACGAGGGTGCGCCACGCGTGCGCTGCCGCATCGAGGCGCGCTGGGCCGACCGCGACGACGTCCGCGCGACGGCCGTCGCGCTGTGGGACCAGCACCAGGTCGTGATCGGACTGGAGCCGGAGCACTGGATGGATGGTGGCTTCCGGGGAAGGCTGCACCTCGTCCCCGAGCCCCCGCGCGGGCCGTATGCGCGACACCTCGGGTGGGTGCGCGACGCGCACGACGTCATGTCGAAGGTGCTCGACGCCGCCACGCTGCAGGCCGCGCCCTCGTCGGCGATGCGCTTCCGTCACCGCGGCGTCGTGTACGGGTTTTTCCGCTCGGTCGGGCGGACGACCCCCTCCGCGTACGCTTCCGACTGGCGCATCGGATACAACGTGGCGGGCTCCCTGCTGGGCACGCGCGACGGTGTGATCGAGACGCTGTTCCACGAGATCTTTCACCTGAACGATCAGGGTGACGGCTGGAGCGAGGCCCACCTTCGCGCGATCCACGACGCGATCGTGGCCCGCTGCGGGACCCGCAGCGCCTGCCTCGCCCCCTACGCGCCGACGAAGACCATCGTG